>CALMTT010000560.1 GCA_937872615.1 uncultured Verrucomicrobiaceae bacterium | reverse complement strand
CTGGATGGCGCGGTACTTCCAGATCACAAATTATACGCCATCGCCTCCGATGATGCTCTGATACTCGGTGTTCTGTCGTCTCGGGTTCATCAGACATGGGCGTTGGCAGCAGGAGGTACTCTAGAGGATCGGCCTACTTGGACAAACGGAACCTGTTTCCTGCCATTCCCATTTCCAAATGGCTCCGATGATCAGCAGGGGGATGAAATTGAAGGCGACGTCGTGAAAGGCGGCGCCTTCGAGATAGACGCGGCGGACGGTGTCGATGCCGAAACGGAGCGGGTTGGCGTAGGTGGCGATTTGCAGGATCGCGGGCATGTTGCGAACGGGCGTGAGCAGGCCGGAGAGCAGCATCAACGGCATGATCAGCATGAAGGTGTAGAGCATGGCCTGCTGCATGTTCAAGGCCACGGCGGAGATGGACAGCCCGATGCCGACGGACGAGGTGGTGAAGGTGAGGAGCGACAGATAAAGCAGCCAGACGGAGCCGTTCATCGGGATCTGAAACCAGAACAGGATGATCAAAAAGATGACGGTGGACTGAATCAGTCCGACGAGGATGGATGGCAGCGCTTTGCCGATGAGGATCTGAAGGGGCGTGAAGGGCGTGACGAGCAATTGGTCGAAGGTGCCCTGCTCACGCTCGCGGGCGACTGAGAGGGCAGCGAGCATGAGCGTTTGAATCATGCTGAGGGCGGCGATGAGGCCGGGCATCATGTTCCAGCGGGATTCGAAGTTCGGATTGAACCACGAGCGGCGCTCCACGCTGATGGCGGACGCGTTGCCGAGCGATTGATTGTAGGAGGCGACAATGGAGCTCACATAGGATGCGGCGGTGGCTGCGGTGGCGGAGTTGCGGCCGTCGAGGATGATTTGCAGGGGCGCTTGCTGCCTGGAGGCCAGTCTTGACTCGAAATCGGAGGGAATGCTGACGACGAGCAGGGCCGCGCTGCGGTCGATCACGTCGGCGATTTGATTTGAGGATGTGAGCGTCGCGACGCGATGGAAGACGCCGGTTCCATCGAGCCGGGCGATGAGTTCGGTGGAGGCGGCGGCGCGGCTTTGATCGAGCACGGCGTAGGGGACGTTGGTGAGGTCGTAGGTGGCGCCGTAGCCGTAGAGCAGGGCCTGCATGAGGGCGGGGACGATGAGGAGGGCGCGGTTGGCGGGGTCTTTGACCAGCGCGAGCATTTCCTTGCGGAACAGCGTGCGGATTTTCGAGAGGTAATCGACGAGGGTTTTCATGGCCGGGTCAGTCGAGGGTTTTGCGCAGTTTGCGGCAGGTGGCGGCGATCAGCACGAGGGCGTAGAGCGCGAGGATGGCGCAGCTTTTCAGGATGTCCGGCCAGTAGTCGCCCGCCATGAAGAGGGTCTTGATGAGGGACATGAAATGCGTGGCCGGGAGCAGATTGCTGACGATCTGGATGACGACGGGCACGTTGCGCAGGTCGAAGATGAAGCCGGAGAGCATCATGGCGGGCATGAAGCTCGTGAGCAGCGCCATCTGGCTCGCAGCGAACTGATTTTTCATCGCACCCGAGATGAAGAGGCCGAGCGCGAGCGACACCATCAGATAAAGCATGGACGAGCCGATGATGATCCAGAGTGAGCCGAGCATGGGCACGCGGAAGAGATATTTCGCCGCGAGCAGGCACATGACGAGGTCGATGAAACCGATGACGACGTAGGGCGCGAGCTTGGACAGCACCAGCTCCAGCGGCCGCACCGGCGTGACGAAGAGTGATTCGAGCGTGCCGCGTTCCCATTCGCGGGCGATGAGCAGGGAGGTCAAAAACGCGCCGATGAGCGTCATCACGAGCACGATCAGTCCCGGCACGAAATACCAGGTGCTTTCCCCCGGCTCGTTGAACCACATGCGCTGCGCGATGACGACACGGGCGACTCCGGTGTCCTTGTTGCCGGCGCGGTCGCCTTGTTGCTGGGCGGGGATGGCGAGCGCTCCGTTGACGTAGCCTTCGAGGGTCGAGGCGGTGGTGGAATCGACGCCGTTGAGCAGCAGTTGCACCCGGCCCTTGCCAGCGGCCAACTGGCGGGAAAAATCGACTGGCACGCGCAGGATGGCATCGGTCTGGCCGGCACGCATCATCTGCTGGGCTTCGTGCATGTTGGCGGCCAGCACGGGCGCGAGATATTCGGAGCGATGCAGTCCGGCCACGGCATCGCGTGCAATCGGGGAGCTGTCTTCGAGCACGACGGTGACGCGGGCATTTTTCACGTCAAAAGAGAGGCCGTAACCGAACAGCAGGATCAACACGACGGGGAGCAGCAGGCCGACGACGAGATTGCTGCGATCACGCATCATCTGGCGCGTTTCTTTGCGTGTGAGGGCGATGAGTCGCGTGGCGAAACCGGATGCGCTCATGATTTGCCTCCCTGGTGTTCGTGCTGGGCGCGGCCACGCTCGACGATGGCGATGAAGGCGCTGTTCATGTCCTTCGCGCCGGAGTCGGCGGCTTGTTCGCGGACCTGCCGGGGCGTGCCGAGCGCGACCATGCGCCCGGCGTCCTGGATGGCGATGCGGTCGCAGTATTCGGCCTCCTCCATGAAGTGCGTGGTGACGATGATCGTGACGCCGTGCTTCGCGAGAGCGGTGATGGTTCTCCAAAAAGCGCGGCGGGCGAGCGGGTCGATGCCGCTGGTCGGTTCGTCGAGGAAAAGGATCTCCGGCTCGTGCAGCAGGCCGGTGGCCATGGCGAGACGCTGCTTGTAACCGGCGGGCAGGATGCCGCTCTGCGCCGATGGATCGAGTTCGAACTGCTCCAGCGAGGCGGCGATGCGTAACTTGAGCGCCTTGCCTCGCAAGCCGTAGGCGCCGCCGAAGAACTCGAGATTTTCCCGCACGCTGAGGTTGCCGTAGAGCGCGAATTTCTGCGCGACATAGCCGATGCGGCCTCGGGCCTCGGCACGGGCGGTGCGGAGATTGCGCCCCGCCACTTCGAGATGGCCGCTGGTGGCGGGCAGCAGTCCGCAGAGCATGCGGAAGGTGGTGGTCTTCCCTGCTCCGTTCGGGCCGAGCAATCCGAAGATCTCACCGCGAGCGACCTCGAAGGAGGTGCTGGCCACGGCGGTGAAGTCGCCGAACTTCCGCACCAGATCGTGCACGACGATCACGGGCTTGTCCTTCGGGCCTTCGGCGATGGTGGAAAGGGTGTCCTCGGCGGGCTTCGACTTCGCTTTGCCTTCTTCCTCCTCGCGTTGCCGCAGCATCATCATGAAGGCGTCTTCCAGTTCCTCGGGGCGCGGTTGGCAGGGAGCATCGTGCAGCAGCTCGTCGAGGGCGGATTGCGCCACTCCAGCGCGGCGGATGAAGCGGACGCTGCCACCGCTGGGCACCGCGTCGATGATGAGATCCGGCTTGTCGATCAATCTGGCCTGTAACTCGCGTGCCGGCAGGCCGTGGGGAGGTTTGGCGACGAAAGTGAGGCCGTGGGCGCGTTTTCGCAGTTCCGCCGGAGTTCCCTCCGCCAGCAGCCGGCCTTGATCGAACACGAAGACCTGTCCGCAGCGCTCGGCCTCGTCCATGTAGGCGGTGCTGACGACGACGCTCAGCTTTTCCTGATCGACGAGCTGTTGCACGATCTTCCACAGATCGCGACGCGACAGCGGATCGACGCCGACGCTCGGTTCATCGAGAATCAGCAGATCCGGGGAGCGCACCAGCGTGCAGGCGAGTCCGAGCTTCTGCTTCATGCCGCCGGAGAGTTTTCCTGCCGGGCGATCTGTGAACCGCGCCATGTCCGTCATCTCCAACATGCGCGTGAAACGCTCACGCCGCTGCTCCATCGGCACTCCGTGGAGATCGGCGTAGAGATCGAGATTTTCCTGCACGCTCAAGTCCTCATACAGGCCGAAACGCTGCGGCATGTAGCTGATGCGGTCCTGCACCGGCTGCGGATGGGCGGCGACGTCGATGCCGAGCACCCGCAGCGAACCGGAGTCCGGTTTCAACAAGCCCGCCATCATGCGGATGAGCGTCGTTTTGCCCGCTCCATCGGGGCCGACCAGCGCGGTCAGTTCTCCGGCACGCACGCTCATCGAGACACGGTCGATGGCGGCGAAAGGTTTTCCATCAGGCCCCACGAAAGTCTTCCGCAGGTCCTCGACGATGACGGTGGCGGACTCGTTCACGGCTTGGCGAGGATCGGCAGGTGGACGGTGGCGGGCTGACCGAGGCGGAGGACGTTGGCGTCGTCTTCGACGATGACGCGCACCTCATAAACCAGGCTGGTGCGCAGTTCCTCAGTCTGCACCGCTTTGGGAGTGAACTCAGCGACCGATGAGATGTAGCCCACCGTGCCGACGACCGGCTGGTCGGGTTGGCTGTCGGTTAGGACTTTGGCTTTCATGCCGGGCTGGACTTTGCCGAGGTCGGACTCGTGGACATAAACGCGAATCCACTTCGGCCGGGTCAGCGCGAGTGCGAACACGGGCTTTTGCGAGGTGGCCATGTCGCCCGGTTCGAGGAGACGCGAACGCACCACCGCATCGGTCGGCGCACGCAACGTGCCCAGGTCGATCTGATGCCGCAGCAGGGCCACTTGGACCTCGGCGGCCTTGAATTGAGCTTCGGCTCCGGCCACCTCTTCCTCACGCGGTCCCAGCTCGGCCAGCCGCAGCGAGGCACGCATCTCTTCGACCTTGGCTTTCGCCACTTCGGTGACGTTGCGTGCCCGATCGACATCCTGTGCGCTCACCGCACGGCTTTCCAGAAGCAGGGTCATGCGCGAGAGTTCCTGCTCGGCCCGCTGCACGTCCGACTGCGCCGATGCCAGTCGCGAGCGAGTTTCCGCCAGCTCCTCCGGGCGCGAGCCGTGGCGCAACCGCAGCAGCGTCTGGCGCTGAGCCTCCGCGGTGGCCGCCGCCTGCCGGGCCTGCAATTCGAGCGTCCGCGTGTCCAGCCGGCCCAGCACCGCGCCAGCTTTGACCGAGTCGCCCTCCTCCGCGCACAACTCGGTGATCCTACCGCTGCCATCGAAAGCCAGCGAGATCTGCCGGATGTCCACATTGCCATAGAGGACCAGTTCAGTCGGTGCAGGCCGGGCTTCGTGTTCGTTCCACCAGTACCAGCCGGCGCCCGTGGCCGCGAGGGCCAGCACAGCAGCAAAAAGAGTCTTTTTCATGGGATTGAGCTTGGAAATGGAGCGGAGAGAAAATCTCTGCCGCCGTCTTAGTTTAAAGTGAATTTAATTTAAAACCAATTTAGAGTCAAACGAAATTCCCCACCTCATCATGCCCGCCAAACCAAAAACCCAAGCCCCTCGCGCCTCCCGCACCGACGGCGAAGCCACCTCCACGCGCATTTTGGAGACAGCCGGCGAGCTTTTCGCCGCGTCGGGCTTTGCCGAGACCAGCAGCAAGGCCATCGCCGCCCAGTCCGGCGTGGACCTCGCCTCGATCAATTATCACTTCGGCAGCCGTGGCGGCCTGTATCAGGCGGTGCTGGCGGAGGCCCATCGGCACTTCATCAGCATGGAGACCTTGGAGGAACTGAGTGCCGCTAAGCTGCCCGCTCGCGACAAGTTGAAAAAAATCATCGCAGGCATGGTCGTAGCCGCGACCAGCAAGCAAAGCTGGCATATCCGCGTGCTGGGGCGGGAACTGATGTCCCCCACCTCCCATCTGCAAATCCTCCAGCAAAACGAGATCTTCCCGAAGTTCCGCGTCGTCATCGGCATCCTCAGCGAGATCACCGCGATCCCGCCGGATGATCCCGCGCTGTTCCGTTGCGCGATCAGCGTCGCGGCCCCCTGTGCCATGATGCTCGTCGTGGGACGCAACGCGCCCTTCCTCGCCGATGCGATCGACCGCACCCCGCCCGAGACATTGGCGGCGCATCTTTTCGACTTCGCCATCGGCGGCCTCAAGGCCATCGGGCAAAAGCACCCGAAACCAGCGAAGTGAGTTTTCGCACGCATTTCGGCGGCCTTTGAACCACGATCACTCATGAGCCTGCATCCCGCACCGCGAGACGAACACTGGCCGCAGGGCACGATCTTCACCGTCGGCCATTCGACCCTGCCGATCGACAAATTCGCCTCCTTGCTGGACACCTATGCCATCAAGCAACTCGCGGACATCCGCACCGTGCCGAAGTCGCGGCACAATCCGCAGTTCAACAGCGACGTGCTCGGCGGAAGCCTCGCAGCCTCCAGCATCGCCTACCTGCCCATGCCCGCGCTGGGAGGCCTGCGGCATTCCCGCAAGGATTCGCCGAACGGCGGCTGGCGGAACAAGAGCTTTCGCGGTTACGCCGACCACATGCAGACGGAGGCCTT
>CALMTT010000559.1 GCA_937872615.1 uncultured Verrucomicrobiaceae bacterium | reverse complement strand
GGCAAGACCTTGCGTGAAGTCCTGCTCGAAGCCTGCTGGCAACAGCAAAACAGGCCGCAGCACGCCAGTGACAGCCGGACTCGTCACCGCGCTGCTGATCCAAATTCTCGGCGCACGCGGCAAACCGATCTCGCGAGCCAGTTGAGCGACCTGCGCATTCCATTCCTCACTCAAAGGCAGGCGAGAACGCTGAAAGCTTCGCAGGGTGCGGAAGAACGAAAAGCCTGCGATAAGCAAGAAGGCCATCGCGCTGCCCATCCACGCGGCGAGGCCGATTTTTGACCAATCGAGCGGTGTGGAGACTGGAGTGATGTTTTCAGTGATCGGCGCGGAAACCGTCATTGGAGCAGTTTGGACGATCAGCGGCATCGAAACAGGCTTCTCAGATGCTTTGAAGACATTTTCGATGCTCCAGCGGCTCTGCGGCAGCACGGGCGTGAGCAGAACGATGAGCACGGGAAGCCACAAGGCATAGCGAGCACGCGCGGCGAGCTGCCGGCGAAACGCCCACTGGATCGCAAGCACAACCAAGACGAGCACCGAGGCGCGAAAGCTGGCGTTGAGAAGCCAATCGAAGAGAGCAGTCAGTGAGTTCATGAGCGGCGAGTTAGGAATTCAATTGCTGATCGAGGAGCTTTTTGAGCTCTTTGATCTCATCGGGGCTGAGTTTGCTGTTCTGCGCGAAGTGGACGAGCAGCGGTTTCGCGGCACCGCCGAAGACGCGGTCGAGGAAGGACTGGCTTTCGGCCCGCACGCAGGCCTCGCGTTTCACGGCCGGAATGAAGGTGCGGGTGCCGCTGGCGTTCTCGGCGGTTTTAAGTGCGCCTTTCTCGACGAGGCGGGTGAGCAGCGTGCGGACGGTGTTTTCTGCCCAGTTCATCGAGGCGCGGAGCGTCTTCGTGACCTCGGAGGCGGTTTGCGGCGAGGATTCCCAAAGAGCCTCCATGATGGCCCATTCGGAGTCGGAGATGTCAGGTGCGGCAGGCATGATTTTCTGAATTAAATGCATTTCACTACATTTGTCGTGAAATATCAACTACAAATGTAGTGAACGCGGTCAAAAAGGACTGAAGAGACGGAATGGACCGAAGGGTTGGGGCGACGGCTCAGCGAAGATCCAGGATTCCGATCTTCCACGGGATGCTGCCGTATTTGGGGGCTTTGTAGCCGGGTTCATCGACGCCTTGGAAGACAAAGCGGAGGTCTGCGGGGTCGATTTCGAGGGTTTCGTCGTTGGAGGAGCGGATGAGTTCGCCGTGGCTGATGCTGGTGGTCCAATCGACGGGTGGCGTGATCTGCTCGGTGGCGGCGAAGGGCTTTTCGCGAGTGGTGGCGAGCGGTTTCCATGGGCCTTCGATTTTGTCGGCGAGCCAGGCTTTGTAGTAGCGATGACCTGCCCCGAGCGCCTCGATGATGGTGAGGTATTGATCGCGGCCTTTGAGCTTGTAGGTGCAGGAGGCTTCGAAGAGGGCCTCTTTGGTGTCTTTGAGCAGGAGTTCGGGCTTTGACCAGCCGAGCGGGAAGTTTTGCTTCGTCGTTTCGCGTCGCCAGAAGTGGCCGTCGTCACTGGTGTAGAAAAGATGGGCCTTGGTGGCATCGCAGATGACCCAGAAGTCGATCCACTTGGTCTTCGTCCCGCCTTCGGGCAGCGTTTCGATCATCGGCTGCGGCTTGGTCCACGACTTGGGGTCGGCGATGGTCGTGGTGGTGGAGAAGTAGGGGGCAAACTTGAGCGCCTTCTTCTCATCGGCGAGCTGGTAGATGAGATACCACTTCTGATGCGGGGAGAAAAAGAAGACCTGCGGGGCGCAGTGGTATTGATCGTGGAAGTCGAGCGTGTGGCGCGGGGCTTTGTCCGCGTCCTTCCAGTCGGCGAAGCTGAGGTATTGCATGTCCACCTTCCCCGAGGCACGGCGGTGCGTGGCGAAGAGATGCCATTTCCCGTCGTGAAACACCATCGTGGGATCTTTGAGCGCCACATCCGGATCCTCGGCGTTTTCCGCCGGTGTGATGAGAGGCGGGGTGCTCTTCCAACGGAATTCGCCGGTCCTGAGCCATGCTGGATCGGCCGCGTGGAGTGTGGCGGCGGCAAACACGAGCATGGCGAGCGTCTTCATGACATGAGTTCTTTAATGGTGATGTGCGCGAGCGACTCGACGCGCTTCCACGCGCCTTCGAAATCAAGGTGGCGAGTCATCGGGCCGGGGGCGACGACGCAGCGGATGCCAGCAGCGAGGGCGGCGCGGAGGCCGTTGAGAGAGTCCTCGAAAATGACGGCTTCATCGGTCGAGACGCCGAGTTTTTCGGCGGCGTGCAGGAAGAGTGAAGGATCGGGCTTCACCTTGCCGGTGTCATCGACGGTCGAGATGTGATGGAAGTGATCGTGCAGGCCGAGCTGGTCCATCCACGAATCAATCCACGTGCGCGGGCTGCTGGAGGCGATGGCGATGCGCAGGCCGAGGGCATCGGCTTCTTGAAGGAGATCGGCGACGCCAGGAAGAAGGTGCAAGTGCTTGCGCAACTCGCGCTCGCGTGTCTTGCGAGCGATTTCGACGGCCTCCCAATCGAAAGCACGGCCGGTGCGTTCTTCGAGATCGCGTCGCGGGTCATAGCTGGTGTTGAAGTCGGTGCCGACGACCTGCGCGTAGGTTTCTACAGGGAGCTCGTGGCCGTGCTCGGCAAAGATTTCTCTCCAGGTGTGGTAACCGGTGCTTTCAGTGTCAACGATGAGGCCGTCGAAGTCGAAGATGGCGGCGCGAAGGGGGGCGGGCATGGGCGATGAATGGTCGAAGGTATCGAAAGAAGCAAAAGATTCGGAAGTCGTGAAACACAAAGATGCACTTTGGCCTTCCACGATCGCGGTGGCCGTGAAATGCTGGCGAATGCCTTCGCTGCGCAAACCCTCGCCCGAGCGACTCCGTGAGCTGCTGGAGTCGTGGAAGGAATCGCCGTTGAGCTATGGGGCTCGCCTTTTGGAAAAAGGCGGCCACGGATTCATCGCCGATGAGCATGCGGTGCGGTTGGGAAGTGGCGAAGAGGCTTGGCGGAAGGCCTGCGAGGCGCTGGATGCGTGGGTGATGTTTCCTGAATGGGCGGAGGTGGCGCGTGAGGACGCTCAGGAAGGCTTGTTTGGCCGCAAAGGGGCGGAGGAGCAAAGGACGCAGAGATTGGAACCGATCAAAATCTCTGCGTCCTCTGCCTCTTTGCCCCTCTGCGGTGAAATCGAGCTTGGAAGAAGCCGACAACAGCCCGGTGACGTGGTGGCGATGATGGTGCGCATCTGCGGCCTGTGGTGGGTGAATCCGTGCCGTATCCTGCGTCGCTGCGACTCGGCGACGACGCATGGTTTTGTTTACGGCACGCTGCCGGAGCATGCGGAGTGCGGCGAGGAGATGTTCTGCGTCGAACAACGGTCCGATGGCAGCGTGTGGTATGTGATCCGGGCGTTTTCGCATCCACGGCATTGGATGGCATGGCTTGGGTTTCCGCTGGCACGATGGTGGCAGTGTCGCTTTGTGCGGGATTCGCAGAGGAGGATACAACATGAATGCTGAATCACGAAACGCCGAAAAATGGTTTGGTGTCGAAGTCCTTGGCGGTCTGGCGCTTTGGACGTTCCTAGCGTGGCTGTGGGATACCCGAATCCAAATCTCGCCTTGGGTGGTCGCGTTGCTCATGCTTTCACCCTTGTTGCTGATTCGAATCGGTGAGCGACACCGGCTAGGGAAAGCAGACTGGAGCAAGATGGCGGCTCCGCATACCATCGCGGTCACACTGCTCGCGATCAGCTTTATGAACCCACCTTCAATTGTTATGGCCGCGTATGCCGTGCCATGGTTCATCATCCGGTTGGCTGTTGTATTCGACGTGATGCTGAGCTGGCGACATCTTCCGACCAAGACGCCGGGGCAGCTGTGTTTCGACTTTGCGTTCATCTTCCCCGCCATCGGAGCCGCATGGCTCGTCGCACAACGAGCAAACTGGACGCCCTGGAACTTTGATCCGCTGATCGTGCTGCTCACCGCCGCACATTTTCACCATGCGGGGTTCACGCTGCCTCTCATGGCGGGGCTGAATGCGAAGGCGGCACCGGGATGTTGGACGCGTTTTTCATGCGTGGCGATCCTGGCCGGTGTGCCGCTGGTGGCTGCGGGCATTACTTGCACGCACTTTGGCGTGTTGCGGTTTGTAGAGCCGTTTGGCGTGACGGTTTTGGTGCTGGGGGCGCTGGGTGTGGCGGTTTCGCAGATTCGGCGAGGCATGGAAAAGCAGCACTCGGTGCTCCCACGACTAGGTTTTGTGATCTCAGGTGCCTCCCTTCTCTCCGCGATGATTTTGGCGATGGGATTCGGTTTGAGGCATGTGGTGCCGAATTGGGCGCTGACGATGCCGCAGATGTGGATGATCCATGGGACGCTGAATGCGTTCGGCTTTGGCCTTTGCGGCTTGCTGGCGTGGCGCGGGGTGCGGAGAGAAAGTGGGACAGGTTTGAAACCTGTCGGCTTGTTCGGTGGCGCTGAATGAACAGGTTAAAAACCTGTTCCACTTTCTTATCGACCGCTTTTGAGCAAATCAAATAGCGTGACGATGCCGAGGAGTTTCTGATCGGCATCGACGACGAGGGCTTTGCTGACGGCGCTGCGCATGAGGGTCTCGACGAGGTCGGGGACGGGGGTTTCGGGCGGGATGAGGAAGGGCTTGGCGAGGGGGAGGGCGCTCAATTTATCGGCGCAGGTGAGGCCGCGGTTTTTGAGCCATTCGTAGCAGATGCTGCGACGGAGGAGACCGATGACTTTGCCGTGCTCGGTGACGGGATAGGTGCTGTGCGGGTGGGCTTGGAATTCCGCGACGGCGTCCTGCACGCTGCTGGCGGCATCGAGCGAGGCGACGCTGCGCGTCATGACATCGCCCGCGGTGGCGTGGCGGGTGGCCTCGGGGATGGCGGCGACGCTTTTTTGGATCTCTTCGGGCAGGTGATATTGCTGCGCGGTGCTGCGGAAGAGGGTGTCGAGGCTGCCGATGCTTTTGACGAGGGTTTTGAAGGTGCCGCCGTCGATGGCGACGAGTTCGCTGGGCTCGGTGGCGATGGCGTCGAAGCGCCACATGCCATCGCCGAGCAGCGCACGCTCGCCGAAGTGCTCGCCGGGGCCGGCGGACTTCACGAGTTCGCCTTTGGCATCGGTGATGTTCACGCGGCCTTTTTTGACGGCGTAAAGGCTGCGGGCGGGCTCGCCGGAGCGGAAGAGCGTGTCGCCGCTCTCGAGGTGCATCTCGCCGAGTGGGGATGAAAACGAGGGCGTGAGGAGATTGATGTCGCGGGGGAAGAAAAGCTCGAAGGTCCACTCGGCCATGACGCGGAGTTTGCGGTCGAGGCCGGGCAATTTCATGAGGTAGATGCTGCGCCACATAAACCACGCGATGAGACCGGAGAAACGCATGCCAAGGATCTGCGCGACGGCTTTGCGATGGCCGATGGTGGCGAGCTCGCCGAGGCCGGTGAAGGTGAAGGGCTTCAATTTTTTGCCAGCGAAGGTGGCGGCGATGTTTTTGCCGACGAGGGCGCCCTGGCGCATGGCAAACTGCGCGGTCTCGGGGCAGAGGCCGCCATCGCTTTTCGGATACGCGGCGCAATCGCCCGCGGACCACACATTGCTGAGGCCTTTCGCGAGGCCGGTGGCATCGACGATGACCTTGCCACGCTCGAGCGACAGCGCTCCGCAGGCACCGAGGCTGGTGAGCATGGGATGCGGCGCATTGCCGACGGTGCAGACGACGAGGCTGGCGGGCAGGCTGACGCCATCGCTGAGCTGCACGGTGCTGGCGGTGACGGCTCGCACGCGGCATTTGAAGACGATTTTGACGCCCATCTTCGTGAGGCAGGTGCCGGTGTAGTCTCCCAGGCTGGCGCTGAGCATGCCGAGCAATCGCTCGCCGCTGTGCACGAGGGTGACGCTGGCCTCGCCAGGCAGGATGTTTTCATAAAAGCGGCTCACGCCGGCGATGAGGTCCTGGATCTGGCCGGCGGTCTCGACGCCGGAGTAGCCACCGCCGACGACGATGAAGCTGAGGAGGTTTTTGCGCTGCGGGGGCTTGGTGAGGAGATTCGCCTCCTCCATGCGGCTGATGATGGCGGCGCGGAGTTTCATGGCATCGCCCACATTGCGCATCTGAAACGCGTGCTCGGCCATGCCGGGGATGCGGCTGAGATCGACGCCCGCGCCGGGCGAGAGCATGAGGTGCTTAAAACTCACCGTGAACTGCGGCGTGGCGCTGCCGCCATCGAGCGTGACGATGCCCGCCGCGAGGTCGATGTGCGTGACCTCGCCTTTCAGCACCTCCGCGCCACGGCAGATCATGCGGATGGGATTGACCACATGCTGCGCCGAGAGCGATCCACCGACGACCTCCGGCAGCATGGGCTGAAAGACCATGTGGTTCTCATTCGCGATGACGACAACACGCAGCCCGGTGCCCTCCGTGCGGGCGAGCAACTCGCGAGCACAATACACGCCCGCAAACCCTCCGCCGATGATGGCCACGTCGAACTGTCGGTCTGGAGGTTTGGTCATGCGGCGCTCATGCGTGCAGAAGGCGAGCCATTCGGAGGGGAAAATGACGAAACCAGAATGAGGAAGGACGAATGAGGCGGCCGCTCGCTGCCTCATTCCTCATTCGCCATTCTGGTTTCGTCATTTCCTTGCCGCTCTCTTCATCACCACCAGCGCATCCCCGGGCATCAGCATCGAAGTCGGCGTGGGATTCAAATCGGTGCCGCCTTCTTTGCGAATGATGGCGAGGGCCAGCAGGCGGCCCGCGGCTTCCTGCTCGATCTCCTGGATGCGTTTGTGCGCCAGCGGCGAATCGGCGGCGATTTCGATTTCCTCCATGTCGAGCCCGAGCTCGGTGAGGTGATGCTCGAATTCGACACGCGACTTCGTCTGCGTGCCGAGCAGCTCGCGGGCATTCGGATGCAGGATGAGATGCGCGATGCGGTCGGCCCCGATGTGCGCGGGCAGCACCACGCGGTTCGCACCGGCTTGCAGCAGCTTCCGCTCGGTGGAGGGCACCTCGCCGCGGGCGATGATCTGGATGCGCGGGTTCATGTTTCGAGCGCTCAGCGTGATGAAGACATTCGCGGCATCGTTGGGCAAAACAGTGGCCAGCACGCGAGCGCGGGCGATGCCTGCGGCCTTCAGCACGGCCTCATCGGTGGCTTCGCCTTGCAGCGTGAGGAAACCCGCGTCCCGCACCTCCGCCACGCGGTCCGCCGCCTGATCGACGATGACAAAGGGAATGCCGCCCGCCTGGAGCTGCGCGGCGATCATTTTGCCGATGCGGCCAAAACCGCAGATGATGGCATGATGGGTGAGTTTCTCGATTTCGTTTTCCATGCGTTTGCCTCCGAGGGCGCGTTGTATTTGGGCTTCCGTCAGCCACTGCACGAGCGTGCCGGTGACAAAAATGATGCTGGTGCAGCCAAAGAGGATCAGCGCGATGGTCCACGCCCGCAGCCACGGGTCCGTGATGGGCACCACCTCGCCAAAACCGACGCTAAACGCCGTGATGACCACCATGTAGAGCGCATCGCTCCACGACCAGCCCGCCAGCCGGTAGCCCACCGTGAACACGACCAGCACCACGCCCACAAACAGCATGGCGTAGAGCAGGTTGGACTTCGGGCGGTTGCGATCGAGGGGCATTCAGGTCGGGCAGAGCCTTTGCATGAGCGAAAGGCGTGCCAGAAGCCCCAGCGTGAACGATGCAGCGAGAGCCGCCCGCTCATCTCGACGGAGCGAGATGGCTACTTTGCTGACGCATTGCTTACCGCTCAGGTCGATGAAATGGCTGGATGCGGCCGGTCGTTTGAGTCACCCTCACCTCCACCATGAAGCGCCTGCTTTCCCTCCTCGTCCTCGTTTCCCTCGCCGGTTCCGCGTTTTCCGCGGACAAAAAGAACATCGTCATGATCGCAGGGAAGCCCTCGCACGGTCCCGGACAGCATGAGCACAACGCGGGCATCCAGCTTCTCAAAAAGTGCCTCGAACAAGGCGCGGCCGATCAGGTGGACATCAAGTATCACCTCAACGGCGAATGGCCTTCGCAGGAAGAACTCTCCAAAGCCGACACGGTGGTCATCTACTCTGATGGCGGCGGCGGACATCCCGCCTTGCAAGAAGGCCGCCTCGCGCAGCTCGACAAGGAGATGAAGCGCGGCTGTGGCTTCCTCACGCTGCATTACGCGGTCGAGCCGACCATCGAGAAGGGCAACAAGGAGTTCATCGACTGGATGGGTGGCTGCTTTGAAATCAACTGGAGCGTAAATCCACATTGGGACGCGAACTTCAAAGAACTGCCCGCGCATCCCATCAGCGAAGGCGTGAAGCCCTTCGGCACGAACGACGAATGGTACTTCTACATGCGCTTCCGCAAGGGCATGGAAGGCGTGACGCCGATCCTCAGCGATGTGGCCCCTGATTCGACGATGAGCCGTCCCGATGGTCATCACAGCGGCAATCCTGCCGTGCGTGAGTCCGTGAAGAACAAAGAAAAGCAGCACGTCGCCTGGGCCTGCGAACGTGCGGACGGCGGACGCGGCTTCGGCTTCACCGGCGGTCACTTCCACCAAGGCTGGGCGAACAACGACCAACGCAAACTCGTGCTGAACGCCATTCTTTGGACTGCGAAGGCGAAGATCCCCGTCGATGGCGTGGCCTCGACCGTGACGGAAGAAGACATGAAGGCCAATCTCGACCTCAAGCCCGGCCAGGGCCTGCCTGAGAAGCCCAAAGCGGCGAAGAAGGTGAAGTAAGCCTTACTGCATCATTGCCTGCGCCTTCTCCGGAGTGGCGATGGCATCGCGGAAGGCGGCGAGAGCCGGGCGGGAGAGCGTGGGATCGTCTTCGAGGGTTTTATCGGCCAGTTGGCGGGCGAGACGGACGAGGCGCGTGTCCGCCAGCAGCTCGCCGAAGAGCAGGGGAGCCTCGCCGCTTTGCGCATGGCCGAGCACATCGCCGGGGCCGCGGCGCTTGAGGTCTTCCTCGGCGATTTGAAAGCCGTCGCTCGTCTCCTCCATGATGGCGAGGCGCATTTTGTTCTCCTCGTCTTTGTCATCGATGAAGAGCACGCAGTAGCTCGTGTGCGCACCTCGACCGATGCGGCCGCGGAGCTGATGAAGCTGAGCGAGGCCAAAGCGACCCGCGTCGTGAATGAACATCACCGTGGCATTCGGCACGTCGATGCCCACCTCGATGACGGTGGTGGAGACGAGGGCATCGAGCTTCCCATCGCGGAAGCGCTTCATGACATGCTCCTTCTCCTCGGGGCTGAGTTTGCCATGCAAGAGGCCCACTTCGAGCGGGGCGAGCAGTTTGGACCATTCGGCATGGCCTTTGACGGCCGCGCCGGCATCCACCTTCTCCGATTCCTCGATGAGCGGATACACGATGTAGCCCTGGCGGCCTTCTTCGATCTGGTCACGCAGAAATTTCGCTGCCTCGGCCTGCTTGGTGCGGGCGCGGACCTTCGTGATGATCTTCACGCCATCGCGAGGTCGCTGGTCGATGGTGGAAACATCGAGATCGCCATACACGGTGAGCGTCAAGGTGCGCGGAATGGGCGTGGCGGTCATCACGAGCACATCTGGCGTGGCTGATTTGCGGATGAGCTTCGCCCGCTGCGCCACGCCGAATTTGTGCTGCTCGTCGATGACGATGAGGCCGGCGTTGGAGAGCAGCTCGTCATTGAAAAGAAGCGCGTGGGTGCCGATGACGATGTCGGACTGACTCGATGGACCTGACTGACGTGATTGACTGGTGAGGAGGGTGACGCTGAGGCCGAGCGGCTCCAGCCACTTCGCGGCGGTGCGGGCGTGTTGCTCGGCGAGGATCTGCGTGGGTGCCATGAGCACGGCCTGGGCGCCGCTTTCGATGGCGCGGAGCATCGCGGCAAAGGCCACCACGGTTTTTCCGCTGCCGACATCGCCATGCAGCAGGCGGTTCATCGGGGCGGTGGAGGCCATGTCGCGATGGATTTCATCTAGGCAGCGTTTTTGAGCTTCGGTGAGCTGGAAGGGCAGCTCGGCGAAAAAGTCGCGAAGAAGCTCGCCGGTGCCTTTTTGCGCTCGTCCACCCGCGTCGAGCATGCGGCGACGTCGTTGCGCCACGCGGAGTTGGTAGCCGTAGAATTCTTCGAGAGCCAGGTAGCGTCTCGCCACGGCGAGAACTTCGTTGCTGCTCGCGAAATGCACCTCGCGCAACGCCTTCGCCCGCGTCATGCCGGCGAACTCGCCCTGCTCGGATGGTTTCGGCAGCAGATCGTCGATGAAATCGGGCGGCAGATGCTGGAGCACATGCCACGCGGCCACGCGCAGCGCCTTTTGCGTCATGCCGCCGCGCAGGCGGTAGATCGGGGTGATGCGGCCGGTGTGGATGGTGGCGGACTCGTCGTCTTCGCCTTTGATGATCTCGTATTCGGGATGGACGATGGAGAGGCAGCCTTTGAAGTCCTTGATGACGCCGTAAACGATCAGCTCCATGCCCTCGGCGAGCGATTTGGACAGCCACGGCATGTTCCACCAGCGCAGCGTGAGCTGCTGGCCGAGCAATCCACCCGCCTGCTGCACCACCGCCTCGAAGGTGCCTTTGCCGCGACCGAAGAACTTGTTCGCACTCTTCGTGACGATCACATGATGGCACGAAGGCGTCAGCGCCGCCTGAAACGCCAGCGCCTCCATTCTCCGCCGGTCCTCATGCCGCGATGGCAGATGCCACACCACATCCGCCATCGTGCTGATGCCCTCCTTCGCCAGCGTACGCGCCACCTTCGCCGGCAATCCGGGCACAGCAGCGAGGGCAAGAGTGAGGTCAGTGGCAGGCACCCGCGCAGATGGTGCGTGGGTGAGGTGGTGTCAAAATGGAATGACGAATGGGATTGCATGCCCCTAGCGTTTCATTGCACACTCATCTCCTGCATGAAATCTCTCGTCCGTCTCCTGACTGCCATTTTACTCACCCAGCCGTTGTTTGCCGCGAAGGGGACGATTGGTGTGTCGCTGCTCACGTTGCAGAATCCGTTCTTCAAGGTCATCGCCGACAATATCGAGGCTGAGGGGAAAAAGAATGGCTACGATGCGATTTTGCTGAGTGCCGACAATGATGCCGCAAAACAGTCGAACCAAGTCAAAGACTTCATCGTCAGTAAGGTGGCTGCGATTGTGGTCAGCCCGAGAGATGCCAAGTCGATCGTGCCGGCAATTCAAGATGCGAATGCAGCTGGGATTCCCGTGTTTACAGTGGATATTCCTTGTCTGGAACCGAACGTCAAAATCGTGACTCAGATCGCGACAGACAACCTGGGTGGTGGGCGTGAAGCGGGTAGGGCGATCATCGAAGTATTGGGTTCACAGGGAGGCAAGGTCGCCATCCTGGGCTTTGCGACCGCACAATCGTGCACACTGCGAGTGAAGGGCTTCGTGGAAGTGATTGAAGCTCACAACGCGAACGCAATCAAAATGATTAACATCGTCGGTGAATATGAAGGTGGCGGCGCCCGGGACCGCAGTGCAGCTGCGATGAAAGATATTCTGCAATCAAACGATGGTCTTAATGCCGTGTTCGCGATCAACGATCCGACCGGTATCGGCGCTGAACTGGCGATCAAGCAAGCCAAGCGCGAAGGCATGGCGGCCCGGCTGCGACGCGCTGTCGATCGACAAGACGGTGAT
>CALMTT010000558.1 GCA_937872615.1 uncultured Verrucomicrobiaceae bacterium | reverse complement strand
GTCGTCATCACGGAAAGCGGCGGCAGCACCACCGTGAACGAAGACGGCGCCACGGACACCTACACCATCTCGCTGGGCCGCCGGCCGGACGCGGGCAGCACGACGACGGTTTCGCTCTCGCCGAGCAGCACCGGCATCCAGGTTTCGCCGGCAGGCCCGTTCACATTCACTGAGGCAAACTGGAGCACGCCGGTGACCGTCACGGTCACCACCACGAACGACAGCACCGCCGAGCCTCCCGGAACGGCCACCATCACCCACAATGTCTCCAGCACGGATGCGACTTATGACCGTGTGAACTCCCCCGTCGTGGTCGTGAACGTGCTCGACAATGACCCCGCCCTCTCCGTGGCCCAGACGAACATCTTCACCCAGGTGAAGGAAGGTGGAACCACCGGCACCGGTGGCACGCCCAACGTGGGTGACACCTTCACCGTCGGCATGAACGGCCGCAATCCCGCCTCCGGCACCACCTTGACCGTGACCCTCGTGCCTGACGGCCAGATCACGGTGTCTCCCAGTGTGCTGACCTTCTCCAGCACCGTCACCGGCAGCCAGACGATCACCGTCAGCGCCGTCGATGATGGTATTTCTGAAGCCAGCGTCCACCGCGGTGTCATCGGCTTCAATATCGCCAGCACGGACAGCTACTTCAACGGCGCCTACATGCCCCCGGTGCTCGTGCAGGTCACGGACAACGACTCCCCCGGTGTGAGCATCGTGGAGAGCGGAGGCACCACGCAGACCACCGAAGGCAGCACGACGACGGATAGCTTCACCGTGGTGCTCACCAAGGCACCCACGGGCAATGTGGTGCTCGACTTCAATGGTGGCACGCAGAGCCGTCTGAGCACCACCAGCAGCGTCGGCGCCGCCACCACGGCCTCGCTGACCTTCACGCCTGCCAATTGGAGCACCGCGCAGACCCTCTGGACGCTCCCCGTCGATGACACCCTCGCCGAACTGCGCCACCTGGCGCCGATCGCCGTCGGCGTGAGCTCCCCGGACACCAGCTACGCCTCTCTCAGCGTTCCCGCCGTCACGCACATCATCACGGACAACGACAACAACGTGGCAGCCAACCGCGTGCGCTTCACGGAGAGCAGCGGCTTTACCAGCGTGACCGAAAGCACCACGACAGACACCTTCACTGTCGTGCTCAGCCAGCAGCCCACCGCGCCCGTCACGCTCACCTTCACCGGGGACGCGGAAGTGAGTGTCAGCCCGTCCACGCTCACCTTCATTCCCGGTGCCACCGGCAGCGGCACCTTCAATGTGGCCCAGACCGTCACCGTCCGCGCCGTGGATGATTCCATCATCGAGCCTGCCATCCTGCACTGGGGTCAGGTCACCGCCACGGCATCGAGCACGGATGCAGCCTTTGACGGCATCGCCATCACACCAGTGTTCAGCAGTGTGTATGACAATGACGGCGTCAGGATCAGCCTGGTTCAGAGCGGCGGCAGCACCTTCACGAACGAAAACGGCGTCACAGACACCTACACCGTCGCTTTGAGCCACGCACCGGCCGCCGATGTCGTCATCACCGCCGCGGCCAATTCCCAACTCAGCCTGTCTCCGGCTGTTTTGACCTTCAACTCCACCAACTGGGCCACACCGCAAAGCATCACCATCACGGCAGTCGATGACGCCCTCGTTGAGGCGGCGTCCCATACCGGACTGATCACTCACAGTGTGGCCAGCAGTGATCCGCTGTATCACAACGCCAGCATCTCCACGCTCACCGTGCCCATTTGGGACAACGACGGGCCCAGCGTGGACATCACGCCCATTGGTGGCACCGACACCATCGTCATGGAGGGCGGGCAGCCGGACTCGATCCTCATCAAGCTCAACACACAGCCTCCTGCGGGCACAAACGTGACCCTCACGCTGTATCCGCCGATGCTCTACATCCCGCCACCGCAGATCGGCAAGGCCAGCGGCTACTTCGTCAACGACCAAGGCGGCTCCAATCAGCGCGACAACATCGTCATCGACTACACCGACAGCATCCTTCACTACCGCAGCACCTTCTACAGCACGCTCACCACGCTCTTTGGCGGCACCATCCCCGCCAACCTCGCCACGAGCACTGTCGCCGCCGATCTGCAAAAAGTGCAGCAGGCCCACTGGGCCGCCAGCAAGGCCGTCGTCGATCAAATGGACCTCTGGCTCAACGGCGGCAGCCTGAAGGCCAAATTCCCCGTCCTCATCGAGCCGCATGCCACGCCACCCGTGCCGCTGCCGCCCACCAATCCACGCCAGACCATCATCGAGGCCGTCTATGCCCACAGCGGCGGCACGAACCTCCCCGCCACGACCCGCTATGCCGCCCAAGGCACCTACAATCCCAAAACCCCGCCCACCGATACCTTCAACACCGACATCCGCGATCGCGTGAGATGGTGCGGCTACCTCATGAGCGTGGGAGCGCCGGGGCTGATCAGCCACTAATGTGGAATGACGAAAGAACTCCGAATTCCCAAATCCGAAACCACCTCGCCATGAAACACGCCCTTCGTCCTTCGAGCTTCGTCATTCATTCGTCATTCTGAATTCGTCATTCGTCCTTTCCAGCTCCGCAGACACCTCCAGCCCCGTTTTCACCATGAACATCTTCCTCCGCAAAACCGAAGACCGCTCGAAGCCCAATCGCCGTGACTTCCTGCTCCAGTCTGGCTGCTCGGCGCTCGGGCTCACCACGATGGTGAACACCATCGCGCAGATGAAGCTCGTCGGCTCGGCGGCGGCTCAGAGCGCGGGCGATGACTACAAGGCCCTCGTCTGCGTCTTCCTGAATGGCGGCTGCGATTCCAACAACATGCTCATGCCCGCCGGCACCACCTCTGCGGCGCGTGCGAACTACAACAGCGCCCGCGGCGTCGTGGGCATCCCGGACACGCAGTTCGACTACACGCCCGCCGCGAACAACGGCTACTACGACGGCACCACAAACAACAACACCTCGCAGGTCAGCACCCGCATCACACCGCTCAATGGCAGCTCCAGCGGCAGCATTTTCGATCCTGCCAGCCGTGGAAACTACACGCAGAACCAGTTCGCCCTGCATCCCGGCGCGTATCCGCTCAAAGGCCTCTTCGACAACCAGGACCTCGCTTTCATCACGAACATCGGCACGCTCGTCGGCACGCAAAACATCACGCGCGCCAACTTTAACACGCTCCCCGCTTCCACGAAGCCGCCGCAGCTCTTCTCGCATTCGGACCAGCAGGTACAGTGGCAGTCTTCCCTGCCAGACAAGCCTTTCTCCCAAGGTTGGGGAGGTCGCATCGCCGAGATCGTCGCTGGCATGAACAGCGGCGATCTCGGTGTCAGCGTCTCCGTCGCTGGCGCGAACAGCTTCCAAATCGGCCTCACTGAACAGCCTTACTTCATGAACAGCAGCGGTGCCGTCAGCTCCCTCAGCGGCTTCTCCGGCGGCAGCCCCTCCACCGCCTACGGCAGCGCTTTGCGCAATACCGCGCTCAATCCGAACTACCGCGGCGGCACCACGCCCGCGAACAAATACAACCCGCTCGCCGGCATCAGCGGCCTCACCAGCGGCGATCCGCTCAGCGGCACGAACTATCAAAACACCAGCGCAGGCTGGAGACTGCGTGCTTTGGAGCAAATCCTCGCCGCCTCGCACGAAAGCCTCTTTGACGAGACCTACGTCGGCGTCCCGCAAAGCGCCCGCAACACCGAAGGCCTCGTCGGCAATGCCCTCGCCCAATCCGCCGCTCCGAATCCCACGCTCGACCAGCATTGGACGAACTGGTTCCCCGGCGGCTTCGCGCAGACCGATCTCAGCAACCAACTCAAAGTCGTCGCCCGCATGATCGCCGGACGCAGCGTGCTCTCGAACAAACGCCAGATCTTCTTCGTGCAGATCGGCGGCTGGGACACGCACGTCTCGCAGATCCCGAACCCCACCGCGCAGAACCAGGGCTACTACAATCTGATGAACAACCTCTCCCGCTCCATCCGCGCCTTTGCTGACTGCATGAAGGCCATCGGCATGTGGGACAAGGTGATGATGTTCACCGCCAGCGACTTCAACCGCACCTTCACCCCGAACAAGAGCGACCAGACCGGCGGCTCCGACCACGCCTGGGGCGGCACCAGCCTCATCGCCGGCGGCGCGGTGCAGGGCGGCCGCATTTACGGCACCTTCCCCGATCTCACCGTCAATGGCGGCATTGATTGCACCGGCAACCGCGGCCGCTGGATCCCCAGCACCGCCGTCGATCAAAAAGCCGCCCTCATCGGCAAATGGTTCGGCCTCACCGACATGCAAGTGCAGCAGGTCTTCCCGAATCTGACCCGCTTCCAGCCCGATCTCAGCACCGCCACGCTCAACGCACGGAACCTGAACATGATCGACTACACGGTGTAGCTGCGGGATTACCGCAGCTTCGCCGCGATCTCGTGGAAGACCTTTGAGGCCGTGCTTGTCGCCGGATCTTCAAGGGCGATGGGGTGGCCTTGGTCGCCACATTCACGAATCGGCATCTCGATGGGGATCTGGCCGAGCAAGGGCACGCCGAGGCGCTTCGCCTCATGCTCGCCACCACCTTGTCCGAAGATGTGATAAGCCTTTCCATCCGACGGGCAGAGGAAGTAGCTCATGTTCTCCACGATGCCGAGGATGGGCACGTTGACCTTTTGGAACATCGACACGGCTTTGCGTGCATCAATGAGCGCCACCTCTTGTGGCGTGGTGACGATCAGAGCGCCGTCGAGCGCCACGGTCTGAACGATGGTGAGCTGGATGTCTCCGGTGCCCGGCGGCAGGTCCAGCACGAGCACGTCGAGGTTGTCCCACGCTACCTGGCGGAGGAATTGCTGCGTGTAACGCGTCGCCACCGGACCGCGCACGATCACGGGTGAGGCATCCTCAAGCAAAAAGCCCATCGAGATGAGCTGCAGGCCGTATTTCTCAATTGGCACGATCTGCTGCTCGTCGTTTTGATACGGCCTCTCGTCCGTGCCGAACATGTGGGCAATGCTCGGGCCATACAAATCGCAGTCGCAGAGCCCCACGCGGGCGCCGGTCTTGCTCAACGCGATGGCCAGATTGCTCGCCACGGTGCTCTTGCCCACGCCGCCCTTGCCGGAGGCCACGGCGATGATCTTCTTCACACCGGGGATGCTGGATTTGCCGAGTTTCTCCGAGGCGGTGGTGTTCGTGCCCGGCGGGTCCTTGATGTCAAAGTTCAGCCGCACCTCGCCGATGCCGGGCAGCTTTTTCAGCACGTCCATAGCCTGCTCGTGAATGAGGCGCGGGATGTTGGGATCGCGGGTGGCGAGAGAGATCTCCACGGTCACATCATTGCCGGAGACCTGGATGCTTTTGACGAGGCCGAAGGAGAGGATGTCACGGCTGAAGCCGGGATAGCGGACGCTACCGAGCGCGGAACGAATGTCGTTTTCTGTGAGCATGGGGGTCGGGGGAGCTGTTCCGTTAGGCACGAAGCGGCCCAGCGCAATCAGCCAATCCCTGAAGCTACGTCACAACGGCTGCTCGTAGATGCGCTGGAAGGTGTTTTCGCGGTTCAGCGGGTCGATGATGGTGATGCCATCTTCGCCGAAGCGGGCGGTGACGGGCGCTCCTTTGCCCTCGGAGAGGTATTGGAAGTTCAAATCACGCACTTTGGCCGCGGCATCGACGATGGCGCAGGTGATGCGGGCCTCTTCGGCAGTGGGGTAGAGGTGCGCGACGGCATCGCGGCTGGCTCCGGCGAATTTCACATCGCAAATAGCGACGAGGGCGACGGTTAGGCTGTCCACGCCGTAGCCGATGTAGGCCTTGGTGCCATCGGCACGGAGGACATCGCGGGTGAAGTGGTTGTTGCTGGTGCGGGAACCGCCGCCGGCATTCCACCAGCGGAAGCCGCGGTATTGCTGATCGCTCTCCACCTTGCCATCGGCACCGACGATCTCGTGGCCTTGGTTCACCGGGCCTTCGAAGTCGGCGGGGGTGATCCAGTTGTTGTGGAAGTTGATGCTCATGCCGTTGTCGAAATCGACGCGGACCTGCACGGCGTCGTAGGCATTGATGCCATCGCGGATGAGGCGCTTCTTCTGGCCGACGGCGGTGAGGCTCACGGGCTTGGATTGGTAGTAGCTGAAGATGAGATCGGTCCAGTGCGGGCCGACGTAGCTGAACGGATCGCTGTCCTCGACCCACTTGAAGGTGCTGGTGGAAACTTCGAGCGGCTCCTCGAGATACGCCGTCCCGTAGAGCGGCGCGCCGATGCGGTTCTGGATGTCATCGCGGATGCGCAGG
>CALMTT010000557.1 GCA_937872615.1 uncultured Verrucomicrobiaceae bacterium | reverse complement strand
GGGCAATTCGGTGTCGCGGTCGAAGAGGATCAGTTGGTGACGGGCATGGGGGGTGTCGTCCCCGGCGGTTGCTGATTGATCGTGTTCGAAACGGAAGGAGAGGCCTTCTTCAGCAAGCAGGCGGCGGATGAACTCGCCGCTGACGCCTTCGTTGTAAACATCGCAGGGCGGCAAGTCGCCCTCGGTGGCCAGTTTGACGCGAAGCATGTCCTCGAACTGCGGCTCATCCGCGGCATAGCGTTTGGGAAAACTCGCCTCGGTGGTGCTGTCGCCGAGCAGGATGATTTGGAGGCGTTTTTTGCCCGCGGTGGCGTCGCTGAAGGCAAAGGGCTGGCCGCCGATGAGCTGATCGGAGGTGATCGTGGGGCAAATGAGACGCTCCACATGCTGCGTGAAGAGCTCCGTGCCGCGGGTGTGACTCACGAAGGGCCAGCGGGCGGGATTGTACATCGTGTCGGTGAGGTCACGCATGAGCACGACGTGCTTGCCGTTCTTCGCCATCTGCCGGAGACCGAAGGGGCGGCCGCTCACGCACATGTTGAGGTGCACGCCCATGAGGATGACGTTGTCGATGTTCTTCGACTCGAGGAGGTTCCAGATCTCCACGCCACTGTCGCTGATGACGTCCTTGCTTTGGTCGATGCGCAGCGTGTCGATTTGCTTCGTCCAAGGCGCTTTCGGATTGAGTCCCTTCGCTTCGAGTTCCTTGGCCCAGGCGGCATGCTTGGCCGGATCATCATCCTCGCCGCCATCGCTTTGATCGAGCGGATACACCGCCATCTCCTCCGCGGGGATCTGCTTGCACCACTCACCGATCTTGTCTGGCAGGCGCGGCGCGGCGGGGGCGGTCTCGGCACGCTCTCGGGCGGGCGTGCCTTCGTAGGGCTTCATGCAGGAGCTGGGGGCATGAACGATGAGCACACCGGCGGTGCGGGCCTTTTCGAGCACTTCGTTCATCCGTGGTGCCATCTCCGTTTCGCGGCTGACGGCGTTTTTGCAGTGATGCAGATCCCACATGTCACACACGATGATGGCCGTGCGCGAGGGTAGCCATTGTTCCTTCACCAAAACAGGCTTGGAAACACCGGAACGGCTTCGAAGAGTGAGGGAGAGAGGAGCTTCAGCGGCAAAACTGGCGACGGCGAGCAGGCAAAAGGCGAGGAGGCGCATGAAGTCTATACGGAGCGAGTTGGTTGCCATTTGTCAGCGGGACGAAAACAAGCCACAGAAGGTCATGATGAAGCACCTGCTCATTTTGCTCCTTCTCGTCTCCACCGTCGCCGCCCTCGAACTGCCGCCGGGAGGCGTGGAGGTGCGTGGTGACGCGGCAGTGCAGGCCAGCGCCAATGCCACAGCGGGCAAAGTAGAGGCTCTGGAGATCGGCAAACGCATCACGATCACCAAGGGCGATCCGGCGAAGGCATACTCGGCGCAGTTCACGGCCCCTGTGGCGGCTGAAATTGCAAAGGGCGAGCGGGTGCTGGCCATCATCAAGGCACGCGTCGTCGGTGCTGAGGCCTCCGGCGAGGTGTTGGCGAAGCTTCAGCTCCGAGGTGCGCCCTACACCTCGTTTGCGGCCACCATCGGCGTGGGCATTCATCACGAATGGCGGGAGCAGCCAGTGGTGTTTGTGACCGAGGAGGCTGTGCCAGCGGACAAAGCGGCGGTGGTTTTGCTCTGCGGGCAAAAGGAGCAAAGCATCGAAGTGGAGAGCATCCGTGTACTGAAGTATTCCGCGAGCATGGATGTGGCCTTGTTTCCGAAGGCAAAGCCCATCCCACGCACCTACGTGGGACGCGAACCGGATTCACCGTGGCGGAAAGCGGCGCTCGAACGCATCGAACAGCATCGGAAGAAGGATTTGTCGCTCGTGGTGACGAATGCTGATGGTCAGCCCCTGCCTGAAATGGAGGTGAAACTCTCGCTGAAGCGTCATGCCTTTGGTTTTGGCTCCGCGGTTGTTGCGAAGCGTTTCAGCGGCGAGAGCGAGGACGACCGTCGCTACCGTGAAATCGTCGATAAGCTCTTCAGCATCATCGTTTTCGAAAACGACCTCAAGGATGGCAACTGGGGTCCTGACTTCAACGATGGCCGGAAGGCTAAACGGAACACAGAGCTCGATGCAGCCTTCCAATGGCTCGCGGAGCGGCACATAGACGTGCGCGGGCATTACCTCATGCAGGTGGCCACGCCCTTCAATCTGCATGACATCAAAGACAACGCCGTGATCCGCCAGCGCACGCTCGACAGCGTGAAGGAACGCCTCGCCTTCGTGAAGGACCGCGTCATCGAGTGGGATGTGATCAATCATCCTATCGCCTGGGGTGGTGCTGATATGCTGAACAAGCGTCCTGGGCTCGAAAAGATCGATCGTGAGGTCTTCACGCTGGCCCGCTCGCTCACGAAGCTGCCGTTTTTCATCAACGAGGACCAGGTCTTCCGTCCCGGGCCGCAGTGCGATGAAACCTTCACC
>CALMTT010000556.1 GCA_937872615.1 uncultured Verrucomicrobiaceae bacterium | reverse complement strand
AGTGTTTTCGCCACGTCGCCGGGGGCGAAGCGCATCCTGCACGGCCTGAGCCCCGGCCAGCCGAAGCAGTGCGGCATGGAGGTGATCGAGGACCCGCATTTCCCGGCGGACTGGCAGGGTTCGTTCGTGCTGAATGACTTCCGCGGCAATCGCGTGAACCGTTTCACCCTTACTCCGAGCGGCAGCAGCTACATCGCCAAGCAGATGCCGGATGTGCTGGCGAGCACACATCGCGCCTTCCGCCCGATCGATGTCAAAGTGGGGCCGGATGGTGCTCTTTACATCGCGGACTGGTACAACCCGATCATCCAGCACGGAGAGGTCGATTTCCGTGACCCGCGTCGCGACCTCGTTCACGGCCGCATCTGGCGAGTGACGGCGAAGGGCCGTCCGCTGAGTCCAAGGCTGAAAATCGCCGGGGCGAGCACGGCGGAGCTGCTGGCGATGCTGAAAAGCGACCGCAAGTATGTGCGGACCTTTGCGAAGCGTGAGCTGAGGGATCAAGGCGCGGTGAAAGTCACGGCGGAACTCGACGCCTGGGCGGCGCAGCAGACCGACGGGCATGCCTTGCTCGAGGCGGCCTGGGCTCGCGAGGGCGTGAATTCCTTCTCGGCGGCGCTGTGGCGGAAACTTTGGGAAAACAGCGATGCCCGCATCCGTGCGGCGGCGCTGCGCATCCTGAGCCATCGCTGGAAGGAACTGCCGGACGCGATGAAAGTGCTCGAAAAGGCCGTGGCGGACGAAAATGCCCAGGTGCGCCTTTGGTCCGTGGCGGTGCTGGCGGAGATGCGCAAGCCCGGGGCGATCAATCTGGCCCTGCGGGTGCTGGACCTGCCGATGGATGAAAACCTCGATTTCCTGCTCGAGCTGACCTGTCGCGAGCAGGCGGAGGTCTGGATGCCCGCCGTGGTGAGCGGCAAGCTGAAGCTGGAGGACCGCCCGAAGCAGTTCGTCTATGCGATGAAGAGCACGAGCCGCTCGGACGCCCTGCCGCCGCTGTTTGCCTCGCTCAAAGCAGGCAAATTGAGCCCCGAAGATGCCGCCGCCGTGCTGGCGATGGCGGGTGATGCCGCGGACGCCGCCCAGGCGAAGGTGATGGTGGACATGGTGAACGACGCGGCCATGGCCCCGCACTACATCGGCCTTCAGGACGCCCTCGTGAAGGCGGCCACGGACCGGAAAATCGTGCCGGAAGGTGCCGCGGAGACCGTGACGGCTTGGTTTGCCCGCCCGGAACCGCATGTCGTGCATCGCACAGCCATTTTGGCCGGTCTTTGGAAGGTGGAACCCGCCCGCGAGAAGCTGGCCAGCCTGCTGACCGACCCGAAAACGATCCCGGCGATCCGCGACGGTGCCACCCGCGGCCTGACCGCCCTCGGCGGCGTGAAGACGCGTGACCTCTTCGACAAGCTATTCGTCGAAGCGACCGATTTGGGCCTCAAATCGCTCATGATCGACGGTTTGACCTCCGTGGGACCGCAACTGGCTGCGAAGCGTGCGGTCGAGTTTTTGGCCACCGCCGAGGTGGGGGCCGCGAAACCGGTTTTGGGGGCCTTTTTGAAGAACAAGCAGCTTCCGGGCGTGCTGGCGAAGGAGCTGGCAGGCAAGACGATTCCTGACCTCGTGGCCGTTGAAGGCATCCGCATGGTGAGCACCCGCGGCATCCAAGGACCGCTGGCCGAGGCGCTCAAAAAAGCGGGCAATGTGAAGCAGATGGACAAGCCGCTGACGGCCGAAGAAATGACCGCGATGGTCGAAAAAGTGAAGAAGAACGGCGATCCCGTTCGCGGTGAGGCGGTGTATCGTCGCCAGCAGCTTTTGTGCATGACCTGCCACGCCATCGGAGAGAGCGGCGGCATTTTGGGGCCGAATCTGGTCAGCATCGGAGCCTCCGCGCCAGTCGATTACCTCATCGAGAGCCTGCTGGAGCCGAGCAAGAAGATCAAAGAAGGCTATCACATGATCATCGTGAGCAAAAAAGACGGTGGCGTGGTCTCCGGCGGTCTCGTGAACGACGGCGCGGACGAGTTGACGATTCGTGACCCGGCGAATCAGATCGTGAAAGTGGCCAAATCAGCCGTGGCGAGCCGCCAGATGAGCCCCGTGAGCATGATGCCGGCCGGTTTGACCGCCAGCCTGCGGGAGGACGAGTTCGTCGATCTGGTGCGCTTTTTGAGCGAACTGGGCCGGGAAGGGGCCTTCAAAACGCAGCCGAACCGCTACGTTCGCACCTGGAAGGTCATGGCCAAGATGGAGCAGAAGGACGTCGATCATGTCCGCCACGTGGGCAGCTTTGCCCTGAACGACGAGAAGCATCCTTACCCCTGGCAGACCTTGCTGAGCCAAGTAAATGGCGACCTACCCCTGGCCGACCTCCCGGCCGCCCAGCGGATGTATCCCTGGTTCCCGAAAATCGCCCAATTTGGGCTGAAATTGGACGCCGCCGGGAAGGTCAAACTGGGCCTGAGTTCCGTAAAAGGAATCGTGGTGGCGGTGGACGGGGCCGAGTTGAAGGAACTTTCCCCTGAATTGAGCCTCGATTTGGCCGCTGGAACGCACCGGATCAGTGTGCTGATCACGCGTGATTCCGGGGATCTGGCGGCATTCCGGGTGGAAATCCTAGATGGTGCCGCTGTGGCGGTGCCGTGAGGCTCCGCGAAGGGAGAAATTCGTATGGGCCATGTATTTGCGTTGACGGGGTAAGGCCGTCTTCGCTATTCTGAACGTTACGACCGGAAAACCTGTCTCACGGAGGCAAGGATTCCGATCTTGTTCACACCCCGCCTTCCATGCCCCGTCCCATCCCTGCCGCCCGACTGATTCCAAGCCCGATTTGGATGCCCTCGTGCCGTGCTATGTGACGATCTCCCGCCAGTAGGCTTTTCTGTTTCCCAACCCCTTTCTCTCGAAAAACTTCCCGCACCGCAATTCACCGATGAAAACACTCCGTCGAAATCGATCCCTGCTCGGATGGTTCATGGCCTTCCTGATGGTCTTCGCCCAGATGCCCGTTGGCACCCTCCGTGGGGCCACTTTTTACTGGGCGGTTGAGGACTTTGGCTCAGTGAATCCGACCTTTGGCGGGAATTGGGATTTGGTTTCCACAAATTGGTATGCTGATCAGTTCTACAACCCAGGAACAGGTGTTGCGTGGGATAATTCGGGCAACCACACAGCAGTGCTTGGCGACGTGTTTTTTGGGCAAGGGCCTTCTGGTGTAACGATCCTTGACCCTATCACTGTCGGGGCACTGCGATTTGAAGGAGATTCTGTCTCGTTGAGAGCTGACACGGCTACCGCTCTGCTGACGTTTGCAGGTGCAACACCTTCCATCACCATCAAAGGAGATGGATTCACCTCCGACATGGTCGGCACAATCGACGCAGGACTCGCTGGAACCAACGGCGTGAAACTGCAATACGATTCGACGCTTGCGAATCCCGGTGATCGCGGAACCATCGTATTGGGCTCGAACGGATTGTCTGCCTACAATAGCACGCTGACAGGTGGGATTACGGTCGGCAATCGAATGACGCTCGCTTTGGATGCAAGTTCCGATCATTTTGCGAATGGCACGCGGGCATTGGGGGCCAACACAATCACATTGGAGAATGGTGCAGTCTTCAATATCCGCGGCAATTCCACGACTGGGAACGGATTGTCTGGCAGGGTGTTTGACACCACAGGCACTGGGGATTCCAGCAGAATTGATTTCTCAGGGGTTGCCACAGGGGCAAATGCGCACACGACCAGCGTTGATACGACAGCCAGTGTGGGTGCGAGTATTCTCAGCACGGTTAGCACAGCTTCATTGTGGGTTGGTCAGTCTGTCACAGGAACGGGGGTGCCCAATGGTGCCATTATCACAGCGATCATCAGTCCTACTCAATTTCAGATCAGCCAGCCATTGACTGCCTCCAACCCTGTGGTCACTGCCATCCCTCAGTCAGTCGCTGGTTCAATTCCCGCGTCTGCTACTCATACCATCGCCACATTGAATGGCAATGGCACCAATACAGCCGTTCGGTATTTTGATGGGAACAACGCCCAGCAAACAGCCATTCGTTACGGGGTGCAGTGGAAGGGCAAAGTCAACATTGGGAGCTCTGGTGCATACACGTTTTTTGCGAGTCCTGATGATGGTGCCCGCATTTTCATCGATGGGCAGTTGATTTTGAACAATGACGGAGGGAAGGGGGCAACGGATCTTTCCAGCAAACCCGTGTTTTTGTCATCGGGGTATCATGACATAAGGATCGATTACGTGCAGGGCACTGGTGGAGGCAGTATTAACTTGGGTTATGCCGGGCCTTCCACGGGCTTTCTACGCACCATTCTGTCTCCTTCAGAATTGTTCCAGGCGGATATTAACACCGCTGCGAGTTCGTCATCTGCATTGCAAGTGGGCAATGACATAACCATCACTGGTACTGCTGGCATCGATATGACGGGTGACTCTTTAAGTTCAGTGGCATTGGGCGGGCTAAGCATGAAAACAGGTAACGAACTTACCGTGCGTTCATTTACTGGCGGAGGCTCAGCCGTGGTTGGAGATGGAGCGGGGTTTGGCCGCACACTTCGATTTGGCGGACCTTCCACATTGGGAGATGCTTCTGGAACGGTGAAAATCGTCTCCGATCCGAATGTGGCATTCGATGGTTCCGTTTCCGATGGAGGCTTTGCCGTCAATGTTGAGAAATCCGGCAATGGCTGGCTTTATTTAACAAACACATCCAGCGTGAACAATTTGGGCGCCGGTTCATCGATTGAGATGAAGGGAAAAGTGGATACCCAATCCGCGACGACTTTGGTCGGTTCCTCGACCGTCAGTGTGAGTAACACGGCAAATCTGGCCGTGGGAATGACTGTGAGTGGCAATGGAATTGTTCCGGGCTCAGTGATCACCAGCGTTGGAACGGGGAGCATCACCATTTCATCCAACGCCACGACAACTGGTTCTCCGTCCCTGATGTTCAGCCAAATTCCGAGCTTGGTGCTCGTGGGAAGTTCAGCCTCCGGTTCATTTAATCCAGCAGGTTCGGCGCTGATCAAATTGAACCACGGCAATTTGGTTCTTGACTCAAAAGGAGCAACTGCCGCCGGGGTTGGGCCTTTGTTTGACAACTCTGTTCAGGTTTTGGAAAATGGTATCATTCAATCTGTGGTCAATGCCGCCACCACAACGTTGGGAAGCAGCGCAAAAGGCATCACGATAACAAGTGGGAAATCCTTGGTGCTTGATGCTATTGCTGGGGGGCGCCCAGCCACTGATCCTGGCGCAACCCTCCGAGTTGCTGGTGCGCTGAGCGGTGATGCCACGACTACTTTGGTGATCCGTTCAACCCAGATGAATGCGGTCTCGACCATTATTGCCGCTGACGCACTGGCTAATAGTGTCCCCCAGCAAATTGGATTCGCTTCACAAGCTGGAACGGTGGTGCTTTCAGGCAACAACACAGGGTATTTGGGGGCTGTTGTCATGGAACCCGGTTCAGGCCTGAGAATCGAGGGGCCGGCTGCCTTGTCTGGCAAGACCTTCTCTTTGAATGGTGGCACGCTGGCGCTCGTTGGCGGCGGTGACGGGACTGGCGCACAGGAGACCTTCGCCTTCAATCATAATATCACTGTTGTGGGCAACAGCACCTTGGCCGTTGGGCGTGCGGGGACGGCGTTCTCCCCACGGTTTCCACTTGCTGCGAACAAAACATCGCAAATCTCCACGTTGAACCTCGGTGGGGTGACATTGACCATTGCCAACAACGATGGCTATGGCTTGAAGGTGGCTGGATCCACCTCGCTAACTAGTTCTCCCACAATGACGGTCAACAACGCGACAAGCTCCAACCTGGTGCAGGGACTTCATCTGGCAGGACAGGTCACAGGTGGTTTCAGCATCTTTAAAAATGGTGGAGGCACCTTGGTTTTGGGCGATGCGACCAATAACTTCGGTGGGGCCGTTAGTTTCGCCGCTTATGGATCAGCGTCGACATCCACATTGACCGTGGAGAACGCCAACAAAGTCATTGTTGGGCAGCGACTAACCGCAGGAGGGGGCATCAGTTCTGGAACGAGCATTTCCGCCATCAATGTGCAGACGTTTGCTGGCAGCGCGGCAGCAAACTCCACAGTGGTTAGCATTGCTGTGACGGGGGCTTTTGCCGTTGGAATGCCCGTCAGCGGTGCTGGTGTTTCGGCGGGTACCACCATAACCGCCATCAACGATAACGTGACAACCACGACAACAGGTATTAACGGAAGCAACACTGTTACCGTCACGGGTGGCGCGACAAATTTCCGCGTTGGTGATCCGGTCTTTGGCCCCAACATCCCCAATGGCACCCTCGTCGTTGCGATCAGCGGAAACGATCTGACTTTGAGCCAGGCCGTCACAGCAAATAATCCACAATTGGTTCGCCGCCAGGTGACCTTGAGCCAGGCGATCACGGCTGCCGATCCCAGTTTGATTCGCACGCAACTCGCTTTGAACGTGGCCCCATCGACCGGCACCTTAACTGTGAATGCCAACTCTGCGGTCAACGTTGCTGGAGGTGTGCTTGCTTTCAACATTGATGGAGCCCTTGGGAACTCGACGAACGAGATCTTGGTCAACACGAACTCGGCCACATCTGGCTTGAGAGCCGATGGTACGTTCTCCATACCAAATACCCGCACCATCATCATGAACCAAGCAAGTAATTCTTTTGAAGTTACTGCCGGCAACACAGTGACCATGGACGGAGTCTTTACCTTCTCCAATGCAACCAATAACCTTCAAAAGAATAATCGTGGTACTTTACTGCTCACCCAATCACAAGGCACTTGGGACGGTATCCTCACAATCGGTCAGGGGGTGGTGCGGGTTTCTAACGCGGGAGTGTTTGGCACTGCGACGGGGAACACACAGATTGGCAATGTTTCTGCTGCCTTGGAGCTGGCGAATAACATCAACGTGAGTGAGCCCCTGCTCTTTACTCCGGGCAATAACAACACTTCCAATGGCATCGATGCTGGAGGTGCGCTGCGCAGCGTGTCAGGTGCCAATACATGGAGTGGTTCCATTGGGTTCAGCGGTGCCAGTTCGGCAGATGGCCAGCCTCGAGCGGCACTGATTGGAGTCGACAGCGGCTCCACACTAACCATTTCGGGTGTGATCACGGGTTCAATTGCCACAGGGGGAAGCAGCCGTGGGAACTGGATTGGACTGACTGGAAGTGGAACGGGAACCATTAGCACCCCGATGACCTATACCGGCGACCTTGCGTTCGGCACGTTCTCGCTTGCCAAGTTTGGTTCCGGGACTTGGAACCTAACGGCGGCCAATCTCTTCCCCGGCCAGACGGTTTATGCCGGACAGGGGGTGTTGTCGATCAATGGATCGGGAAGTCTTGGGGTGCCGGGTGCCAATGGCGGAACGGGCACCGTTTTCGTGACCCCAGGTGGCACCCTGAGGCTCGACAATTCCGCGAGTAATGCAAATCATCGTTTGTCTGGTCGGGCGATCAATCTTTACGGCGGTGTGCTGGATTTGGTCGGAAGCGGCAGCGCGGCCACAAGTGAGACCACGGGTGCGCTTACTTTGAATCCGGGGCAGAGTGTGGTAACCGTTTCAGCCGGGGGTGGTCAGCAGGCGGATTTACTTTTTGGACCTGTCACTCGTGCGGGAGGTGGGACAGTCTTGTTTCGTGGGAGCAACTTAGGTGCGGGTGCAGGTGCAAATGTTGCGACCATCAGCGCTAGTGGGACCGGTTTTGTGGCGATCGGTCAAAACGGGCCGGTAGATAGTTCTAACAAAGGAATCCTGCCGTATGCGCTGGTAGGCAATACGGTTGGAGGAAGCGGCGGTTCCTTCGCAACCGTGGACACCGTCAATGGAATCATACGGCCGCTGTCCGCTTCGGAAATGGCGAATACGCTGACGAACAGTTTGGCCGGGGTCGCGACTCCGATGAATATTTCGCTTGTCAGTGGAACATCCAATTTATCTGCCTCAATCACGGGAAACACGATGGTGATAAACTCGCTGACTCTAGGAAACAGTGGCGGCGGAGTTTCCCTGCAGTCCAGTCAGGTTCTGGTTTTGGACAGCGGTGGGTTACTGGCCCTTTCCGGAAATGGAGGAATCTCGGGCGGACGACTTTCTACCAGTTCGAACCGTGAGATGATCATTCATTCGGTTGGCAACCTGACTCTCAATAGTTCTCTGGCTGGTTTTACCAATGGATTGACCACTGCTGGCGCAGGGGTGCTTGCCCTTGGCAGGCAAAACTTCTTTACTGGTGCGACGCGTGTCAACGAAGGCACATTGAAACTGGCGGGCGGTTCAAACACGTTGTTTTACACGACAGAACTGTTCCTTCAAGGTGGTGTAATTGACCTCAATGGAACAGTCCAGTCTCTCCAACGAATTAGCACCCAAACAAACGGCGCACAAGGTGCCAACCTGATTCCCGGGGCTGGAGGTAATGTGATCAACTCCTCTGGGGCGCAGGCTACTTTGGGCCTTGTCAATGGCGGTGTCAGTTTCTCCGGTTCCATTCAAGGTAACATAGCACTTGCCCGCACGACCACTGCCGGATCGTTTTCTGATTGGAACCTTTACTCGCCACAGACCTATACTGGCCCCACCCTCCTCAATGGCGGGCGAGTTCAACTCTTGGGAACAGCCTCGCTGGCGGCTACCTCGTCGATCGAGCTGAACCAGTCCACACTTTTGATCACCAACAACAACGGTACCAGCGCGTTGGATGTGAATTTGAACGATCGGATCAATGACGCGGCACCGATCCTGATGCGTGGTGGCATGTTTCAGTATCGGGCCAGATTTGGTGAGGAAGGCTTCGAAAACATCGGGGCGGTCACCCTTTCTCATGGTAACAGTTTCTTCGATGTGGCGGAACCGGGCACGGGTGTTAACAGCTCAGTGCTTAACATGGCTAGCATGGTCCGTGAGGCGGGGGCTCGGGCTACGGTGCGCTTCATGAATGTGGATGGCACTCTGGGCAACACGGCAAGGATTATGATCACAAGTGCTCCGACACTCACCAATGACTTGATCGGCGGGTGGGCTGTCGTTGAGCGGGATTTTGCAAGCTATAGTCCGGGGACCGGGATCGGGGCGCTCAATTCCACGGGCTATGCGGGGTATTCTCCCAATGATATCAACACGGGTGGGATGACGGATAATATCCGTTTCGTCACACCAACTGTCGCGTCACTGGGTGTTAACGGCACGAATGTGTTGACTGTGCCCAGCACGGTTGGATTGGAGGTGGGTGATCCAGTGTTTGGCACCGGGATATCAATCGGCACCACAGTACAGTCCGTGATTAATGGGAACCAGATCGTATTGTCTCAGGACGTCACTGCTGCCAATCCGGGGGTCAATATTCCCCAAACATTGGTATTAACTGGTGATAGGACGATCAACAGCCTTGCTTTGGTGGCGAATGGGAAGACGGATTTGGATTTGGGGGGGCACACGCTGAACCTCACCAGTGGCGGTTTGATTGCCTCCCAAGCTTTTATTACATCTGGCAATGTTACGGTTGTCAGCAGTTCCACGTCGAGTCCTACGGTTGTGTTGAGCAGCGTGCCAACGCAGTTGGTGGCTGGGTCTGAACTTTTGGGCTCGACTGTGGTAAGTGTTAGTGGGCTGACCGTGACCTTGGCAGGTAATGCTAGTGCGAACATCGTCCCGACGGCTCCCAGTGACAGGGAGTATCGAAGCTCCCTTTCAATGCCGATCACGATCGCCAATGGAAATCTGACCGCTGGAGGCACGCCAAACACTCCTGCTGATCTTTATTTGCATGCTCTTAATTACATCAACGGCCAGGCTTCAGACCGCGAGCCTCTCAACCGTGACCTTATAGTGAGCGCAAACATCGTCAATAATGGCTCCGGGCCTCTCACATTGGTCATCAATGGGACTGAAGGAAGAACCTCCAACCGGGTCGCTACGAACGAGGTGATCCTGAGTGGAAATAACACCTATTCAGGCGGCACCTTCGTGAATGCTGGTTATGTGGTGCTCAATTCCCCAGGCTTAGCCTTTGGCACGGGTGATGTGACCATCACGGGTGGCGCGAGCACGAATGGCAACACGGTACCAGAGCGTTCTTCGACTGTGATCTTCCGGGCCAGCAATCAAATTGGAAGCTCGGCCGGTGTGACCCTAAATGGTGGGGGGACTTTGGATTTGAACAGTTTCAATCAAACCATCTCCAGTCTGACATTTAACAACACCGGTGGTAATACTCCTCAATTGCTTGTTGGCGCAGGGACTCTCACTCTCAACGGTGCCATCAATGCCACTTCGTCCAACTTGGGATCGGTTTCGACCATCTCCACGGGGATCATATCTGGGACTACAACTAATGGCAGCAATGTCGTCACACTTCCCTCGACCAGCGGTTTGACTGTCGGCACAGTGGTGACGGGAAGTGGAATTGCCGCCAATACGACCGTCACGGCAATTCTGAGCAGCACTCAGGTTCAACTTTCGAACAATGCCACCAGTACTGCGACGAACTCGCTGACATTCGCCAACTCCGGTTCGGTTGTTCTGCAAGCAGGGCCGACTTCGGTCAGTGTTGCACCGGTGATGTTTAACGGAGTGGACCTTTCACCGCTTGTTCCCACTTTGAACATCAATGCTGCTTTAACTGGCGGCGGCGCGTCCCTCAACAAGACGGGGGCCGGCCTTCTTCAGTTGAGCGGGCAGAGCACTTTTGATGGTGGTGTTACCCTCGCTGCGGGAGGCATCCTGTTTGGCGCGAACAGCACGGCCAATAGTGGTGTTTTGGGCGGGGTGAGCAGTGGTCCGCTTGGGACTGGGGCGCTGACCCTTTCAAGTGGGACACGTTTGCTTACCGGAGCGGCTCAAGTCATTGGCAATGCCGTTGTGGTCGGCGGTGATTTTGGATTCGACAGCACGGTGCCTGGCGGCAGCAATCTTACGTTGAGTGGTTTGGTCACCCTGCCTGGCACCATCGCGATCAATGTGAATAATCCGGGCATGACCGCGGCGCTCGGCACGATCACGCGTCAGGGTGGAGCAGGCCCGATTTCCATTACCAAGACTGGATTGGGAACCTTGGCCTTGGGAGCTTTGGCTCCCGGGAACTCCGTGACGCTGAACCTTAATGACGGAAATCTCTCGTTGCTTCATGACGGAGATGGCACCGGCTCTCGGCAGGTCATCAATACCGGCATTACGCTCAATCCGAGTGCGGCTGTGAACCTTACAATTGGGCGTTTGGGCAGCACCTATGCTCCATTGTTCGCCCTCGCCTCTAATAAAACACTACAAATGCCCGGTTTCGTCCTGCAGGGACCTTTGAGCGTGACCAACAATCATGGCCATGGGCTCGAACTCACGACAGCGACCACACTTGGAACCCAGTCATGGATTAATGTATCGACCGCTTCTGCCTCGAATCAGGTCAATGGGCTGACTATTAGTGGAACTGTTTCAGGAACGGCTGGCATCACCAAGACTGGAAATGGAACCTTGGAACTTACGAATGCTGCCAACAGTGCTTTGCTGACGGGTAATCTGGATGTTCAACTCGGTGTTCTTGCCGCTCGGAATGATGGCGCGCTCGGTAATTCGGCGAATCAGATCATTCTGAGCACCAATTCAACAACGGCGGGCTTCCGAGCCACTGGTTCGTTCGCCACTTCCCGCACCATTGTGTTGAATCGTGCGAACAACGCCATCGATGTCACCGCGGGCAACACGTTGACCCTGAACACCGGCTTCGGACTAGGTGCGGTCGCCAATGCATTGCGCAAAAATGACAACGGCATGCTTGTACTTGCGGGGGTGAATTCGACATGGAATGGAGTTTTGACGATTGGTGCTGGAACCGTTCAGGTGAATCTGGCGTCTGCTCTAGGCACCACGACGGGAAATACGGTGGTTTCGGGCACGGGAGCCTCGCTCGCGCTGAACAATGTTTCCATTAGCGAGCCTCTCAGCCTCAACGGAACGGGAGTCGATGGGCAGGGGGCGTTGCGTGCTCTGGGTGGCACTACGAATACGGTGACCGGCACCGTGACACTGGCTGCCGCGGCTACGATTGGGGCAGATGCTGGGGCAACATTGAATTTGACCGGCACATTGAGCAGTGGCCAAGCGCTGATTTTCACTGGCGCAGGCGCCATCAATAAAACAGGCACTGGTTTCGGTGCTGTCAGTTCAATCACGAAAAATGGTGCTGGCACATTCAACCTGTCGGCGGACAGCAATTCGTTCGTCGGTGGATTGGCCGTCAATCAAGGTCTTTTCCGCATTTCTGGAAGCGGGGTGCGCATCGGCGGAACGGGGACAATCACCGTTCAAGGACCTTCGGGGCAATTCCAAATTGATGATAGCTCGGGGGCGGCGACAGCGCACCTTAGTGGTGCCCGTCCGCTTACGTTGGTCGGAGGACAGTTTTCTTTTACTGGCAACGCTGCCGGTTCCTCACAGACATTTGGTGCTCTGACCACCGGGCGGGCGGCTACGAATGTCATTGCCTCAAGCCAGACTTCAGGGGGCACGGTGACCCTGACGTTTGACCGGTGGAACAATAATGGCGATGGGGCGACCCTTTTCCAAGGCGCTAACCTTGGCACGGCCAGCAATCGCATTATCCTAACGAATGCTCCTGGTTCAGTTTCAACCGCAGGGATGATCAATAATGTCATTCAGCGTGCCACGTTCAATGGAACAGACTTCGTTTCCTATAACCACAACGGAACTGCTGCGAATACCAATGGCATCCAGGCCTTCACGGGGTATAACACCAGTAACGATATCGATAGCGTTGGGACGACCACCAATGTTACCATGGCGCTGACGACAACGCCGACATTCACCGGAACTACCACTCGCACGTTGAATGCCATGAAAATCAACGGCTCCAGCATCAATGTTGGAAACGGTATCACCACACAGGGAGCCACGCTCGGGCTTACCGCAGGTGCTGTGATCAATACGGGAGGTAATAACACCATCAGCGTTCCAAGATTGAGCCTGGGAACTCAGGGCTACTTCGCGGTGGGTGCTGGAACAACATTGACGATCAACAGTTTGATGAATGGTGGAAGTGGCTGGGTAAAGGACCTGCCTGGAACCTTGGTGCTCAATGCGCCGGCAAATCGTGCCGGTGTGGCAAATATCAGTGGTCAGATTCTGACCGGCAACTTTGCCATTGCGGCAGGTACGGTGAAACTGGGCGGTGGGAACAACACACTGACCCCCAACCAGTTCTTGATGGTGGCGCCGGGGGCCACCCTGGACCTCAATGGAACTTCACAGTTCATTTTTGGCACGAGAGGAGACGGGGCAGGGCTCCAGGGTAATGCGGGCACGATCACTACGACTGGAGGTGCTGCCTCGCTCATTATCGGAGCAGACAACGGCGGTGTGAACTGGGGCGGGCAGATCACTGGAAATGTGGGCCTTCTGAAGGGAAGTCCGCAGCAGTACAATTTCTACAACGACAACACCCTCTCCGGACCGGTGGTGTTTGCTGGGGGTAACAACCTCTTGATCGATGGTGGACGTCTTTCCGCTGTGAGTTCGATTTCCGTGAACGGTGCCCTTCTGCGTCTGGATGATACAGGAAACTTTGTCACTGCAAACCGGGTCAATCTGGCGGCTCCGATCAGCCTGAGAGGTGGCAGCTTAGTTTATGCTGGCCGGGCTCAAACTGAATCAACGCAGGCCGTTGGTGGGGTGACTCTGGTCGAAGGGTATAATATGATCCAGTCAGCCAACGGCGGAACTGGGATCAACTCTGCGACGCTGTCGCTGGCCTCCCTCACGCGTGCTGGCGGTTCGGTCGCCACCTTGAGGTTCCCCGACAACAGTCTTGGGCTTATTGGCAGTGTCGGCCGGGTCCTGATTAGTAATCTCAATGGAGTGGACACGACCACAGGAACAGTGGGCGCCGGTTTGACAAACAACCTGATCGGTCCTTGGGCCGTGGTGGATCGTGAATTCGCCAGCTACATCCCGGACCTTGGGGTGGGACGTTTGAACCAGACAGGATTTGCCGGGTACTCCATCAACACTCTGACTGGCACACCGCTGGCGACTGATAATATCCGAGCCACTGGAAATGTGGGTCCGCTTGCTTTTGACACGACCGTTAACACTTTTGCCCTCGTCAATCCCACCACGGCACAAACCACTGTTGATTTGGGCGGGCATCAGTTGGTGCTCAAAGGTGGCGGACTCCTGCTGGCGCACAGCGCGGATAACCGGAATATCAGCATCATCAACGGTAGCATTACCAGCGGAGTGCTGAACGCTGCGAGCGATCTCTACGTGCATGCGCTCCCCTACGGTGGGACCAATCGCACTGCAGTGCTGGACGCGCCGATTGTCAATAATGGCACGGGCGCGGTCCGACTGGTGTTCTCCGGCAGCGATGCGTCTGCAAACCTAACACTCAATGGCACCAATACCTACAGCGGTGGCACAGTGGTCAATGGCGGGGTGCTCATTGTGGGTAGCACTGGAACCCTGCCTGCCGGTGGGATCACCGTAGGTGGTGGATTCAACTCCGGAAGCGGGATCCTTGTCCAGCAGCAAGGTGGCGTCATCGACCCTTCGAATACCATCACCATGACTGGAAATGGCCAGTTGGTGCTTTCGGGAGCCTCGACTCTTAATGGGCTTGTGTTTAACAGCACCGGTGGAGGAACGACTTCTCCCACGGTGAACTCGGGTGAGGGGACTCTGACTATTGGCGCGGGCGGAATTGTGGCAAATCCGTTTAATCCAGCAGCCGCTCCCCTTGTGGTTGGACGGATTGATCTCGGACTGAATCCTTCGACCGTCACAGTGAACACCTATGACTTCAATGGTGTGGTGAATGTGGCACCTACGACCCCTGGTTTGGTCCTCGGGGGACTGCTGGGCTCTTCGGGTGGATTTACAAAACTGGGTGCGGGTGTCCTCCAGATCAATCAATCGATCTTTACCGGTCCTGTGACTGTTGCTGCTGGCACCATCCTGTCAGGGGCATTAAACGCAGGATCACGCTTCTCTGACCTCAGCTTGCAATCGGGAACCTCGCTGAACCTCAATGGTCAATTGACGGTCTGGGGTTCGCTTTCAGGGGCAGGCTCGGTCTTTAATAGTGTGGCGAATTCGCAAACGCTGTCAGTGGGCTTTAACAACAGTGACTCCACTTTCTCAGGCCAATTGAACCGGTTCAACGACAGTACGCCAAACGGGGTGAATCTTGTGAAGGTCGGCAGTGGTGTCATGTCGATCACGGGCGTGCAGCACGCGCAAAATGGCTCCACGGGTTCGCTTTTCGTGGACAATGGGGTGCTATCTTATGCCGATGGAGGCAAGGCCTTGCTGACCACCCAGGTCATCCGGGAAGGCGGTATCCTTCGCCTGGATAACAGTGCGACTAACACGATCAACAGGTTGGCATCCGTTCTCACTGCGGCCACCAACTCCACTATCAACATCAGTGGCGGCCGGTTCGAGGTGGTTCCCAATGCCTCGATCAGCACTTCGGAACTGATCACCACCCTGACCATTGGAAATGGTGCCGGTGAGATGGTCCTCGATGCCGCCGCAGGTTCTGGAATTCTTATCACCGCCACCAATTTGTCCGGTGTCCAAAATGGCGGCACTCTCTGGCTTAAAGGAGACTTGAATGCGGCCGGTGTCAGCGGCACCGCGGCTGGATTCGCGAACTTGGCGGTGACGAATTTCCCGAATTATGCGGGGCAGGCGACGGGAGCCAACGGCGCATTTAACATGATGGTGCGTTCTGACATCATCGGTTCCGCGCTGGATGGATCCGGGCTTGCGTTTGTCACCAAGGATTCAGTTTCCGGCTACTTGCGCCCGCTTGCAGCCAATGAAATGCGCACTGCGCTCGCAAATCTCTCTCAGGACAATTTTGCGTTGTCCTCGAACGCTTTGATTACCTCCAACAGTGCTGTGAACAGCCTGCTCTTGAATGACGCAGGGGGCATTTCAAACGGCCTCCCGGCTGCCTATGGCTTGTTTCAGGCATCAGGCACCATTCTGACGGAGACCATTCGAACTGGCGGTGTGATTGCCATGGAAGGCAATGCCGGGCTGAACGTGCCCGCGTTGGGCAGTTCGAGCGGGTTCTACGTCTTCCACGTCATCGGAGACACTTCCGTCCTGAACGTGAACTCGATCATCGGGAACGCGAACGGTAATGGTTTGTGGCTGTCGGGAGGGGGGACCCTTAACATCAACCAGAGGTCGTTGTACACCGGAACCACGTCTGTGAACGAAGGCCGCTTGGTGCTCAATGGAGGGGCGAACACCATCGTCGTCACACCATCCACTGCGCTGCTGACCAGCACGGCGCAATTCCAATCTGTGGCCGTGAATGGCGGTGTGCTGGACCTGAACGGCAATTCGCAGATGATAGGAACGCTCTTCACGACCAATCCAAATGTGTCGAGCGGTGTTCTCACGAATTCCTCAGCTACTGCAGCGACCTTGGTCGCTGTCAGCGGCAGTAACACCTATGCCGGCGCGTTGACTGGCAATTTGAGTTTCGAAAAGGCTGGAAACAGCACCCTTGTCCTGACGGGTATCAATTCCTACACGGGAGCCACGGTGGTGCGTGCAGGCACCCTGGCCTTGAGGGACGCGGGCACGATTCTTGGCTCGAGTTCCGTAACGGTGAATTCATCGACGTTGGACTGGGATGGTTCTGGATTAAACCCCTTGGGTAGTGACAATCCTGTCCGAATCGCAGCTTCGGCTCCCGTTTCCCTTGCAGGAGGCACGCTCATTATCCGTGGAGGCGGTTCCGCTGACACCGACGTCACGCTTAGCAGCGTCAACATCGGATCTGGCGCCAGCGCAATCAACCTCACTCCCGCGGCGAATGCGGGCAGTGCCGTTAGGCTGTCCATCGGGAACCTGCTGCGTGCTCCTTCGGATCGCGGCACTGTTAATTTTGTCGCTGGCAACGGCGTTGGTATGGGGGGCACGGGGAACAATAACAATGCGCAGGTATTGATTTCCACATTGAACGGTCTCGGATTCTCTCAGAGCCAGTTGACGAATAATCTCATCGGCGGTTGGGCGGTGGTGAACGGTGACAGTTTTGCGACTTACCTCGATGGCGCTGGGGTGGGTGCACTGAGCACGGTGGTGGGTGGCAATGTTTTTGCCGGTGGAAACAGGTTTGCGGTTTATGATGGCGCGGATATCACGGCCGCGGGCACGCAGACCACTTGGAACCTTAATGACACCACCAGTCGCACTCTGACGGCTTCCAAGGAAGTCAACTCAATGCGCATGTCAGGCAACACCCTGACATTGGGAAATGGCACCACACCGGTCACTCTGACATTGGGGATGGGATTGCTCACCAATAATTCTGGGACCACGACAATCACCGGTGCAAACGCCGGGTCAGCGCTCACCTCGAGCAATTCGCAGCTTCATGTGTTTACGAACCAAGGCAATAGCGTCCTCAATATCCGGCTCACGGGGGCCATGGATGTTGTCAAAAGCGGGGGGGGGAATTTGACATTGGGAACTGGCACCAGTGGTCCTTCAAACGATTATTCCGGGACGACGTATGTGAATCAGGGCACGCTGACGCTCTCGGGTGCCGCGTCCCGCATCATGGTCCCGGGCGATTTGGTGGTCTCCAACGCAACAGTCACCTTCGGGAATGCGAACAAGTTTGATGCCAACACGAGTCAGATCGCGGCGGACAGCAAAGTGACCCTCAACGATGGTGCGGTGCTGAACATGTTCAACTATACTGGGGCTACGAGCACGACATTGAGCAGCCTTGTGTTCAATAACAATGGTGGCACTACCCAGCCGGCAGTCAGGTTCAACGCGCCAACCGCTTTGCATACGCTTGTCCTCTCGAGCGCCAATGCGATCACGGTGGTGAATAATAACCCCACGGTTACTCCGATCATCGCCCCGGCGACGAACTCGGCTGCCAATTCATTGGTTTCCTTCACCAACGCGGCGCCTGTGGTGAACGTTTCGGGATCGTCTCCCACAGGGCTCATCATTCAGGCGCCAATTTCCACCTCAGGCGCTCCTCTCACGAAGACGGGCGACGGGTCGCTGGTGCTTGGTGGGGCGAATACATTCTCAGGAGGCGTGAATGTGTCCGAGGGCACGCTCATCATTGGTGCTTCAAACGTGGCGGTGACAGCCGGGGCGCTGAATACGGCTTCGGGTGCTGCCGGTACCGGGGCGATCACCCTCGGAAACGGGACGACCATTCTTGCTGGTGGATACACGGTGGTATCAACGAATCGCACGAATGCTTCCACGGCGGTCACGCTTACAGGAACAACCAATGGCAGGTTGCTGACGATCGGACAGCCTGTGAATGGAACTGGCACACCTGGCGGTGCCACGGTGGCCGGTGGGATCACAGACACGGCATTTACCCTCTCGGCCAATGCCACTTCGACTGGAACGAACACGAATTGGAACTTCACGACCTGGCTGGCGAACGCCATCAATGTGAATGGTGACATCACTTTCGGCGGCACGAACTTCAGTCACAGTCTTTTCCTGACTGGACAGGTCAATTTGGGCGCGGGCTCCTTGCGCAACATCAACGTGGATAATCCATATGTGGTATCCTACCTCAACGGTTTGATCACTGGAACTGGTGCGGGCTTTGGAAAGAGCGGGCTCGGAACAATGATCGTCTCCAACACCGGGAACAATTATACTGGGAGCACGGTGGTCAGTGGTGGTGTCCTGCGTCTCGGGGCGGCTGAGGTCATCCCCAATCTTTCGGCGCTGGTGGTCAATCAAGGTGGCGTGCTGGACCTGTCAGGGCGCAACGAAACCGTTGGTTCATTGGCCGGGGATGGTCTTGTGACCAACTCAAGCGGGACAGCCATGACCCTCACCGTGGGCGGCGACGGGACAAGCACCACTTTCAGTGGTGTGGTGACTGCTTCCACTCCAGCCAGGCTGGCCCTGACGAAACAGGGGGCCGGAACCCTGAGCCTCACCGGCGTGAATTCGTATGCAGGATCCACAACGATCAATGGCGGAACGATCAGCATCACTAATCTTGGCAATGGTGGTATTGCTGGTGGCATCGGCGCTGCCTCAAATGTGGCTTCCAACCTCGTGATCAACGGTGGAACCCTTCGTTACGCTGGGACTTCGACCACCACGGATCGAGCCTTCACGATCGGAGCCGGAGGAGCCGCTATTGATGCTTCGGGCACTGGTTCGCTGACCTTCTCGACGCCGGGTGTCACATTGGCCTACGGTACCACTAATCAGGCTCGCAGTCTCACCCTCACGGGTTCTTCTTCCGCGAGCCTTGTGAATACGTTCGGCAAAGTGATTGCCAACAACGGCTCGGGAGCGACCTCGCTGACCAAATCGGGCTCCAACACTTGGGCATTGAGTGCGGCAAACACCTTTACCGGGCCTACCAGTGTCTCGGCAGGCACCTTGGCACTCACCGCGGGGAGTTTGGGATCCACCGCCATCAGTGTGTCGCCCGGTGCTACTCTTTCGGTTTTGACGGCAGGCAACTATGGCACGGGAGCCACTGGTGCGGGTACTGCAGGTGCAAGCCTGTCACTTGGTGCCGGTTCGGTGTTCTCGATGGCTAACGACGGAGGCGCAGGTCTGCTGACTCTCGGACAACAAGACAGCTTTGTGGGTGCCGGTCTGACAATTGGCTCGGCCAACAATGCTGATCCGAGGGTGCGCATGATTTTTGACATTGGTTCTGGAGCCAACAACACTGATACGATTGCTGTTACCAAGGGGGTGAATGTTGGGCTCAGCGGTGCCTCAGTGGTCATTCTTCCGGAAACGCTCGCATCGAGCCTGACGGTTGGTTCTCACGACTTGATCACTTTCCTCTCCGGTGGTTTGGCTCTTTCCGAAGGATTTAATGATGCCTTCACGCTGGCCAACAACGCCGTCATTCTTGATTCGAATGGATACTCGCTGTCCTTGGCGCAACTGGCCGACCGAATCGTGCTCAATGTGGCCGCAGCCACCGTGGTTCCTGCCTACTGGAAGGGATCGTTGGATGGTTCTTGGGATACGAATGGCAATTGGTTCACTGATGCAGGGGGCGGAACGGCTTTCGTCGGCTCTCCAGGTGCGTTCACCAATGTGTTTTTCAACACGACAACTGGTGCGGGCAATTTTGCGACCACCTTGGCAAGCGACAGGTCGGTGGCCACTCTGACCTTCCGCGCTGGCGCGACATCCCCGGTGAGCATCACGGGATCCACGCTTACGATCATCGGCAGCGGCATCACCACGGAGGCTGGCTCAGGTGCCCATGTAATCAATAGTGCACTCCGGATCGCTGCGAATCAGACATGGACGGTGAATTCGACCAATCCCCTTACGATCAATGGAGCCGTTAGCGATGACTTGTTTGGTCTCGGAATCACCAAAGCTGGAACGGGCACTCTGGCTCTCAAGAGCGCTGCCAGCTCATT
>CALMTT010000555.1 GCA_937872615.1 uncultured Verrucomicrobiaceae bacterium | reverse complement strand
TCCTGAAGACGCGGGTGAAGAACGCCCTCCAGTTCATCGAGAACTTCGAGGCCGCTGTCGCCGATGAGGCCCGGCGCCGGGGCGCCTACTTGTTCGGCTGCGGCGTGAGGCGGAGGTACGGGCGCACCTCCTTGTGGCCCTTCGGGAAGAGCTTCTTGATCTCCTCCAGGGAGGGGCGGCGGCCGTATTCGCAGATTTCGAAGGTCTCGGCGTATTTCACGGCCTTGCCCTTCTCCTCGCCGTAGAGCTTGATGAGCAGGTCGCGATACTTGTCGGCCTCGTTGCCTTGGCGGGCACCCCAGCGGCGTTTCAGCCAGGCGCGGCGGCCGACCTCATCGCTGGCAGGCGGGACGCTTTTCACATGCTCCTCGGAGCCGTTCGCGCCGCCCTCGTAGTGCTGGGAGGTCAGCTCGTGGATGCCATCGAGCTTTTGGTCAAAGGAGTCGTCAACGCTAACGGCGATGTCCGGGGTGAAGGGATAGGGCTTCTGGAAGCCATCGCTGGAGTAGAGAAAGACGGGATTCTTCTTCAGCGGCGGCACATCCGGCACGATGAAGGGCACGGCGACCATGAAGGCGGCGTCCTGGATGAGCACGCCGACGTAACGATGGTCCGGATGGTAATCCCACGGCCGCGGAGCGATCACGATGTCCGCCTTCCACTCGCGAATGACCCGGGTGAGGAGCTTTCGATACTCCAACGTGGGAACCAGCTCGCCGTCGTGGATGTCGAGCACCTGCGAGGTGACACCGAGCTTCTTCGCGCAAGCCGCCACTTCCGCGGCTCGACGCAGCGCGAGCGGGCCGCCGGCCTCCTTCCAGTGCCCGATGTCGCCATTCGTGACGGACACCAGCTTCACATGATGGCCCTGCCGGGCCCACTTCACCGCGGAGCCGCCGGCCTTGTATTCCGCATCATCGGGATGAGCACCGAAGACGATGATGCGGAGCTTGCCGTCATCATTTTGAGCGTGGAGCAGCGTGGCAAAGGCGAGCAGGGAGAGGAGGATGCGGATCATGGCCGCAGCATTACGCGTCCCGGCCGAGGCATCTCTCCGCGCGGTGTCCCTCGATCAACGCACGATGAAGGGCAGCGTGACCTCTTTCGGTGCGCCGGTGGCGGGGGATTCCCAGCGCAGCACCTCGATGGCGGGCTGCTCGGGCTTCGTGAGGTCGATCTTATAGAGGCGGATTCGGACGACGGGCTTCTGGCCATCGGGTGGAGCCACGGGCCGGATGCGCAGCGTGACCTCGTTTTGCCCAGCCACGAGACCGCCGAGCACGAGTTGCTGGTCGAGGTCGTTTTCCACAGGATCGTAGGTGAAGCCATTCATCAGCACCTGCGTCTCGTAGCCGGTCGATTGCAGCTTCAGCCCGCCTTTGAAGTCCGGCACGCGGCACAGCGGCGGTGCGGGTGGCATTTTGCCGGGTGGGGTAAATTCCGGCGCATCGAGCAAATCGGGCTTTTTGCCTTCTCGCAGGGCTTTCAGCACCTCCGGGCTCGAATCGAGGTCCGTCACGCGGGCGCTGTCGTAGCGCCACCGGCCGCCTTCGAGACCAAACTTGAGCTTCATGAGCACTTCGCTCGCGTCGGGAGTGTCTTTGCCGCCATCGATCTTGCCAAAGTAAACGAGGTGGGCCGTGGTGCCCTTGGCTTCGGCCTCGATCAGGCGCATGCCATCGGTCTTCGGCGGCTCGCCGGGAGCGGCAAAGACAGCCGCGGGGAATGCCTCCTTGTTGCTCACGATCTCATTGCGGATCGTCGTCTGGCGAAAGGTGGTGATCGCACCCGCCCAAGCCTGCGGATTCTTTTGGATCATGGCCTCACGCCAGTTGGCGTAGGCCTTCGACAGCGCCGCTTCGAGCGCCGGTCCCTCTTGCTGCGCCGCGACCGGACCTCCCGCGAGGGTGAGGCACAGCCATCCAGTGAAAAAAAGCATCCGTTGGGTCATATCGACTGCCATCTTGACCTGTTTCGCCCGAACTCAACCGCAAAACCCGCATCCAGAGAGGGCATTTCAGCGTCTCTATTTGCCTGAGCGGGAAGGAAACCATTTGCCGTTCTGATAATTCTCTCAAACCTCGCCCGTCACAAAACCCGCACATGGAAGGCCCCCTCCGCACACCCCCGATCGATCGTAGTCGGGAACTGCTCAAGACCGCTCGTGAAGAGATCTTCAAGAGCGTGAACGGCGTGGACCTGCCCGTGTATATTTGGGAGCCGGAGCCGGACAAGGCTCCGCCTTACCCGAAGTCGGTGGCGGCCTTCTTCTTCAGCAGCGGCTGGGACAATGGCCAGATCGCCCAGTTTGCGCCGCACTGCGTGTACTTTGCCTCGCGTGGCATGACGACGATGTGCTTCGACTATCGCGTCAGCGCCCGCCATCCCGGCTCGGGTCCGCTGCAAGCCATGGCGGATGCCCGCTCGGCCATTCGCTGGATCCGCATGAATGCCGTCGAGCTCGGTGTGAACCCCGGCAAGATCATCGGTGTGGGCGGCTCGGGTGGCGGCCATGCCATCGCCTCTGCGGCGATCCTCAATGGCTTCGACGATCCTTCCGATGTCACCGATTGCAGCCCCGTGCCGAATGCGGTGGTGCTCTTCAATCCCGTGATGGACACCTGGTCCCGTCATGCGCCCTACCAGGACCGCTGGCCGGACAACGCCTCCCGCAAGGCCGCCGACCTTTATCGCGGCATCAAGGCCGGTTTCCCGCCGATGCTCATCATGCACGGCACGGAAGACCGCGTGGTGCCCTTCGACGGCAGCTACACCTTTGCCCGCAAGTCCTCGAAGAAGAAGAACATCTGCCGCTTCATCGAATTCGATGGCAAGGGGCACGGCTTCTTCAATTTCAACCTCTCCTTCGAGATGTATGAAGCCACCCTCATGGCCATGGACGAGTTCTTCGTCGAGCTCGGCTTCATCGAGCCGGACCCGAATGCCGGACTCGGCAAAGACGAGGCCCTGTGATCAGGGAATGACGAATTTCAGAATGACGACCGACGAAAACATGTCTCCACGCCGTTTCGTCCCTCGAAGATAGCTTCTGAACCTTCGTCATTCGCCATTCTGCATTCGTCCTTTCCCCCTTCCAACCATGCTCCGCACCCTCTTCACCCTCCTTGTCACTTCCTGCGCCCTTTTCGCCGGCTGGCCGCAAGATGCCTCCGACCTCAAACCGGACCCGAAGGCCATCTTTGGCTCCTTGGAGAATGGACTGCGCTACCTCGTGCTGCCGCATGACGAGCCGCCAGGACGTGCGAGCATCCGTCTTTACATGGATGTGGGCTCGTTGATGGAAGAAGACGACCAGCAGGGCATGGCGCACTTTTTGGAACACATGGCCTTCAATGGCACCCGCACCTTCAAAGGCGGCGAAGATGGCGACATGGTGAAGTTCTTCCAGCGCCTTGGCATGGGCTTCGGTGCCGACACGAATGCCCACACCTCCTTCAAAGAGACGGTGTACATGCTCGAACTCCCCGAAGTGAATGCCAAATACCTCGACGATGGCCTTCGCCTCTTCCGCGATGACCTCGACGGCATGCTGCTCAAAGCCGACGAGATCGACAAGGAGCGCGGCATCATCCTCAGCGAAAAACTCTCACGCGATAGCATCGAGTATCGCACCATGCTCGAAGGCTATAAATTTGCGCTTCCCGATTCCCTCCTGCCAAAGCGCCTGCCCATCGGCATCGAGGAGACGCTCAAGACGATGAAGCGCCAGCGCTTCGTGGACTTCTACGGCAAATGGTATGCTCCCCAGCGTGCCACCGTCGTTGCTGTCGGTGACTTCAAAGAGCCGCAGCAGGTCATCGCTGCGATCAAAAAGCACTTCGAGTCCGCCAAGGCCGCTCCCGAAGTCAAAGACCCCTCGCTCGGCAAAATCTCCACCGGCCATGGTTTGATCGCCAAGCTGCACACCGAGATGGAATCGCAGGCCCTGACCATCTCCGTCGAGCGTCTCCGCCAGGCCGAGAACAAGCCGGACACCACCGCCGAGCGCCGCAAAAACCTCGTCCGCATCCTCGCGGACAGCATGATCAACCAGCGTCTCTCCAAGCTCGCGAAAGCGGAAGGCGCTCCGATCATCGGCGCCGAGGCTTACAGCTACGAGCAGTTCGATTTCGTCTTCACCAGCGGCATCCAGGCCCAGTGTGATCCGAAGAACTGGCAACCCGCCCTCACGCTCATCGAGACGGAGATCCGCCGTGCTCTTCAGCATGGCTTTACCGATGCTGAATTTGCCGAAGCCAAGGCCACCGCGCTCAAAGGTGCCAAGCTGCGTGCCGATCAGGCGGATTCCCGCAAGTCGCGTGACCTCGCCAGCGGCCTCGTCAGCCAGATCGCCGCGAAAAAGGTCTTCACCCATCCGAAGGACGACCTCGTCCGCGTCGCCAAAGTGCTCGCCACCTTGACCAAAGAAGAAAGTCACGCCGCCCTCGTCGCTGATTGGAAGGGCGATGACATCCAGATCTTCCTCGGCGGCAATCTGAAGCTCGACGGCGATGCCACGAAGCAGATCACCGATGTTTACAAAGCCAGCGCCGCGAAGCCCGTCGAGCCTCCCGCGAAGGAAGAGACCGCCACTTTTGCCTACACCGACTTCGGCTCCGCCGGCAAAATCGCCTCCCGCAGCGAGGCAAAGGACCTCGAGGTCACGCAGATCGTGTTTGAAAACAACGTGCGCCTGAACTTCAAGCGCACCGAGTTCGAAAAAGGCACCATCCGCGTGCTCGTGAACTTCGGCGGCGGCAAGCTCACCGTCCCCGCGGACAAGCCAGGTCTTCTCATCTATGCCAGCAGCACCTTCCAGCTCGGCGGTTTGGTGAAACACGATGTCGATGAGCTGCGCCGCGTCTTCGCCAGTAAGACCGTCAGCAGTGATTTCAGCATCGGCGATGAGGCCTTCCTGCTCTCCGGCCGCACCACGCCTGCGGATCTCGACGCACAGCTTCAACTGCTCGCCGCCTACCTCACCGCCCCCGGCTATCGCATCGAGGCCGCGCGTCAGTTTGAGAAGAACATCGACCCGCTCTACACCCAGCTCCAGCACACCGCCGAGGGCATCATGAACAACGAGGTCATGGCCTTCACCCACAGCGGCGATCCTCGCTGGGGCTTCCCGGCCAAGGACGTGCTCAAGCAGCGCACGCTCGATGAAGTGAAGGCCTGGCTCACGCCCGCTCTCGTGGAGGACTACCTCGAAGTCACCATCGTCGGCGATGCCGATCTCGAAAAAGCCATCGCCGCCGTCGCCAAGACCCTCGGTGCCCTGCCAAAGCGTGCCGACAAGAAGCCCGACTACGCCAAGGAGCGCAGCGTGGCCTTCCCGAAGCCCAGCGAGAGCAAGTCCTTCCCCTTCGACACGGAGATCCCGAAGGCCATCGCCACCATTTACTGGCCCACCGAGGACATGCCCAGCGATGTCGCTCGTGCCCGCCGTCTCATGCTGCTCGCCAGCATCCTCGATGACCGCCTTCGCATCAAAATCCGCGAGGAACTCGCCGATACCTACTCGCCGGCCTGCTATCACCTCGCCAGCGACACCTTCACCGGCTACGGCTACGTCGTCACCATGATCGAGTGCAAGCCCGAGCAGGTCGAAAAGCTCGCCAAGCTCAGCATCGAGATCGCCGACCAGCTCGCCACCGGCGAGATCACCGACGACGAGTTCGAGCGTGCGCATAAGCCCGTCGTCTCGCAGATTGAGCAGCAGCGCCGTGACAACCGCTACTGGTCCTCCACCGTCCTCCGCTGCTCCCAGGAGCACCCCGAGCGTCTCGACTGGTCCCGCACCTTCGTCAGCGACATCACCGGCATCAAAAAAGCCGATCTCGTCCCGCTCGCGAAGAAATACCTTCCCAAAGCCCGCGCCGTCACCGCCAACATCGTGCCGAACGCGAAGAAGTAGCCTCGCCGGGCGTATTCGCCGGCATGAAATCACTTCTACTGGCGGTCGCGATGATCGCCCACGCCGTTCATGCCGCTGAGTTCCGCGCTGGTGCCGCCACCAGCAACATCACGCCTGATCTTGGCAGCTCCATCAATGGCGGCTTTCAGGACGGCAAGGCCGTTTTCATCCACGACGAGCTGCATGCGCGGTGCCTGGCGCTCGACGATGGCAAGACGAAGCTCATTTTCGTCGTCGCGGACAGTTGTGTGATCGGTCGCGGCATCTTTGACGAGGCGAAGAAGATGGTGAACGAGGCCACAGGCCTGCCGGTGGAGAACATGATGATGTCCGCCACGCACGCACACTCCTGCGGCACGCTGCAAGCCGTCGGCCAGAGCGAGCCGAGCCCGATGTATCAGCGCTTCGTGGCCCGGCGCATCGCCGATGGCGTGCGCTGCGCCTTGAACAACCTTGCTCCCGCCAAAATCGGCCACGGCAGCGCCTCGGTGCCGCAGCAGGTCTTCAACCGCCGCTGGAAGATGAAGCTCGGCACCATCCCGCCGACACCGCTCGGCGTCACCACCGATCAGGTGAAGACAAATCCCGGCATCAACAATCCCGGCCTCGTCGAACCCGCGGGACCAACCGATCCCGAAGTCGGCTTCATCAGCGTGCAAAGCACGGACGGAAAACCCATCGCGTTGCTGGCGAACTACTCGCTGCACTACGTTGGCGGTGTCGGCCCTGGTCACATCTCGGCGGACTACTTCGGCGCGTTCGCGGTGAAGATCGGTCAGTTGCTCGGAGCGGGCCCGGAGTTCGTCGGCATCATGTCGAACGGCACCAGCGGCGACATCAACAACATCGACTTCCGCGGCGGTCAGGAGAAACAACCGCCGTATGGCCGCATCCAGATCGTCGCGAACGATGTCGCGCAAGCTGTCGCAGCCGCGGTCAAGACCTTGAAGCATGCCGACTCAGTGCCGCTGAGCGTTGCCCAGAAGGAAATCGAACTCGGATTGCGCATTCCGAGCAAAGACGAGGTGGAAAAGGCTCGCGAGGTCACGAAGCAATCGAAGCTCTTCCCGCGCATGGAGACGATGGAGCAGGTGTATGCGCGCGAAACCGTGCTGCTGGCCGATTTTCCGGCCAACGTGTCCGCGCCGCTGCAAATCATGAAAATCGGCGATTTGCATGTCTCCGCGGTTCCAGCCGAGGTCTTCGTCGAAATCGGCCTCGATCTCAAAAAACGCCACTCGCCCACTTTCACCGTCTCGCTCGCCAACGCCTACCACGGCTACCTGCCCACGCCCGAGCATCACGCCCTCGGCGGCTACGAAACGTGGCGTGCGCGTTCCAGTTGCCTCGAAGTCGATGCCTCCACTAAGATCCTCGCTGGCTTGGAGGAGTTGTTCGCGAAGTTAAAGTGAGGTTCGCGACCTTTGACGGGCCGCCGCGTTTCACCGAACCGCATGAAAGCCGTCTTGTTTTGCCTGCTCATCAGTTTCTCCACTCTGCAAGCCCAGCAGAATCATGTCTGGGTGCTGCCCGAGTCCACGGCACCGCGTCTTGAACGCGTGCTGTTCGACAGCAAAACCATCGGGCAGTCGGTGAGCTGCTACGTCTTCACGCCTGAATGCTACGACACGAACAAGGAACAACGTTTCCCCGTGCTTTACTGGCTGCATGGCAGCGGCGGCAGCTCGCCCGGAGCCGCGGCGCAGGTGGCACAGCGCTACGGCGAAGCCATGCGGGCTGGTAAAGTCCCGCCGATGATCATGGTCTTCCCGAATGGACTGCCGATGGGCATGTGGTGTGATTGGAAAGACGGCTCGGTGAAGCTCGAGACGATGATCATTGAGGAACTCATCCCGCACATCGATCAGCATTTCCGCACCTTGGCCAAACGCGAAGGGCGCATCATCGAAGGCTTCAGCATGGGCGGCTACGGCGCAGCACGATTGGGCTTCAAATACCCGCAGCTTTTCGCCGCCGTTTCGCTGCTCGGTGCCGGTCCGTTGCAGCCGGATTTCAATGAGGCGCCTCGCGCCGGTCCACGTGGTCGCGATCAAGTCCTCGGCACCGTGTTTGGCGGCGACATGGCCTACTACCGCGCCCAGAGCCCGTGGCTCATCGCCGAGCAAAACGCCGAAAAAATCCGCTCCGGCCTCCTCATCCGCCAGATCATCGGCGATCGCGATGAGACCCTCGGCTTCAATCGCGAGTTCAAGCAGCATCTCGACGCCCTCAAGATTCCCCACACCTACCGCCAGCTCCCCAACATCCCCCACAACCCCAATCTCGTGCTCAATGCACTCGGCGAGGACAACTGGGGCTTCTACAACGAAGCCCTCGGAGCCCTGAAAACCCAGCTCACTTCACCTGCCCGAGAAGCTCCAGGATCTTCGCGGTGATTTTCACGGAGGCTTCGCGTTCGACGCGGTTGGTGCCGAGCCAGGTTTCGTAGCCGCCGAGGTCATGCTGCGGCGGCGTGGGCAGGTAGCCGTTGCTGCCGTTGGCGAGTTCGATGGTGAAGGTGTCGCTGAAGGGGCTCTTCGCTTTGATTTCGAGGCCGATTTCCGTGAAGACTTCGAAGGGGATCGCGGCGATGCCGAGGTCGCCGATGCGGAAGGCCTGCATGACGCAGCTCACAGTGTCAGGCTTCGCATCGCGGGCGGAGATGACCCTCTCGGCGTAGGGTTGCTCGAGGCGATGGACCTCGGCCGCGCCTTTGGGTTTGGCGAGCACGGCCTTGGCCCACTCGATCATCTCGGGCGTGGGACGGCGCACGGCGAGCTCGAGATCGGCCACGGCGGCCTTCAGCGGCACCCAGTCGCGATGTTTCAAGGTTTCGCGCACTCGCAAAACTTCGGCGGCGAGGTCGCCGGCCACGATTTGGATCTTCTCATAGGGTTCGCGCTTCACGGCGGGTGTTTTGCCGCTGTAGTCGTTGTTGTTCACGTCGCCGCACGGGCCGTTCGCGAGCAATCCGACTACCGGTGGGTGCTCGGGGCCGGCGGCGAGCTTCATTTCGATCACGCGGCAAAACTCACCGAAGTAGTCGGCGGACAAATGCTCGCGTGGCACGCCGCCGACGTAGTGCAGCCAGTAATTGGCCATCAGCGCGATCTGGCGGCCATCGGTGGATTGCACGGAAAGACAGAAGACCTCGGGATTCGTGGGTCCGGCAGGTTTATCGAGCTTCAGGCGCACGGTGCCGCCGGGATTCATTACGGCGCGATCGAGCCCGCCAAAGGGATTCGGGTTCGTCATGCCTTCCTTGAGCTTCCAGCGGCGGTTGAAGACATGCTGCGGCACTTTGCCAGCGCCCCACGCGATCTTCGCGGGCTCCAGATTGTGCACCGCGCGGCGCACGCCATCCACCACACGCGAGATGATGAGTCGGCGATAGTCGAGCGCGGGATCTTTGTTCGTCAGCGCCGAGACGCTGGAGTGCGTGTGCGTGCCGGAGAACATCATGTTCGAGCGCGGAATACCCGTTGCGGCCTCGATCTTCTCTTTTGCCTCGTCCCAAATATCGCGAGCGAGAGAAATCGTATCCGCCACGACAAAGGCGAGCTTTGTGCTGCCATCATCGAGCACCAGGCAGCGCGCATGCAACTCATCATGCACATGCGCCGCGATGGGCCGTGGTGCGAAATTCCCCACGATCTCCATCCCCAGCGGCGGCGTGATGTTGCTCGTGGCGGCTCCTGCCCGGAAGACTTTGTCCTGCGCCGTGGCAGAGTGTGAGCAAACAAGCGCGAGGAGGCAGGTGGCAAGATGAATGAGTTTCATGTGTTGAGACACATACGGCCTGCACGTGGCTTCCTTCACGGCTTCATTGCCAACATCACATCCAACTGAGAAAATGATGTGCGACGGCGTATGCACTAACCGTCCATCTCGCCTCCCACCCGCTCTCTGACCCTTCATGCACCATTCATCTCGCAGCTCCGACCTCCAGCTCGGCACCTGGCTCCAGACCGGCTCACCGATCGTCGCTGAACTCGCGGACTTGAGCGGCTTTGACTGGCTGCTCATCGACCTCGAGCATGGCTGCGGCACGGAGGCAGCGGTGCTGCCGCAGATTCAGGTGATACGCCATGCCGCTGCCATCGTTCGTGTCGGTGCGCCGCATCCAGAGCAAATCGCGCGTGCGCTCGATTGGGGCGCGGCGGGCATCATGGTGCCGATGGTCTCCACGGCTGAGAAAGCCGCCGCCTGTGTGCGTGCCATGCGCTACCCGCCGCATGGTGACCGTGGCCTGGCTGGCATGGTGCGCGCCTTCGACTACGGCCTGCATCGCGACATGCCGAAGCCTGTTTTCTACGCGCAGATCGAAACCATCGAAGCCGTGCAAAACGCCCGCGCCATCGCCGCCGTGGATGGTGTCGATGTGCTTTTCATCGGGCCGATGGATTTGAAACTCCAGCTTCAATCCTACCCGGAACGCACTCACCTCGACTTTACCGCCTGCCTGCGAGAAGTCGCCGCTGCCGCCAAAGAAGCTGGAAAAGCCTGCGGGCTGCTCTGCCGCCAGACCGATGACTTTGCCGAGTTGCACGCCATCGGCTTCACCCATCTCGCCGTCGAGACGGACCTCACGCTCCTGCGCGATAGTTACCGCAATGTTGTTCAACCTCTGCGGGGAGAAAAAGCATGAATAAGAGAATGCTGAATGTGCTGTCCGCGCTGCTCCTTGCCTCAGGCATGGCGCTTCAGGCCGATGAGGCCAAGCCGGTGCTGCAACTGGACTTTGGGCAGGAGGAGTCGGCTCCGCTGATCGCGGTCGGGGGCGTAGTGCGGGATCAGGCGGGGCCGAGGCCGCCGGAGTTTCCGGACTTTGAGGCGAACAACACGGCGATTCAGTTGCAGGGCAAAGGCTCGCGATACGAGATCAAGGATTCGGGAGCGCAGAGTCCATTCGATTTCACGAAGGGCGATGCCATCACGCTGGAGGCGTGGGTGAAGGTGGACAAGATCGGGCCGGGGCAGCCGGTGTATTTGATCGGCAAAGGGCGCACGAACTCGCCGCACTTCGCACGCAACAATCAGAACTGGTCGCTGCGGGTCATCGGTGGCAGTGCGGGGCTGGCGCATCTGAGTTTTCTCTTTGCCAGTGCTCCTGCACCTGGTGGTGGCAACACTTGGCATCTGTGGAACTCGACGGCGTCTTTTCAGATCAAGTCAGGCTGGCATCATGTGGCCGTGGCGTATGAGTTTGGCAGGCCGGAGACGATGCGTGGATGGATCGACGGGGTGCCGACTGATGGCGACTGGAGTGTGGACGGAGCCACCACGAAGGCACCGGTGGTGGATGATGACGATGTGTGGATCGGCTCGTCGCTCGGCGGCAGCGCTGGCAACAGCCTGACGGGATTTCTCGATGGCGTGGCGATTCATCGTCGTGCGCTGGGCGATGCGGAGATCGCGAAGCACTGTCGGCGCAAAGATGGACCGCAGGTGGTGCTGCCCGAGGTGGCGAAGATGCCGGACATGGGAAAAATCGAAGCGGGCAAGGTGCTGGTGCAGGTGAATGAAGGCCACAGTGCCTCGAATCGCTGGCCGAACTCGCTGGAGACGCTGAAGGAGATGCTCCGCTGGTCAGGGGATGCCTTTCTGCTGCCGCGCATGCCTTTGAGATACGACGACTGGGGCATTCGCTCGGCTTGGGCGGCTCCCGTGGTGCTGCGCATGGCCTCGGACGTGAAGTTGCCGCAGGGATCGCATCGCCTGATGCTGCGCACGCGTGGACTCGCCCGTCTGTGGGTGGATGGCAAATTGATCGCTGAAACGCAACCCGCTGTCGGCAATGGCGAGAATGGTTTTGACCCGCTGACGCCGCTGGCTGAGCCGCCTCATCCCGGCGTGCGGGTGAAGGGCTACAAGCAGCAGGAGGTCTTCGGAATGGTGACGGCCTCGCCACAGAAGACGAGCCGCGTCGTGCTGGAGTTGATCGTCGGCGGGAAAAACATGCGCACCGACACCGGTGAGGTCTCTGTCGCCATTGAGTCGGCAAAGCGCGATGTGTTCTCCATTCTTCGTGCTGCGGGCAAACCGGAGCTTCCGTTGACGGATGCACAGATCGAGCCGGTGCTCGCTGAAATCGAATCCTCGATGGCTCGTCTTGATGATGCCAATCGACGTGAAGCCGCGAAATCACGCGATGCGTTTTGGAAGAAGCGACATGGCATCGCCAAGGCATGGGTGCAGCAACATCCAGCGCCCAAACCACCGCGCCAAGGCCATCCGGTGGATGCGTTCATCGATGCGAAGATCGAGAAGGCACTCGCCTCGAACCCGGCGGATTCTGCTGCGGCGAAAACCTTCCATGGCGAGGTGCTGCCGATCCTGCGCGAGCAGTGTTTCCGCTGCCACGGCGAGAAGGACAAGGGCGGGCTGAAGCTGAACACTCGCGAGGCGGCTCTGCGAGCGGGTGATTCGGAGCTGGCGGCTATCGTTCCCGGTAATCCAGCCGCGAGTGAGCTGCTGAAGCGTGTCCGTTCCGATGACGAAGACCACGTCATGCCGCCCACGGGCGAGCGATTGAGCCCGCAGCAGATCGCACGGCTGGAGACATGGATTCGTGACGGTGCGCCGTGGCCTGCTCCGCCGGTGGATGCCTCGAAGCTCGCGAAGACGCCGATCACCTCCGATGTGGCCTTTCTCCGTCGCATCTATCTCGACCTCATCGGCCTGCCGCCTGCTGCGGATGAGGTCACAGCCTTCCTAGCGGACTCGTCTCCGGACAAACGCACGAAGCTCATTGATCGCTTGCTGGCGGATGAACGCGGCGCTGATCACGAGATCAGCCACTGGCTGGATGCGCTCGCGGAGAATCCCACGCTGATCAATGCCTCGCTCAACAGCACCGGGCCGTTTCGCTGGTTCCTGCTCGACTCGCTGCGCGATCACAAACCGCTCGACCGCATGGTCACGGAGCTTTTGATGATGCGTGGAGATGCCGCCCACGGAGGCAGCGCTGGTTTTGCGCAGGCAGGTGAAAACGACGCGCCCTTCGCGACAAAGGGCCACATCATCGCCGCCGCGTTTCTCGGCGTGGAGTTACAATGTGCCCGCTGCCATGACTCGCCTTATCATTCCACCACGCAGCGCGATCTCTATTCCCTCGCCGCGATGTTGGAGCGCAAGACCGTGACGGTGCCGAAGACCAGCCGCGTGCCTGCCGCGTTCTTTGAAAAGAAGGCCCGCGAGTCCTTGATCCGCGTGACGCTGAAACCGGACGAGCCCGTAACGCCAGTCTGGCCCTTTGCCGCTGTCACTGGCGCTTTGGAAAATGCCGATCTCGATGCCCTGCTCGAAGATCCAAAGGACACTCGCGAGCGCATTGCAGCCCTGATCACCTCACCGGAGAATCGTCGCTTCCCCCGCGTCATTGTGAACCGCCTTTGGAAGCGGCTCATGGGCGCGGGTTTTGTGGAGCCCGTTCAGGATTGGGAAGGCCACGATGCCAGCCACCCGGAGCTGCTCGACTGGCTCGCCAACGAGTTGCTGGCCGCGAACTACGATGTCCGCCACATCATCCGGCTCATCGTCACCTCGCAGGCCTATCAGCGTGAGGCCGGATTGGAAAATCTCGCTTCCGCTGGCCCAGAGGAGCGCTTTTTCCAGTCACCCGCACGTCGCCGACTTACCGCCGAGCAGATCGTGGACTCGCTGCACGCTGCTGCCGGTGCCGCGATTGATTCCGAGCCCATGACCTTCGTTCACGACGGCTCGAAGACGCTGCAAAACCGCCAGGACCTCGGCTATCCGCGTCGTGCGTGGATGTTCGCCAGCCTCAACAACGAACGTGACCGCCCCAGCCTCGCCCTGCCGCGTGCGCAGGCCGTTGTGAACGTGCTGGAAGCCTTCGGATGGAATGGTGCCCGCCAAAAACCGGTCTTCATGCGCGAAAGCGAATCCAACGTCCTCCAGCCCGGCATCCTCGAAAACGGCATCCTCACCCAAACCTTGTCCCGAGCATCGTGGAAGTCAAAACTGGCCGATCTGGCTGTGGAAGCCCAATCACCCGAAGTCTTGCTGGAGCAGTTGTTTCTCCGTTTTCTCAATCGCAGCCCGCAACCGTCCGAAAAGGATTCATTCCTGCCAGATTTGCGCTCAGGCTTTGAAACACGACTCACACCCCAAAATGAAATCGTAGTCCCCACACCGCCCAAACCGCTCCGTCTCGTGACTTGGCTGAACCACGTCATTCCCGACGCCAACACGATCCAGCAAGAGAACGAAAACCGCGTCCAAAAAGGCCCCCGCCCCGATCCACGCCTGCGACCCGAATGGCGAGAAGTTTATGAAGACATCGTCTGGAGCCTCATCACCCATCGTGACTTTGTCTGGGTGCCGTGAACCAAGAATTAGGCAGTAGAATGACGGCAGTAGAATTCAGAACAAAAAACTCAGATCATAAAATTCTACTGCCCCCATTCTACTGCCTAAAACCCATTCACCCATGAACCGCAGACACTTCCTCCAAACCAGCGCTTCTTTGGCTTTGCCTCACGCACTTCTCGCCGAACCAACTCGCGGCAAAGCAGAGCACGTCATCTCCATCTGGCTCGGCGGTGGCATGGGGCAGACGGACACCTTTGACCCGAAGCGCCTCGGCGACCCGAAGACGAACAAGCCCGGCTCCTACTACCCATCCATCGACACCGCCGTGCCTGGTGTGCGTGTGTGCGAGCATTTGTCCAAGCTAGCTCCGCTCATGGATCGCGTGACCGCGGTGCGCACCGTGAATCACGACGTCATCGACGAACACGCCGCCGCCACCAACCGCATGCACACCGGGCGAGCCATCAGCGGCACGATTGGCTATCCCTCCATCGGCTCCATCATCGCCCACGAGCGCGGAGCGGCCGCTGAAGATGCCCCGCCCTATGTCCTGATCGGTTATCCGAATGTCACACGCGGCCCTGGATTCCTCGGCGCTCAATCCAGCTATCTCTATCTGACCGACACCGCTCGCGGGCCGGCGGGACTTTCGCTGCCTCCGGGCATCACGATGAAGCGTCAGGCACGGCGTGAACGCTATCTCACCGCTCTCCAAGCCAGCGCCGGAGAGACCAATGACCGGCAGTTGCAGAGTTACGACGCCGCCATCGCGCAGAGTTTGAAACTCAGCGGACCTGCCTTCAATCGTGCCTTCCAGCTCGACTCCGAGCCAGCGGCCTTGCGCAACGAATACGGCGGCGAGTTCGGCCAGCGCTGCCTGCTCAGCCGCCGACTGGTCGAACGCGGTGTGCGCTTCATTGAGGTCTCGCACAATCTGAACTTCATCAACGGCGCCGGTTGGGATGCTCACAAGGAAGGCATCCTCCAGCAGCATGTTTTGATTCAGGAGCTCGACACAGCCATGGCCGCCCTGATCCGCGATTTGGAGGCCAAGAAGCTGCTCGATAAGACCCTCATCATGGTCACCACCGAGTTCGGCAGGCCGCCGGAGTTCGACAGCGGCGGCGGTCGCGGTCATCAGGGCAGCGCCTTCACCTGCGTGCTCGCCGGCGGCGGGCTGAAGCACTGCGGTGCCTGGGGCGAAACCGATGAACTCTCGAAAAAGATCGTCTCCCATCCCGTCAGCGTCCCCGACTTCTTCGCCACCGTCTGCGCCGCCGTCGGCGTGGACTACCGCAAGAACCTCTACGACGGCGACCGCCCCGTGCCGATCACCGATCAAGGAAGCCCAATCGCAGTGCTGTTGGCGTAGCCATGAAAAACATCCTCCTCACGCTGCTTTCAGCATTCGCCGTTCTGCATTCGTCATTCCGTGCCGAAGGAGCGGTGCCAAACATCGTTTTCATGTATGCCGACAACCTCGGCTACGGCGATCTCGGCTGCTATGGCAACGCGGCGGTGAAGACGCCGCATCTCGACCGGCTCGCGGCGGAGGGCGTGCGCTGCACGGACTTTTATGTCGTCACTGCCACCTGCACCGCTTCACGCGGCGCGGTGCTCACCGCGCGGCATCCGCGGCGAAACGGGCTGCTGCACCAGCTCGTGGTCGAGGAAAACTGGCACGGCATCGGCCTGCCGCAGCGTGAGCGGATCATACCGCAGTATTTGAAGGACGTCGGCTATGCCACGGCCTGCTTTGGCAAATGGAACATCGGCTTCGCGCCCGGCAGCAGGCCCACCGAGCGCGGCTTTGATGAGTTCCTCGGCTGCCGCAGCGGAAACATCCATTACTTCGCTCACACCTATCACGGCGAATACGACCTCTTTCGCGGCACCGAGCGTCATCGCATGGAAGGCCACAGCGGCGATCTTTTCGCCGATGCAGCCTGCGATTTCATCCGCCGGCAAAGCAGCGCGAAGAAGCCATTTTTCGTCTATCTGCCCTTCAACTCGCCCCACTACGTCAGCAGCATCAACATGCCCAAAGGCGAAAAACCGCAGTGGCAGGCTCCAGACAGCGCCTTTGCCGCCTACGGCTGGAATCCGGCCGAAACCGATGAAAAACGCCGCTACCTCGCCGTGATCACCGCACTCGATGAAAACGTCGGCCGCGTGCTCGCCGCGCTCGACGCCACCGGCCAGCGTGAGAACACCTTCGTGGCCTTCATCTCCGACATGGGTCCCATTTTGCGTCCCACGCACGGTCTCGGCGTCGCCAGCGCCGGCATCTACCGCGATGGTGCGCCGAGCCTTTACGAAGGCGGCATCCGCGTTCCCGCCATCTTCCGCTGGCCCGGCCAAATCCGTCCTGGCACCGTCTCGCAGGCCATGATGAGCCACCTCGACCTCCTGCCCGCATTTTTGAAGCTCGCCGGCACTCCAGCACCCGCCGACCGCATCCTCGATGGTCGCGATTGCTTGCCTGCCCTCACCAAAAACGCCCCCACACCCCACGAACGTCTCTTTTTCCACCTCGGCGAAGCCGTCGCCGTCCGCGAAGGCGCCCTCAAACTCATCCGCCCCAAATCCAAAGCCTCCTGGGAACTCTACGACCTCGCCACCGACCCGTCCGAAAAGCAAAACCTCGCCGCATTGCGACCGCAGGACGTGCAACGCCTCTCCGATGCCATCACCCAATGGCAGCTCGACACGAAAACCGATGCGAGTGAGCCGGTGAGATACGCGCGGTCGAAGAAGAAGTGATGGGCGCGTAACCCGCCTTGTCTGATCAAGCCCATGGAAGCTCGCATGCTTTGGCACGTTCTAGTTGGCCAATCATCATGACTCGCCTCACTTCCATCGCATGGCTCCTCTGTCTCTCTTCGTCATTCGCGACCGCGGCAGACTGGCCGCAGTGGATGGGGCCGAAGCGCGATGATGTCTGGAGTGAGCCGGGCATCGTTCGCGAGTTTCCCGCCGAGGGCTTGAAGCCGCGCTGGCGCAAAACGATCCACGGAGGCTTTGCGGGACCTGCGGTGGCCACTGGTCGGGTGTTTGTCACCGACTACCTCCGACTGGCAGGCGATGCGAAACTCAATCCAACCAAACGAGATTCGCTGGAAGGCAAAGAGCGCGTGCTTTGCCTCAGCGCCGACACGGGCGAGGAACTTTGGAAGCACGAGTATCCCTGCAATTATGACATCAGCTATCCCGCCGGGCCGCGTTGCACGCCGACGGTGGATGGCGACAAGGTTTACACCCTCGGCGCGATGGGTGATCTGCTCTGCCTCGATGCCGCGAGCGGTCGCGTGATCTGGTCGAAGAACCTACCGCGCGACTACAGCGCCTCCGTGCCGATCTGGGGCTATGCCGGGCATCCGCTGGTTCACAAAAACTTGCTCATCTGCATGGCGGGTGGCGAAGGAAGCGCCGTGGTCGCCTTTGACAAAACGACGGGCAAGGAGGTCTGGAAGTCGCTCACCACCTCGCAAATCGGCTACAGCCCGCCCACGCTCATCCAGGCGGGCGGCAGCGAGCAGTTGCTCATCTTTCACGGCACTGCTGTGAACAGCCTGAACCCCGACAATGGCCAGCTCCACTGGTCGGAAGCGATCAGCACGTCGTATGCGATGTCCATCATGTCGCCCTGCCGTTGGGAGGACTACTTGTTCGTCGGCGGCCATAGCAACAAATCACTCGGCCTGAAGCTCGACGCCGCGAAACCGGCGGTGAAACGTGTCTGGCAGGGATCGCGCACGCTGGGGCTGGCACCAGTGAATGGCACACCCTTCGTCGAAAATGGCATCGCCTACGGCATCGACGGCGATGGCCTCTTCCGCGCCGTGCGGATCACCACGGGCGAGCGTCTGTGGGAGACGTCCAAGCCCGTCACCGGCAAGGAAAACGACCCGCGTCGAGCCGTTGAAGGCGGCACGTTTGTCACGAAGCACGAGGACGTCTTCTTCATCTTCGGCGAGAATGGCGATCTCGTCATCGCACAGCTCACACCAGAGAAATACATCGAGCTGAGCCGCGCTCATCTACTCGATCCCGTCGGCAAAGCGCTCGGCCGCTCCATCGTCTGGTGCCATCCGGCCTATGCGAACCGCTGCGTCTTCGCCCGCAACGATCAAGAGATTGTCTGTGTGTCGATGGCGGCAGAGAAGTGATTGATCACCGAAAACGAAAGCCATCTCTAAGTCTCTTACTCTTCATCGTGAAACACTTTGCCTCTCTACTTCCCGTCGCCGTGCTCATGGCGGCGATGTGCTTGCCCGCTGCGGACACTCCACCCACGCCGCCGGTCGATTTCATCGACACGAGCTTCGAGAATGCATCGCCGCTTTGGTATGAGTTCGCAGAAGACGGCATGGTGGTCGTGAACTTGAACTACGACCAAGAGCGTCTCTCGCCGAATCGTGCAGCGGGGCATTTTCACTTCCGCATTCAGGCCGCGAAGGGTCGCAAGATCACGCTGGAGCTCAAGAACCTCGCCAACGTCTGGAACAGCAAGGCCGGCTCCGTGGCGAAGGAAATCAAGCAAGTCGTCATCTCGCAGGATGGCAAAAACTGGACCCCGGTGCCGACGGAGTCGCCGGAGGAGGGCCGCGTGCTCGTCACGCTGGAGATGCCGGGGGATTCGCTGTTTGTCGCACGGGCGGAGCCCTATCGCGTGTCGGATCTGAACCGCTTCCTCGATGAGATCAAAGCGAGTCCGCTCGTGAAGATCACGCCGATTGGCAAAACCGTGCAGGGTCGCGATCTCGAAATCATCCGCGTCGGCAATGACGACGCGCCGAACCATGTTTTCATCCGCGCCCGAGCACATCCATGGGAGCCGGTGGGCAACTGGGTCGTCGAGGGCCTCGTGCGCCGCTTGCTCAAAGGCGATGCCGAGGCGCAGAAGTGCCTCGCGCTCTACAACGTGTGCATTCTGCCGATGGCGAACAAAGATGGCGTCGAACGCGGTGGCACGCGTTTCAATCTCGGTGGTTGGGACTTGAACCGGAAGTGGGACAAGCCTGCCGATCCAAAGCTCGCGCCGGAAAACGCCGCGCTCGAGCGCTGGCTGGAAAGCGAAATCAAAGCCGGACGTCGTCCCACTTTCGCCATGGATCTGCACAACGACGGCAACGGCATGCTGCACATCAGCCGCCCGGACATTCCTGACATCGACGCGTATCTCGCCCGCATGGCCCGCTTCGAACAATGCCTGCGTGATCACACTTGGTTCACTGTTGGATCGACGAAGCCATCGTTTCATAATCCCGGCACGCTCGGCGAAGGCTGGTGCAAGCGTTTCGGCATCGACGCCGTCATCCTCGAGTTCAACTGCAACTACATCGAGGGCCTCAAGCAACCCGCGATGGGGAAACACTGGATGACCTTCGGCGAAGGCATGGCGAAGACCTTTGAGGCGTATTTCACGGCAAAGTAGTCCTTCGTGGATGTTGGAGTGTAGGCTTTAGCCGATGATTGGGGGCTTCATTATCCCAAACCGTCGGCTAAAGCCTAGACTCCAACCGATGTCATCGACCGCGCACTGGCGGCTGCTTTGCTTGGCACGATAACACGTTTTATCCGCGTATGAAGTCATCCCATGATCTCGCGCCTCTTTCTCCTCTCGCTGACGGCTTTGACTCTCTCGTTGCACGCCCAACCTGTCGGCGATGGCAAGGCAGACGACACCGCGGCGGTGCAAACGATGGTCGATGCGGGTGGCGCGGTGCGTTTTGGCCGAGGGACGTATCGGCTGTCGAAGTCTATCGTGGTCGATCTCGACAAAACGGGCTTCATCTCCCTCAGCGGCGATGGGGTGGCCCGTTTCGTCATGGAGGGCGCGGGTCCGGCATTTCATTTCAAAGGCACGCATGGAGGCACGGCCGATCCCACGAGCCTGAAACCGGAAATCTTTGCCCGGCAGCGCACGCCGATGGTGGATGGCATCGAAATCACCGGTGCGCATGCCGAGGCAGACGGCATCGAGGCCACGGGCACGATGCAACTCACCATCATTCGCGTGTCCGTGCATGAGGCGCGGCACGGCGTGCGGCTCAGCGTGCGAAATCGCAATGTCATCATCAGTGACTGCCATTTGTATCACAACAGCGGCGCGGGTGTGTTTTACGACCAGGTCGATCTGCACCAGTCGAACATCATCGGCAGCCACATCAGCTACAACGCGGGTGGCGGCGTGGTCACACGCGGCGGAGCGGTGAGAA
>CALMTT010000554.1 GCA_937872615.1 uncultured Verrucomicrobiaceae bacterium | reverse complement strand
CCTCCTGACCTGGCGGCCACAGCAACAACGCGGGCGATGGCGTGGCCCGGGTGAAATGTGAATACAAGCCGGATTCATCGATGTTGTTGAAGAAGGCGAGGAGGGAAAAGTATTCGCGCTGCTTGATGGGATCGAACTTGTGATCGTGACAGCGGGCACAGCCGATGGTCATGCCGAGGAAGGCGCGGCCCATCGTCTCAAGCTGCTCGTCCACGATGTCCATGCGCAGCATGCCTTTGTCCTGCTCCTCGTAGTTGGTGGGGCCCAGCGCGAGGAAACCGGTGGCGGTGAGCTGGCGGCGACGCTGCGCGGCGTTTTCAAACGTCATCAAATCCCCCGCGAGCTGCTCCGTGATCATGCGATCAATGGGTGCGTTCTCGCGAAACGATTCGAGAACGTAGTCACGGAAACGCCACGCGTCCTTGAATGGCAGCGAACGCCCGCCGCCGGAGGATTCCGCGAAGCGTGTGATGTCCAGCCAGTGCGAGGTGAATCGCTCGGCGAAGGCATCGGAGGCTAAAAGCTCATCGACGAGCTTTTCGAGAGCTTGAGGTGAAGTGCTCAGTGCGGAGTGCTCAGTGCTTAGTTTGGTCTTCTGAGCACTAAGCACTGAGAACTGAGCACTCTGCTCCGCCGTCGGAGGAAGCCCCGTGAGATCAAACGACAGCCGTCGAAGCAACGTCTGCGCATCGGCATCCGGAGCCGGGGTGAGGTTGTTTTGCTCCAGCTTGGCGAGGATGAAGCGGTCGATGGCATTCGCGGGCCAGGCGGTGTTTTTCACCGTGGGCGGCTCGACGGCCTTGGGAGGTTGGAAGGACCAAAAACTGCCATCCGCACGCACTGACTTCGATTTGCCCGCGGCAGAAGCGACCTCCTCGCGAGGATCGGGAGCACCGCCTTCGATCCACAGCTTCAAATCGGCGAGCTCGCTGTCTTTGAGTTTCCGCTTCGGCGGCATCTTCAAATCGCGATCGGTGTAGCTGACAGCCTTCCAAAGGTGGGAGGCATCCAGTTTGCCAGGCTCGATGGCCGGGCCGGAATCGCCCCCGGTCTGCCAGCCGGCACGCGAATCGAGGCGCAGGCCGCCTTTTTGCTTCTCGGGGCCATGGCAGTCGATGCAGTTCTCGATGAGCAGCGGGCGGATGCGCTGCTCAAAATGCGTCATGTCCGCCGCGGAGGCGGCAGCGGTGAGAAACAGCGTGGTGGCGAGGGTTCGCATGAGGGCGCGAAGCCTAACGGGAGGCCCTCGGAGGCTCTTTCCCCCTGCGTTCACGCCTTCTGAAACACCATCACATGATGCTGAGCGAAGCGATCGACGAGCCGCGACTCGACAAACCCCGCCTGAGTGGCCATCCGCGTGAGATCAGCGACCGTTTCCGGGAAATCGTAGGCTGCCACGTGAGCGCAGGCAGCGTCCATGTCCTCGGCTCGCACGGCCGTCCACTGCGTGCGCATGGTGTGCAGGTAGGTGTCGAGGTATTGCTGGCGTGTCTCGCCCTCCTGACGGGCGATATCGACGAGAATAAAGCGTCCACCCGGCGCGAGTCCCTCGGCGCTGGCATGGAAAAGCTGCTGCTTTTCCTCCGCATCGAGGTGATGCACGGCGTAACCGGAGAAAAGCGTGTCGAGCGAGCCTTTCCCGCACTCACGCACGGCCTGCAGCATGTCCTGGCAGCGCAGCGTGACATGGGCGAGACCGTTTAAATAACCACGCGCCTCATCGAGCGCGGTCTGCGAGAGATCGACGCCCTCGTAGCGAGCCGGCGGCGCGGCATGCAGGCAGGGCGCGAGGAAACGCGTGTTCCCGCAGCCGAGGTCGAGCATCGAGTAACCGCCCTGCTGGTGGCGCTGCCGGAGCATGTCCGCGATGATCGCGTAGATCTCGCGGTGGAACATGTAGTTCTTCTCGGAAAGAGCGTCGTAGAGGCCCCAGGAGGTGCGGAAGAGATGCGTTTCGTCGTCAGCCATGCAGGTTTGGCGTGGGAGAAATCAATGATGACGGTGGTAACGCTCACGCGGTGTGATGGCTCGACCTCCAGGACTGAGCACACTGCGATCATGGCGTTCCATCGGCGTGATGGCGCGACCGCCGGGGCTGTAGGGACTGCGACGCGGCGAGACCCAGCAGGAGGTCAGCGAGAGGGACACGAGGACGAAGAGGAGGAGCGCTTTCATGACGCTGCATAGAACCACGGAGGGCCTGTTTGTTTCAAGTTCTTCCGCCGAAAACACCGCGATTCCTTCAAAGTGAGGCTGACACGTTTTTGTGCTTGGCGGATCAAAGGCCGGGCGCTTAAAGGGCAGAATGGACTTTGCCAAATTCGCCGCTGAGCTGTCGTCGTTCGTTTGGGGTGTGCCGCTGATCGCTCTGCTGTTCGGCACGCATCTCTTCCTCACCGTCCGCACGGGCTTCATCCAGCGCTTCCTGCCGCAGGCGATCAAGATCTCCCTGTCCCGCAAAAAGGAAGGCGATGGCGATGTGTCCCAGTTTGGCGCCCTCATGACGGGACTCGCCGCCACCATCGGCGCGGGGAACATCATCGGTGTGGCCGGTGCCGTGGCCACCGGTGGTCCCGGCGCGGTCTTTTGGATGTGGCTCACCGGCGTCTTCGGCATCGCCACCAAATACTCCGAGGCCGTGCTGGCCGTGAAATACCGCGTCCAGATGCCGGATGGCAGCTACGCGGGCGGGCCCATGTATGCCTTGGAGCGCGGTCTCGGGCAAAAATGGCTCGGCATCGTGTTCGCCGTCTTCACCTGCGTAGCCGCCTTTGGCATCGGCAACATGTTCCAGGCCAACGCGGTCGTCGAAACGCTCAAGGAATGGATCAAACCCACCGCGGAGGCGGATGCCGTCATGCGCTGGGTGACCGGCGGTGTGATGGCGGCGATCACCGCAGCCGTCATCCTTGGCGGCGTGAAGAGCATCGCCCGCGTCTGCGAGGTGCTCGTGCCTGTCATGGCCGTGGGCTACCTTCTGGGCTGCATCTTGATCCTCATCAAAAATGCCGCCCTCCTGCCCGCCGCGTTCAGCGAGATCTGGCACGGAGCCTTTGCCGGCCAAGCCGCCGTCGGCGGCTTTGTGGGCGCGGGCATCCGGCAGGCGATCCAGTCCGGCATCGCCCGTGGTTTGTTCTCCAATGAGTCCGGTCTCGGCTCCGCTCCCATCGTGGCCGCCGCCGCGCAGACGCGGAACCCCGTGCGCCAGGCGCTCGTATCCTCCACCGCCACCTTCTGGGACACCGTGGTCGTTTGCGCCATCACCGGCCTCGTGATCGTCAGCAGCGGTCACTGGAAGGAAGGCATGGCCAAGGGCGCCCTGACCAACGCGGCCTTCGAGGACCTGCACACCGTGGGCCCCATCTTCCTGCTTTTCGGCCTGCTCACCTTCGTCTTCTCATCCATCTTGGGTTGGTGCTACTACGGCGAAAAGGCCGCTGAATACCTCATGGGCCCGAAAGCCGTGAAACCCTACCGCATCCTGTGGGTCATCATGGTGCTGGTGGGTGCCGTGCAACCCGCCGCCGCCGTGATGGACTTCTCCGATGCCGCGAACGGCCTCATGGCCCTGCCGAACCTCATCTGCCTGATCTGTCTCAGCGGTGTGATCGCCGCCGAGACCCGCGCCCACGCCACCGAACTGACCGGGAAGGACTGAAAAAAGGCCGTCCCAGCACTTGAAAGCCGCGCCGGACCTTCTACTATCGCGGCCCCTCGACCCGCTGCCTCATGGTGTAATGGTAACACAGCAGATTCTGAATCTGTTATTCAAGGTTCGAATCCTTGTGAGGCAACCATTCCGGCAGACCAAGCTGGCATTTCAAGACCGCGGCACCAGCAAGCCTGCGTTGGCCAGACGGCAGAGAGCTTTGACGAACTCCACATCCCGGATCGAAACAATGGCCGCAAGCTGACCCGAAAGCGGATTGAAGCTCGCCGCGGCGTGTCTCTCCTGATCGATCCGCACGCCATAGGCCCGAAGCCGCCCAAGAATCGCTTCCGAGTCCATTCCAGCCTTCAAGCCGAGGTTCTGTGCTCCCTTTTCGTTCAACTCCGCCAAGGCCACAGCCACCCATTGATCCGTGTCGTCAGCCACTTGGATGGCTTCGAGTTCAAACGCCTGCGCCACCCCATCGATGCCACGGATCCGCCAGCGGGCACTGGCAAGTTCTGCAATGTAACCGATGGCCTCGATCACGGGGATGTCCTTCAATTCGAGGTCGATCAGGCGTTCCGGGGTCGATTCTGAGATCCAGCGGAAGCGGATGGACTCCGGTTTCCGTCCGATCGCCTTCACCCAAAGATGCTCCAAAGCCTTCGTCGCCGGCATTTGCGTGACGGCATAGCTTGGAAGCGTTTGCGTCAACACCGAGAGTTCCTTCGCGATGGTCTGTGTGATCTTCGCAGCGGGTTTTGATGCCAAAGACTGAGCGTCGAGTTCATGCAAACCGATGCCGAGAGCGACGAAGATGAGGATGAAGGTTTTCCACATGCCTCATCCAACCATGAAGCAAGCCACGCGTCTAGCTCCGCGCGATGCGCTGCTGGAGCAGGACTTCGAAGAACAAGAGCATGAGCAGGGCGATGAGCAGGGGCTGCCAGAGTTCGCTGCCGTGGCGGCGGGTGCGGTCGAGGGCTTGGTAGCTTTGCAGCGAGTCGGCGAAGGCGGCTTCGTGGCGATCGGCGATTTTTTTGATCTGATCGGCCGGGAGCGGTTTGAGGTCGCTTTCGGTGTTGTCAGTGTTGAAGGCGAGGAGCGTCGTTTTGTCGGTTCCGACGCGTTGGAGGGCGAAAATGCCCGGCTGGGTAATGGGCGGGCTTTGGACGAAGACTTTGTCGCCTTCCTGCTGGCTCTTCAAAGTCTGCGACTGTCCGGTGGGATCGCGAAGGGTGAATTCAGCGCCGAGTTCGGCCTTTTCGAGGTTCACAAGCAGCGTGGAGCCGACGAGCTGCCAGGCGGGTGCGCTGCCCTCAGTGGCGAGGTAGGTGGTGAGGCGCTGCATGAGCGGCACAAAAAAGGGCTGCAGCGGCAGATTGGTCCATTCAGCGTTCGCGGTGGTGGCGCAGGCGATGACGCGGCCCTGGCCGAGTTTCTTTTCGAGGAGCAGCGGCGCATTGCGGTCGAGGCTGAGGATGCGCTGCGTGTTTTCGTTGGGCGGCGGGGCGAATTCGATCCAACTGCGAAACTCCGCATCCTGCAGTCGGCCACCGCGGGCGTCGTTGAAGTAGAGCACGCTGGGATGCGTGAGGCGCTGCATGAGCACGCGGGCGGGCGAGTCGGCGATCTCGGCGCGGGCCATGCCTTTGATGGCAGCGGGCAGCAGGCCCTCGCCTTTGCGGAAGAGCTCGCGGTTGTAGTAGTCGATGTCGATCTCCGGCCCTGCGAAGATGAGCAGGCCGCCACCGGCTTTGACGAACTTGTCGAGCTCCCCGAGGTCGTTGCCTTGAATGCGCTGGCAATCGGCGAGGATGATGACCTCCGCCGTTTTGTAGTCATCTCGGCGGAGCTTGCGCAGGTCCACTTTGCGGGTGCGGATGAGGTCTTTGAGCGAGTTCGCAGCGGCGGTGTGCGGCGTGAGGGCGAGCTCGAGGAAATCGGCCGCGCCTTCGAGCGGCGTGGAGCCGGGCTTGCCGTCGATGAGCAGCACATCGAGCTGATTGCGCACCTGCACGACACTGTGAAATGCATTGTCATCGCTGAAGCTGTCGCCTTCGAGGCGCACGGAGAGCGAGTGATCGCCCACCTTGTCAAAAGCATGCGTGAAGCTCAAAACGGCCTCGCCTTCCGGCGCGAGTGAGACACGTGCGGTGCGCAGTCGAGTGCCATCGGCCTCCAGATGCACGGGAATGTCCTGCCAGGGCCTTTTGCCGTGGTTTTTGATGCGCACGCGCACGCCGATGGGTTGCGTTTCGGCTGCGACGAGCGCGGAGAGGTCCGCGGAGGCGATGCTGAGGTTTTCCGCGAGATCGCTGCCGATGCGATAAAACGTGATTTGCGGCTTCGGCTCCTGTTTCGAGAGGTTTTCGAGCGCTGGGAGCGCCGCGCCGTCGGCGATGGCTTTCCAGTCGGCATCTTGGAAATCGGACACGACGACGATTTCACGCGCCGCATTCGGCGCATCCTTCAAAGCGCTCGTGGCGGCCTGAAACGCATCATTGGCCGAAACCGGGCCGGACATCGATGGCACCTCGGCGAGCTTCTTCGGCACGAGATCGAGCGCAGTGGTCGGTTGATCGAGCAGCTTGCGCGGCGAGCCGCCGCTGAGCACCACCTGCGCCGCGGAGCCGCTCGGAAGGCTCTCGGTCATCTGCTGAAGGTCGTGACGTGCCGTGTCGGCCACGCTGGCACCTGCCACGGCTGTTTTTTCGGCCGGAGCACGCATCGAAAAGGAGTCATCGAGCATCACAATGAGCGATGAACTGCCCATGCCGAGCGAACGCATCGCCGTGAGCACCGGTCGGGCAAGGCAAAGTGCCAGCACGATGGGGATCGCCACGCGGGTGATGAGCAGCAGGAGCTGCTCGATCTTCATTTTGCGCTTCTTCTGGCGGATCACCTCATGCAGCAGATGCATCGCGCCCCAGCGCACCGTGACCACCTTCCGCTTGTTCAGCAGATGGATGAGCAGCGGGATCAGGAAAGCGGCCGCGCCCGCGAGCAGAGCGATGTTGAGAAAGGTCATTGGTGCGGGCGGGAATGACGAATGAGCGGGGCGAACATTCGCCTGACAAACACGAAGGTGACGGCGGATATGGTTCCCAGTTCAAAGACGGCCAACCAGATAAACACCGTGCTTGGTTCTTTGAGTCCCAAGCCAAGCAAACCCCGCAGCCACTCATTGAGCCAATGTCGGTGTATTAGGAACATGACAGTCACTCCGACCGCCATCAGCGCGGTTACAGCCAGCACCATACAAACAAACGACAGAGTCCCGCTGCCATCGGCCACACGGTTTTCATCATTCGTCATTCGTAATTCGGGCTTCGTCATTTTTTCATCGGCTATCTAGCCTGCGTTCACGGGCTGTCATTGGGCAATTGCGGTCCGGATGAAAACGCCGCCCGGCCGCTGATCTTCGTCGCAAACAGCCCGCTTTGACCGCCGTAGAAAAGCCATGCTCCACACCCGTCGCTCCATCCTGAACCGCTCCGCCTACGGCATCGGCGGCATCGCCTTGGCCACGCTGCTGCAGGAGCAGGGCCTGCTGGCCACCTCGGACCGGGCCGTGGCACCGCATTACGACCTCAAGCCGAAGCAGCCGCATGGCTTTGGCCAGGCGAAGGCCATGATCTCCATGTTCATGCAGGGCGGCCCCAGCCACATGGACCTCTTTGACCCGAAGCCCGAGCTCATGAAGCTCGATGGCAAGGAATTCCCCGGCGAGGTGAAGTATGACGATGCCGCCGGCGCCAGCCGCGAGGTCATGGGGCCGCAGTGGAAGTTCAAAAAGCACGGCCAGTGCGGCATGGATGTGAGCGATCTGCTCCCGCACTTCTCCCGCATCGTGGACGATGTGACGCTCATCCGCTCGATGCACACCGGCGTGAACAACCACGGCCAGAGCATCTACGCCCTCATGAACGGCCAGGTCACCGGCGGCCGGCCCACGCTCGGCTCGTGGATCACCTACGGCCTCGGCAGCGAAAATCAGGACCTGCCCGCCTACGTCGCCCTCACCGATCCACGCGGCGTGCCGGTGCTCGGCGTGGACAATTGGAGCAACGGCTGGCTCCCCAGCCTCTTCCAAGGCACCGTCATCCGTCCCAAAGAGCCGCGCATCCCGAACCTCGATGCGCCGCTGAGCCTCAAAGGCGAGGCGCAGTCCCGTTACCTCAACTTCGTGCAGCGCCTCAATCGCGAGCACTTGGAGGCACGCCCCGGTGAGGCCGATCTCGAGGCCCGCATTCAGTCCTTTGAACTCGCCGCCCGCATGCAAACCGCGGCCAAGGAGGCGCTCGACATCTCGCAAGAAAGCGCCGCCACCAAGAAGCTCTACGGCATCGACAACCCGGCCGCGGCCGAGTTTGGCACCCGCTGCCTCATCGCCCGCCGTCTCGTCGAGCGGGGCGTGCGCTTTGTGTCCCTCTTCACCGGGAATCAAACCTGGGACCACCACTCCAGCATCCTCACCGGCCTGCCCGCCGCCTGTTTGTATGTCGATCAAGGCGCCGCGGCCCTCGTCACCGATTTGAAGCAACGCGGCCTGCTCGACACCACCGTTGTTCACTGGGGCGGCGAGATGGGACGCCTGCCCGTCATTCAAAACCGCGCCGGAGCCAAGGATCGTAAAACCGTCGGCCGCGATCACAACACCTACGGCTTCAGCATGTGGGTGGCTGGCGGCGGCTTCAAAGGCGGCCACATGCACGGCGAGACCGACGAGTTCGGCCACCACGCCGTGAAGGACGTCGTGAACCACTACGACTACCACACCACCCTGCTGCACCTCTTCGGCCTCGACCCGAAAAAGCTAAGCTACAAGCGCAACGGCACCGATCAGGTCCTCGTCGAGAATGCTCACGCCCGTGTCGTCTCGGAATTGCTCGCCTAGCGTGGGCTTGAGCAGTGTGTTCCGCGACGCGCGAACCACTTCCGCAGTTCCTCCACCCACAGGACGCTGCTGCCGATGAGGCCGAGGAGGAAGAAGTCCGCCAGCGGGATGGGCACGGTGTGGAAGATGTGGTTGAGCGTGTCGGTGTAGATGACGAGGACGTGGAGCAGGTTCCCGAGCACAAGGCCGCCGATGAGCCAGGGGTTCCTCAACACGTCGAGGCTGAGGCTCGATCTCGTGGCGCTGCGGCAGTTCAGGACGTTGAACCACTGGGTGACGGCCACGAGCGTGAAGGTCTCCGTCTGCACGAGTTCAAAAGGCACGCCGCTTTGCAGTCGCCAGATGAAGAAGCCGAAGATGGCGGCCACGCTGGTGCTGACCATGAGCGCCATGCGCTGCCACATCGCCCGCGTGATGAGCGGCTCGCCCATGGGCGTGGGTTTGCGGCGCATTTCATCGCCCTCCAGGTCTTCCATGATGAGGTTTACGGTCACGGTGCCCTCGGTGACGATGTTGATCCAAAGGATCTGCACGGCCGCGAGCGGCAGCGGATAGCCGCACAGCAGCGCCAGCAGCAGCACGACGACCTCGTCGATGCTGGTGGCGAAGAGGAAGAGCACCACCTTCTTGAGATTTTGATACACGAGCCGGCCTTCCTCGACGGCTTTGACGATGGTGGCGAAGTTGTCATCCGTGATGACGATCTTCGCCGCGCCCTTCGCCACCTCGGTGCCGGTGATGCCCATGGCCACGCCGACATCGGCGGTGGCAAGCGCCGGGGCGTCGTTCACGCCATCGCCGGTCATCGCGACGACGTGTTTTTGCGATTGGAAGGCCTCGACGATGCGTAGCTTCTGCGCCGGATGCACGCGGGCGAAAACGGAGATGCGGTCGAGATTCGCGCGGAGGTCCTGCTCCGGCATGAATTCGAGCTCATTGCCATCCACTGCGATATCTCCCGGTCTCGCGATGCCCAACGTGGTCGCGATGGCGAGTCCGGTGGCCTTGTGATCGCCGGTGACCATCACGGGGCGAATTCCGGCATCGAGACACTCCGCGACGGCGCTTTTTACTTCATCGCGCGGCGGGTCCATCTGGCCCAACAGGCCCAAAAAACGCAGTTTCCCGCGAAACGGCTCGAAGCCGGCTTTCTCGTCGATTGGCAGATTTTCGCGTTCCGCGACCGCGAGCACGCGAAGAGCTTGCGCGGCCATTTCATTCGCCAAATCGACCGGTTGAGCATCACAAAACGGCAGCAGACACTCCGGCGCACCTTTGACGAGGACACGGCTGCCATGCTGCGTGGCCATCATCTTCGTGGCGGAGTCAAAGGGCAGCTCGGCGTGACGTGGATGCGTTTTGCGCAGCGTCTCGGGCTCGACGCAGCCTTTGAGGGCCACGGTGAGCAGCGCCGCCTCGGTGGGATCGCCGAGCGCACGCCAGCGGGTTTCCTCGGCATCCGGCGGCACGAGCTGCGCATCATTGCAAAGCACGCAGGCTTCTAAAAGACGGCGCAGCGCGGGATCGTCGAGCTCTTGGCCATCATGAAGCAGGCGACCTTCGGGCGAATAACCGGCACCTGTGGCCTCGATGCGTCTGCCATCCGGCAACACGAGCGTGGTGACGGTCATCTCGTTTTTCGTGAGCGTGCCCGTTTTGTCGCTGCAAATGATGCTCGTCGATCCGAGCGTCTCCACCGCCGCGAGGCGACGCACGATGGCGCCACGCCGCGCCATGCGCTGCATGCCGACCGCGAGCGCGATGGTCATCGCCACCGGCAGCCCTTCCGGCACCATCGACACCATCTGGCTGATGGCGACCATGAAGATCTTCACGAACTCGATGCCGCGCATGAGCCCAAAGGCCAGCACGAGCGCAAAGAGAACGATGCTGGCCGCGACGAGCCATTGCCCGAACTGCGCGAGGCGTGTTTCGAGCGGCGTCTTCGGCTCCTCCGCCGTCGCGGTCATGCGGGCGATCTTGCCGACCTCCGTTTGCAATCCGGTGGCGACGACGACGGCTCTTCCACGCCCTGCGGTGAGATGCGTGCCGGAGTAAATCATGTTTTTGCGGTCGCCGAGCCCCGACTCCTCCGGCAGCGGCTCCGTGTGCTTCAAAACCGGCAGCGATTCACCCGTGAGCGCCGCTTCGGTGGCCTCCAGCGCCGCCGCTTCGAGCAAACGGGCATCCGCGCCGACTTGATCCCCCGCCGCAAGCAGCAGCACATCCCCCGGCACGAGATCACGCGCCTCGATGATACCTTCACGACCATCCCGCACGACACGCACTTTGAGCGATGAGAGCTTCCGCAGCGCCGCCATCGAATGCTCCGCGCGGCCTTCCTGCACCGCGCCGATGACCGCATTGATCAAAACGACGACGAGAATGACCACCGCATCACTCGCATGTCCCATCGCGAACGAAATGATCGCCGCGACGAAGAGGATGTAGATCAGCGGACTGGCAAACTGCGCTGCAAACACCTTCCACATCGGCTTGTGCGCCTCCTCGGGCAGCTCGACGGCGATCGCCTTGCCGTTTC
>CALMTT010000553.1 GCA_937872615.1 uncultured Verrucomicrobiaceae bacterium | reverse complement strand
ATGGAATCTCCAGTGCGGTGGCGTCGCTGAAATCCATGCCGACGGCGGGACGGACCAGGACGATGCCTTTGCTGAACTCACGCACGAAGACGGGCGGGCGAGGTGCCGCCGTGCCCTCGGTCAAGCGCAGATCATCGAACCATGCGGTGCCGAGAGCTTCGCTAATGCGGAAGCTGATGCGCCCCTCGGCATCATCGGCGGTGGTGAAGGTCATCTTGTGGCGCGTCCAGGGAGTCGTGCCGGTGACGGTGAGCATTTCCACGGGGGCGGTGGCTGCCTTGGTGAAATCGTAAGGGTAAATCTGCGCTCCGATGTTTCCGCGCACGTTGGCGGTTTTGATCCAGGCGCTCAGGGTGTAGCCCGTCCGCGGCTTTAGAGTCACGTTTTGGCTGTGGATGCGGATGGCTTTGGCATCAGCGCTGTCGATGCGGAGACTCGCGCCGCCTTCGTGCTTCTCGCCCGCATCCAGGGTGACGCCGTCGGACAAACGCCACTCCGCGAGCGAGTCGAGCGATCCGTTGTGCAGCAGATTGGGGCTGTTTTCGGCTACTCCGGCAGACTGCGGTTCCCAAGGCCGGGATTCGCCCAGGGCTTCACCGAGATCGACACGCACCGCGTCAAACCATAGCTCCGTCACGCGATCATACGGGTGCAGTCCGAAGCCGAAGTAAGTGCTGCCGCCATGCGCCATGAGATACGAGGCGAGTCCGAAAAGCTGGTCGCGCTCGCGGCTCACTCCCGGCAGCTTCGCTCCGAACTCCACGAGCCGCGCCTGATGCACCGGGTTGTATTGAAGTAACTGCACATGTCCTAGGCGATCATGCTGCCTGGCGAGGTCGATGCGCCGCCGCCATTCATGGGCCGGGGTGGCAAGGTTCAGCCAGTTCTCCTGCTGAAAACCGTCCACCACGAGCGGATCAGCCTCCCAGCCATTGGCGACGAAAAGTTTTCCGGGCTGCTGCCGTTTCACCCCGGCAAACAATTGCTGCAAATCGCGCTGCCAGCGGTCCGCCTCCAGTCCCTGGCGCGGATACTCGACCACCGCCGCGCCGCGACCCGGACCCGCGACATCCCTCGGCACCGTGTCGAAGAAAATCCCGTCCCATCCTGCCGCCTCTGCCGGCGCGTGATGTTCGGCGATGAAGCGCTGATAGCCTGTGAAACCGACATTCATGACAAAATCATCCGCAGGCGGCCCCCAGTAATAGATTGGCACACGGGCCTCGCGGCGCTGTCTCGCGCTGGCCTTGGCGTTGGGGCGCGAGGCAAACTCTGCATCGCTCACGCGTCCATCGCGATCCGTGTCGTTCCGCGCGTCCCAGCCGGGGATGATTCGCGTCTGCCGTGGGCTCGCCGCATTCTCCGAGCCGACATGCAGCGTGACCTTTGTATCCTCCGCGAAATGGTTGAAGCAGTCCTCATAGTCGAAGCCCTGCTCCGCGCACCATTTCCGCAAGGCGTCCGCCTTTTCCGAGGGCTCGATCATCGTGCAAACCAGCGCGTAGCGGATGGCCAGCATCCCGCTCCGGCCTTGCTTCGCCTGAAGGCGGAAGGTGAGATCGATCTTGTCCCGCATCCACTCCGCATCACCGCCGAAGTTCATGAACGTGCGCACGGTGGGCAGCACATGCGGGCGGTCCGCGGCGGGTGACAGTCCGGCGGCGAAGATCAGCAACGCGGTGCAATGGGAAAGCTTCATCATGCAAACGGTGTCATGGGGTTCATCGCGCCATTGCGCCGCTGGTCGGTTTCCGACGGGGATTCCCGGCGAAATCGGTGTCGAGGAGGCGTTTCGCATCCGCGTGGTCAAAGGGAGCTTCAGCGGTTGGTGTGGCGTCGTGTTTCTCGCCGTCCCAAGTCAGGCTCACGAAGTCCTCCAGGCTGCGACCGGGGATGGTGCCTTGCTTGGGAGCATCGCCGAGGACGACGTTGCCGGTGATGGTCACGCCTTCTTTGCCTTTCTGGAAGTTCATCGCGCTTTTGTCGCGGGAGTAGAGGATGTTGTTGGCGAGGACCATGCCCTCGCGGGCATTCCATGAGCCGCCTTTGAAGGCATCGCCGGTGTTGATGATGGTGTTGTGGATGACTTGGAGGTTCAGCGACTGGCCCTGGTGATCCGTGCTGGCGAAACCGGAACCTTTCGCGCCGATGAGCACGTTGTTGCGCACGATGGCCTCGCCCTGCACCTGCATGGCGCTGTCGGCGCTGCGGCGGCAGAGATTGCGCTCGATGATGTTCACGGGCTTCCCGGCAGTGCCATACACGGTGATGCAGGGATACTGCGTGTCGTGGATGTCGTTCTCCGCGATCAGATTGCCCCACGAGCCTTGCTTCACCTCGATCCCGTCGCCCTGCGAGCCGGTGCAGTCGTGGATGTGGTTCAGGGCGATGACGCTCTCGCTCATGATGAACTCGCCGTGGTTCGCGCCGAGATACATGCCCTCGCCGTGGCCGCCGCCGTGGTGGAGATGATTGCGCGTGAGGAAAAGGCGGCGCGTGTTCGCGCTGTTCGCACTCAGGCACACCGCGCCGGTGTGATGGATGTGGCATTGATCAATCCACACCTCGCTGCACTGGTGGAGTCGCAAGCCATGACTGCCGCCCGTGATCTCCACACCGCGCAGGCAGAGATGATGCACTGGCGCGTTCTGGCCGAGATTGAGCACGTTCTGCTTGTCATCCGGACGGGTGAGAATCACCTGCGCCCCTTCCTCCGCCACGATCCAGATCGGTGCCTCCGCTGTGCCGCTGATACCGATGTCCCACGTGCGCTCCACACTGTAAGTGCCTGCGGCGATGACCAGCTTGTCGCCGGGTTGCAAGGCGGCGATGGCATTGGCGAGTGTGTCATTCCGCGTGTTTGAGTGCTTAATGACCCGCTTTGGAGCGATCCTGGCCCAGTCCGGTGCGTAGCGGGTGTCTGCGGCGTGCAGCGCGGCCAGCGGCACGAGCAGCAGGGCGGTGATGAGTGCGAAGGTCTGTTTCATGGAGTGTCTTTCTTAGCCATCCAGCGAACAGCATTCTCCACCACGCGCAGCGGCTCGGTTTGCTGGAAGATGCCATAGGTCTCGTGGCCGGGGCGGAAGTAGAACACGCGGCCTTTGCCCACGCTCCACACGCAGCCGCTACGGAAGTGCTCGCCCTTGTCCCACTTTTCCTCGAACACGACCTCGTCCGGCGGCGGCACATGAAACGGCTCGCCATACATCTCCGTGCGCGGGATGTCCCACTGCGGGGGCAGACCAGCGGCGATGGGATGCTGCGGCAGCAGCGTGGTGACATGCGAGGGCGCTCCGTCGTTGCGATACACGGGGAAGACGCACGCTGGCAGGGTGAGCTTCCACACGTTGCCTGCGCCCTTCTCGGCAAAGGGCGTGATGCGGGCTGCACGACCGACGCCCTTGTAATACGGCGCTTCGTTGAGGAACTCCCACTTCGCGGTGGCACGCTCGGCTTCGGGCAGCGCCTTGACGGCATCCACCTTTGCCCGCTCCTGCATGAGCCGCACGAAGGGCTTCCCCCAATGCGTGGAGTGCAGCCCGATGAAGCCGATTTTCCCTTCCATCACCCGCTTCACCACAGCTTCCATGCGCGCGTCGTCCTGGTCCTTCACGCGGCGATGACACCAGAAGATGAGCACATCGGTGGCATCCAGCGCCGCGTCACTGAGTCCTTGCTCGGTGTCATCGAGCTTCGCGTTCTTCACGGAAAGTCCGGGCTGCTTCGCCAAATGTGCGGCGATGGTCTCGCCGAGGAACTGTGCGCCATAGCCCTCCTTTTGTTGCGGTTGTTGCTCATCCCAAACTAGCACGCGGATGGGCTCGGCGGTGTGGAGAGCGGTGAATGATGCAAGGAGCAGGGCGGCGACGAAGGCGAGTGTGAATCTCATGTTTGTCTTTTCGATGGCTAGATGGATGAACAGTGACTCACTTGGAACGGCCTTTCGCCACGGCCTCTACCAGCACTTCGACCATGCGTTTCTGAATCGCGGCGGCTTTCGTCATCGCCTCTTGCACTCGGGCGCGGGCGACGGTGCGGTCTTCGTGCAGCGGTTTGAGTTTCTCCCAGAGCTGCTGGCCGGTGGTGTGGCGGCATTCGAAGACCCAGTCGCCGAGGCCGAGGTCGGCAAACATTTGGGCCTTCACGGTGTCGGTGGGGTTGCGGACGTAGAAGGCCGGGGTGCCCTGAGAGAGCGCGATGATGGGCGAATGGCACTCCGCGCTGACGATGGCCGTGGCGCGGGCATAGACGGACGCGGCCTCGTCGGCGAGCCAGAAGGTGTCGCGCCAAAGAACGTGCGTTTTCACTTCGGCGGGCAGCGGGTCGAGCAGGTGCTCCTTCGCGACGGCGATCTCGTAGGTCATCTCGGGGCACAGCAGCACCTTGTGACCCGTCTCGCGGACGTAGAGCGTGATGAGGTCGCGCAGCGGGGCGTGGTCGCGGGAGGCGTGTTTGGCATTGACGGCATCCAGCTCGTAGTCGGATTCATCGCGCGGGAGTTGGCGCACCTGATAGTAAGGCGTGTAGCGCAGGCGCGGGAGCACGCAGATGAACTTCCCCTCCTCCACGCCGATGCGCCGCAGCCAGCGTGTGGCACGCGCTTCATCTCGGACGGCGATGCCAAAGGTGCCGTCGAGCCCGAGTTCCAGCACGGACGGGCGGAGGTTCTGCTGTTTCAAATAGCGAAGCGACAGCGTGTCGCGGGCGAAGATGAAGGACGCGCCGTCGTAGATTTCACGGGACTTGAAGAGCTGATCGAAGTGCCCGGACGGCAGCTTTTCGATAGCGGCCCCCAGCTCCGCCAGCGTGCCACCATCCGGCAGGTTGCGACGATGCGTGACGGGATCGAAGGCGGAGCCGAACAAGCCGTAGGGTCTGCCCGTCTTTGCCCAAGCGGTGAAGAATCGCGCATGACGCCCTGGCGTGATGAGGATGTCCGCGTCCTTCCAAGCGGCGGCGAGTTCCGCCGTGCTGGCCTTGCCGGACTCGTCCACCTCGCCGTTGACGATGCGGAGCTTTGGAAAGGCGCGGAGGAACAACTCCCTCTCGCGCTCCTGGTGAAGCTGCCACGGCCAGAGCGTGACCTCCGCCTCCGGCAAATGCTCGCGGATGAGCCGCAGCGTCCCCGGCACGCGCCCGCTGTCGCCGATGTTCTCAAACTGGAGCGCCTCGCGCAAAAGAATGTGCGGCGGCTCGGCAGCATGTGCGGCCAAGGAGGCGAAGATGAAGGCGGTGAGGACTGTGAGGGTGCGGTGCATGGGGAATCAATTCGGAGCCTTCTTCATCGCATCCAGCAGAGATCGCTCAATCTCCGCGTGGCCGCGCATGGTGTCGTAGTTGTAGAGCGCGGCAAAGATGAGGTCGGGATCTGCGGCGAGTTTCTCGGTGAACCAGCGATGCCAGGTTTCATAGTCCTTGGCGCCGAAGACGAACTCACCGATGCCGTAGCCTGTGGCACCGAGTTCGGTGCGAGCCTTGGCGAGGCAGCGCATGAAGCTGGGGTTGTCGCGGAGCGAGGTGATCGGCTTGCCGTAGAAGGACGGCGAGGGATTGCTGTCGGCATTGAACTGCGACTCCATGTTATACCGATCCACGCCTTGCGCGATGGTGTGCGCGAACAGCTTCTCACGCGGGAGACCGAGCGACCGAGCGGTCTTCGCGAGGAAGCTCAAATGCGCACCGATGATCTTCATGAAGACATCGTAGGTGTGCTCATAGCTGAGTTCGCCGCTCGTCTGGAACCCGCCGGTGCGTGCGGCGTTGTAACCGATGAGTTGTTTGTCAGCGTCGATCCATTTTGGGTTGTCGGTGCGTGTGAGGTAGCTGTTGCCGTTCTTGAAGTAGGCATACTGGCTGTTCGGCGTTGTCTCCCAGCCGCATTTCCAGCCGACAAAGAGCCACTGCTTCTCCGCAGGCAGCGCGGCGAGCCATTCGACGACCACCGGAGCGAGCGCATCGTAAATGGACTTCTCCCAGGCCTGGAATCGAGGGCTGAGCAGGTTCGGATGCGGCCCCACACGCACGACTGTGCCCCAGTTTCGCCAGCAGAGCTTCACCGCCGTATCCGGCGTCCAGCCCGTCCACTCGACGTCATTCACCTTGCTCGGATCAAAGCCCGGCTTGGCAGGATCAAACCAGTTCGTCAGCGATTCCGGCAGCCAGTTCTCAGTATCGACCTGGATCAAAACAGGCACCTCCATCTGCTGCGCGAGCGCGAGATCGGCACGCAACCTCGCTGCCGATTCCTTCACCTGCTCCTCCGGCGTGTAAATGATCGCGAGCCCGGCCTTGAGCCGCGAGGTGCGATTCGCCACGCCGAAGGTGTCGCGCACATAACTCATCATGTCGTGCGCCTGATTTGGCGTGTGCAGAGAGGTGGAGTAGTTCAGAAGCAAATACTGCTCGCGAGTCTGTGGTTTTGCGGCAGCGGTCAGCCCGGCCAGGAGCGGCTTCAATCGCTCTGCATACACGGCATAGCCCGCAGGCGAGAGATGGATGTTATCGGGAGTGAAAAGCTCCTTCTTGATCGTCCCATCGCCGTTCGTGAAATCGGAGGTGAGGTCGAGCAGGCTCACTTTCGGGTCGTTGTCGAGCTTCAGGGCAACGAGGGCGGCGTTGGTCTTCTTGATGTCCTCGTAGAAACGATTGCCCGGCGCATGAGCGGGCAGAATCTTGGCCAGGATAAGTTTCGCGGCCGGGAACTTCTCGCGCAGGTTCTTCACGCACATCTCGATGCCTTTCGCCGCAGCATCGATGCCGGTCTCGGGAGTGAAGAACATGTTGTTGTTGCCGATCATGAGCACGATGGCCTTCGGCTGAAGTCCCTCGACGCCACCGTGATCGAGACGCCAGAGCACGTTCTGCGTTTTGTCGCCGCCAATGCCGATGTTAACGGCTTTCAGATCTGGAAAGTGCTTCTTCCACGACTCACCCCACTGGATCGTGATGCTATCGCCGACGAGCAGCACGTCGATGGGGCCTTGATTCGCCTGCACGGTCTTCACATGCGCCTCGTGCAGCTTCAGCCAAGAGTCTCCGCCGAAATGCCCCGCGCTCGGCACTTGAGGCCAGAGCTGCGGCAGATGCTTGTTCGACTCGCGCCCCGGTCGCCGGTCGTGCTCCGCCTTTTCGGTGACGTAGGCCCGTTCTTCGGCTGTGAGCGGCCAGCCGGTCTTTTGCGGCTCGGCGGTGATATGAGGAT
>CALMTT010000552.1 GCA_937872615.1 uncultured Verrucomicrobiaceae bacterium | reverse complement strand
AAAGGGCGAACTCTCGTATTGCCATCACCAGAACAAGAAAAGGCTGCGCCAGCGAAGCCAGCACAGCCGTCATTCGTTCAGGTGCTCCGGCAGTCCTACTTTTTGGCCGCCAGCATCCCTTCCCAAACCTGCCGGAGTTTCTTCTCGTGTTCGACCATGCCCAGCATGACCCGAAGGTGGCCGAAAAAGAGTGCGCTCTCCTCATCGCTAACGGCTTCTTTGGGATCACGTTTCGCTGCTGTTCTCTCTGCCATTCTGTGTCTTTCCCACATCACGGCCAGCACCTCCCACAGATTGCCGGTCTGCTCTTCTTGAGCTTTGAGCCGGTCGAGGGCGGTATCCAGCAAGCCGCGTGTGCGTTGGAGTTCGGAGCGCAGGGCCTCCATTTCGTTGCTACTTTTATTTTCGTCGTGGTTCATCGTGGTTTGGGTTCCGGCAGCAGTCTTGCGACCACGGGCGGCCTGCCGCTGCCGCCGGTGGAAAGTTTCTCGATCACCAGCACGCCGGGGAATTGAGCAGCCAGCCGTTGCACCTCCGCAGGTGTGAAAGCGTGGCGACGTTCCAGCTCGCTCAGATTGCACTGCCGTTCCGGTTTCAGCGCCAGCAGCTCCCGCAGCTTCTCCAGCCGCTTCGTGAGCTTGTCCTCACGGCCAGCGGCCAGCAGTCGGAGTTGCTGCTCTGAAAACCAGCGCATCAGCCGCAGCGCCTTCGCGGCAGTATCAGGTGCCAGGTTCTCCCGCCATGCGTCCTCCCCATGCAGAGCGGCATGCAGCACCACGCACAGCCGCCATGCGTTCTCCGCCCATCGCGCCGCGTAAATGCTCACGTCGGCGAGGTCGCCGCCGGTGTCGGACTTCATGCGGTCCACGATCTCGTTTCGATACTCCCGCAGCATCTTCGCCGCCTCGGGTTCCGGCTGGATCGTGTGCGCCTTCGCATCCGGTTCGTGGTAGGTGTCGAGCAAATCGTCAATGAGCGCCGCCCACGCGGTTTTCACCCGCTCGTCGATGCAGTGGCGCTCCTCCGGCTCCTTCTGCGGCTGTGCCTTCGTGTCGGCAATCAAGAAGCGAGGCATCAGCCCGCTGTCACTCATCGCCGGTGATTCCAGCAGCTCGCGGAGCTTGTCCGGTTGCAGCGCCCACAGCAGCGCCAGACAGGGCCGCGCCAGCACCACGGGCGGCGAGCCTTTGCGGTGAATCTTCACCGGCCCGCCTGAATACGCCTGACAAAAAATGCTCTCATCCGTGCTCTCCCGATAGCGGCCCATCAGCACATCCACCGCGCCGCGTGCCTCATCAGAAAGGCTAGCCAGCGTTTCCCGCGTGCTCGTTGCAAACAGCGATTCGATAGCCTCCTTCGTCGCCTGCTCCGTGCTCCATGCAGGCTCCCGCAGATTTCGCTCGGCCCGCTCGATCTCGGCATGACACTCCTTCAGCTCGCGGAGCAAGTCCGCCTTTTGCTCCGCGGTCAGCGTGCCCTTGGCGGTCGTGGTCAGCTTTGCCAGCCTCGCCTCGGCAATCGCCTTGTTGGCGCATGCCTCCGGGCGGTCATGCTGCCGCCACTCCTCCAGCCGTGCCGCTTCTCGCTTTTGAAACGGTTCCGCAATGGCTCCATGCGACTGCCCCTTGCCCGTGCCACTCGCTGCCACCGGCATCAGATACAAATTGCCACGCGTCCGCCGGTCGCCGCCGCTGTTTACTTCCAGCCCCGGGCCGATGGCGGCAGACACGATGCCGAGCACGTTCATCCCAGCCAGCACATCCGGCACCAGCGCCGCCATGACCACCTGCCGCGCCATTTCACCGGCCACTCCCGGCAGGCAATTGAGCGGGAAAGGCTCGTCTTGGGCCGAATCCTCCGGCGCATAATCTGCAAAATCAGCAGAATGCCCCGCCATCGTCGGCAGTTCTGCGGATTCTGTAGATTCTTCACCCTCCACTTGGGCCGAATCGAGGGCCGCCGGGATGGCAGCAGCCAGTGCCGCCCGCAGTTCCTCGCGGCCCCGGCGCTCGTGAGCATCGCCGATGTCCTTAGCACCTCCGCCGCGCCGGTCTTCGGGCAGCAGCGCCAGCGGATGCAGCCGCGCCACACGGGCCGCCAC
>CALMTT010000551.1 GCA_937872615.1 uncultured Verrucomicrobiaceae bacterium | reverse complement strand
TTGCCCCATTTGAACTGTTTCCGCTCAAAGCGAGCAAACATGTAGTTATGGTCACGATCCAAGCCAGCGTCGTAGCCGCTGGTGGCCTTCGCGATAGCTTGGGCAGTCGATGTGGCGTCAGTGAACTCCACATCAATCCTCCAACGATGATCGAACGGATACTTGGCAGGATTTGGATTGCCCCACTCTCCCTCAATACGCGAGGTCGGCACCTTGGCTTTGATGATGTATGGAGGACTGTTGACCAGAAAATCGCCCGTTTTGAACTTTGCGCGGGTCTGTTTGTGATCAAACGCATCGCTTATTTGCACATCAATGTCGGGCACCTCGTTGGAAATGGTGCCACAGCTTGAAAGCATGCTGACGATCACAAACGGAGCTGTGAAGGCAAGGAAGCGAAATGGATTGGCTGAACTCATGGTCTGAATCTGTGACGTCCTTATCGAATGACAAGATTAGCAATCCCCCCCTCAAACTTCCCCTTCGCGGTGTAAGTAGCCACGGGCACTTTGTTGTCGTGGCCGAGGCAGAAGTCTTCTTTGGGCTGTGAGCGGATGAGGCCGGGGCTGGTGGCGGTGATGGGCTCGTTTTGATCGAGTTGGAGGGTGAGCTGGCCGTTTTTGCCGAGGGTGGCGGTGATGCGGTGGGGGTGGTTGTCGGCGGGGTAGTCGGTCTGGGCGGTGGTGAGGGTTTTGCCGTGGCGGATGGCCCAGATGAGCTTGCCGCCGCTGAGATGGAGCGCGTAACCGGTGCTGGCGCCGCCGTGGGCGATGAGGATGGCATCGCGCTGCGCGGTGGTGAGCTCGCAGGTGAAGGTGAAGGGCGTGTCGGCGATTTGCGGGGCTTTGTCGGCATCGAGTTTGTCGCCGGGTTGGAGCTTGGAGAGGTCGGCGGGCTTGGCAGAGGCTTTGGGTGAGTCTTTGGCCTTCGGTTTGTCGCTCGTCGGATAGAGCGTGACGGGGTTTTCGGCCTCGCCGGGCGGGCGGCGGGACTTGGGGGCTTCACCGCCGATCTCGGTGGTCATCTTTTCGGCGAGGGCGGTGAGTTTCGCGACAATGTCGGGATGCTGGGCGGCGAGGTTGGTCTTTTCGCCGATGTCTTGATCGAGGTGGTAGAGGCGTGGGTTTTCGGAGGCATCGGCGGCGGCGTCTTTGCCCATGGTTTCTTTTTGCGTGGTGAGCGCGAGCTTCCACGGGCCTTGGCGCACGGCTTGGAGATTGTAGCTGGAGAAGTAGTAGTGCGCTTCGCGCTGCGATTCTTTGCTTTGACCAAAGAGCAGCGGGGAGAGGTCGCGGCCATCGATCACGGGCTGCGCGGGCACTTCGGCTCCGGCGATCTTCATGCAGGTGGGCAGCACGTCGATGGTGCCGGCGAGGGCATCGCTCACGCTGCCGGGTGCGATCTTGCCGGGCCACCACGCGAGTGCGGGGACACGCACGCCTCCTTCCCAGGTGCTGCCTTTTCCGCCGCGCAAAGGACCGGCGCTGCCGCCATCGGGGCCTTTGATGAGCCAGGGGCCGTTGTCGCTGGTGAAGATGACGAGCGTGTTCGTGTCGAGCTGCAGCTCGCGCAGCGTGTCGAAGACGCGGCCGACGCTGGCATCGACCTCCTGCACCCAATCGCCAAAGCGGCCGTTTTGCGAGCTACCCTGGAAGGCTTTGCCCGGATGGATGGGCGTGTGCACGGCGGTGTGCGGGAAGTAGAGGAAGAAGGGCTGCGCCGTGTTCTTGGTGCCTGGTTCTTCGTTCTTCGTTGATTGGGTGCTGCGGATGAACTTCACGGCTTCGTCGGTGTAGATTTCCTCGATGCGATCCTGGTCTGTCTCGTCGAGCAGGCGCTCCACTTGATCATCTCGCACGAGCGGCACAACGCGGCGACCGTCCACGCTCGCTGTTTTGAGCATGTCATTCGAATACGGGATGCCGAGGTAGTGATCAAAGCCCTGCTTCGTTGGCAAAAACGCCGGTTGGTCGCCGAGGTGCCATTTGCCGATGCATTGTGTAGCGTAGCCGAGCGGCCGGAGGCGATCCGCGATGGTGTGCTCCTGCGGATGCAGCCCGTTTTTGCTGCCGGGCGGATACACGCCGGGCACGGAAACGCGTGCGCCATAGCACCCGGTCATGATCTGCGCCCGCGACACGCTGCACACCGGCGCGGCGTAGAACGACGTGAGCTTCATGCCCTCCCGCGCCATGCGATCCAGATGCGGCGTCTTCTGCTTCACCGCGCCGAAGGGCCCGATGTCGCCGTAGCCGAGGTCGTCAATGAAGTGGATGATGATGTTGGGCGGCGGAGCCGCTGCCGCGAATGACGAAACCAGAATGGCGAATGAGGAAAGGAGGGCGAGGAGGCGCATGGGAGGCAGTTGGGTTATTGGCTGTATTGTGGCTCCACCGTTCGTTTGATGAGATGTCCGTCTTTCCATATCTCAGTAACGGCAGCTACGATGAATGAATCGTCTTTGAGTTCTTTGAACTCGGGCAGTGAAGATTTCATTCTGATCGACTCCACACGGACCTTGTTGAAACGCCCGTTTTTGACCTCGTAGTAGGTGGCGTGGTATTCAGGTCCAGAGCGGCCTGTAGCTGCGATTTCGCCATCTGAAATATGGGTGTTCAGCGCAAGGCCTTCAGGTTCCTGCCAAGACACGAATTTGTTTCCATCACATCGAAAATAAGAATACCAAGAGCCTCCGGTGCCCCAAGCGCAGATCACTCTGAAATCTAGGTCCCCATCGCAATCATAGTCTTCGATGTGAATCTCTGGAGTTCCGTAATCCGTCGGCGAAAACGCCAAATTACTGACCGTGCCGTCCGAAGCAGTCACTGTGATTCGATCAATCGGTGCGTACGGCTCGCCGTTGCCAGTCTTTAGGCCTAAGTCACTGCTCGCGTGAAGTCTGACATCGACCTTGTCGCCCTTCTTTTTGGGGTTGAAGCTGAACTTATAGACCGCACCGGGTTTCAATACGGTGGGGTTTTCGACATCGAATGCCAGCTCCTCAGCGTGGCTCAAAGATCCCGCCAAAACAGCGAGCAGGCACAAACTGTGTGCGATGAAAAATGAGTTCTGCTTCATGATACCCTGCCATTTTATCAGATCGTGGTTACGAAAGCTCGATAAACTGCGTCACTTCTTCACCGGCACCACTGGCCCCGTGCCCTGCGGTCTGCTGGTCTTCGGTTTCTCTATCTTCGTGGCCGAAGAGAGTTTCCCAGCCTCAAACGGCACCATCGCAGCCTCGGGCAGCACTTTGAGCTTCAGTTCTCTGATCTCGACGCGGTTGGGGTTGCCTTTGTGGAGCTGAATGGCGAGGAGGCCTTCCAGGGTGCGTTTGTCGGCGTGGTGGTGGTACTCCAAGTAGCCGTGTAGGTGGCGTATTGGATAAAATACGATCCCGTCAGGTTTCCAACGTCTCCATCGTCCCCCGCCGAGGCCCAGGAAAGATTAACTTCCCCCATATTCACCCCAAGCCCTGCGCTCAGGGTGCTGGTGGATGGGGACACCACATCGTTTTCCGCCCAAACGGACAGCGTGTTTGAAATGCTCGACCAGTTATTTATGCAGTTCTGGCTCCAAAGCACAAAGTAATACGTGGTGCCAGCTGTTAAGTTGCCGGCGGTATAGGTGGTCACATTC
>CALMTT010000550.1 GCA_937872615.1 uncultured Verrucomicrobiaceae bacterium | reverse complement strand
TCCACGCCGCCAGCGGCGGATTTGAAGAGATCTACGGCATCACTTTGTCGAACGTCCGCACGATCCAGGAAATCCAGGACTTGGTGAAGGCGCGCGTCGCCACCCTCAAGCCCGGCGACATCGTGCTGCTCACCGGCTATGCGGGCTTCCGCCCGGCGCAGCTTGAGTATGCTGTGGAGCGCGGCGTGAACGTGTTCATGGAAAAATCCTTCGCCACCGATCCCGTCGGTGTGCGCCGCGTGATCGCCGCGTCCGAAGCGGCGGAGAAAAAAGGCGTGAAGATCGCCGCCGGCCTCATGTGCCGCCATTCGCCCAACCGCGAGGAACTCATCCGCCGTCTGCGTGCGGGCGAGCTGGGCGATCTGCAATACACCCGCGCCTACCGCATGGGCCCTGTGGGACCGCTGGGACCGAAACCTGCGGACAAGAGCGAACTGGAGTGGCAGTTGCGCAACTTCACCAAATTCCTCTGGGTCTGCGGCGGCCTGTGGGCGGAGATGGACATCCACCAGATCGACGAACTGTGCTGGCTGCATGATGCGCTGCCCGTCTCCGCGCAGGGCGTGTGCGGACGCATTCCCAACAGCACGGATTGCAGCCAGAACCACGATGCCTTCAGCGTGGAATGGACCTTCCCCGACGGCAAACGCGCCACGCACACCGTGCGCTACAGTGCGAAGACGGAGAGTCACTTCGCCACCTATGTGCATGGCTGCAAAAAAGCCGCGCAGTTCTCCGGCAACACGCACGCGGCGGATGTGATGATCTACAAAGATCAAAACACCACCCGGCAGAACGTCGAATGGCGCGCGCCGAAGGAGAAACACTCCGTCTGGCAGAACCAGTGGAATGACTTCCTCGAAGCCATCCGCACGAACAAGCCCTTCAACGAAGGCAAGCGCGCTGCGCAGTCGAACCTCGCCGCCATCATGGGCCGCGCCGCCATGCACATGGGCCGCACCGTGACCTGGGACGAGGCGATGGCGTCCAACTTCCAGTGGTTCCCCGGCATCGACCAGCTCACCTACGAAAGCGAACCTCCCATCAAAAGCGACGCCCAAGGCCGCTACCCCGTGCCCACTCCCGGCGCATGGACGGAGCTTTGAGCCAACGCCAACCTCATTCCATGTCTGCGACCTCCCTTCCTCCACCTCTGATCGACTGCCACAACCACGTCGGCGCCGATCTGCTCTTCTATCTCCACGGCGACTTCCCCTATGCGCAGCACCTCGTGGCCATGCACGATCAGGGCCGCGCGCTGGGCATCGACCGTTGGATCGTCTTTCCCTTTGTCATGCACGCGGCGCTGGACCTCAGCACCTTCATGACCAGCGGGGAAATACGCGAGGGACCGGGTCGCCTGCACGACGTGCCCTATGCGTTTGAAAACCGCCGCCTGCTGCGTGAGATCAACACGCTCTTCCCCGAGGAGGGCAAACGCATGCTGCCATTCGTCATGGCTGACCCCATGCGCAACACCGCCGCGCAGGCTGTCGAGTTGCGCAAGCTCCACCAGGAGCACCGCATCTATGGCATTAAAATGCAGACCACCATCCTGCAGGCGGACATCAAGCATCTGCGCGACAGCGGGCGCGTGTTTGTGGAGCTGGCCGAGGAGTGGGATCTCCCCTTCCTCATCCACTCCAGCGTGGCGGAAAGCGATCCCTGGGCCCAGGCGTCGGACATTCTCGACATCGCCGAGGAAAATCCGCGCGTGCGCTTCTGTCTGGCGCATTCCTGCCGCTATGACAAAGAGTGCCTCGACCGCGTCAACGAACTGCCCAACACCTGGTTCGACTGCTCCGCGCACTGCATCCACTGCGAAGGCGCGGTGCAGGATCTGCCCTACATCGCGCCGCGCGCACGGCGCTTTGATACGGACTACAGCGATCCTGCGCGTGTCATTGCCGATCTCGCCGCCGCTTACCCGCGCAAGTTCATGTGGGGCAGTGATTCGCCGTATTACAGCTACGCTGCGGAGATCAACGGCCAGGTCGTTCGCCTCATCAGCACCTACGAGCGCGAAGTGGCCGCGCTGAAGGCCAATCCCGCCTCCGTCGTCTCCCGCATCTCCGGCACCAACACTCTCGAATACCTCAAACTCACTCATGAAAGCCTTCTCTCTTGATGGACACGCCGCCCTGGTCACGGGCTCCTCTCAAGGCATCGGCCTCGCCATCGCCCAAGGATTGCACGACGCAGGCGCGCGCGTCGTCGCGCACGGACGCCGCGCGCGTCCGGCGGAGCTGCCCGCAGCCTGCGACTACATCGCCTGCGATTTGTGCGAGACCGGCGGACCAGCGCGCCTGGTCGCGGAAGCCATCCAAGCACAGCCCGGCCTCGACACCCTCGTGTGCAACGCGGGCAGCTTCTTTGACACGGCCTTTCTCGACATGACGCCGGAGCTTTGGGAGCGCACGCTGCAACTAAACCTCAGCACGATGTTCTTCACGGCCCAAGCCTTTGCCCGCCATCTCACCGCACAGAAGCGGCCCGGCAGCATCGTCATCATGTCCAGCACCAACGGCTTCCAGGCGGAGAATGACAGCGTCGCCTATGACACGAGCAAGGGCGGCCTGGTGATGATGACGCGCTCGCTCGCCGTCTCGCTCGCGCCCTACAGCATTCGTGTCAATGGCATCGCGCCCGGACTCATCAAAACGCCACTGACCTCGGTGTGGATGGAGTCCCGTGCGCACGATCTGCTCAAGCACTACGAGAAAAAAATCCTGCTCGGGCGTGTCGGCAAAGCGGAGGACTGCGCCGGCGCCGTCACTTTCCTCTGCTCTCCCGCTGCGGAATACATCACCGGCGAAATCATCGTCATCGACGGCGGCCTCACCACACAGCAGCTCGGACGTCTCTAACCTCCGCACCACTCTTTCCCCATGAATCAAATCGACCTCAACAATCGCAATGCCATCATCACTGGCGGCGCGCGTGGCATTGGCCGCGCCATCGCCGAACGCCTGCTCGCCTCCGGCGCCCGTGTCTCGCTCTGGGATGTGGACGCGGCAGCACTCGCGCAGGCTTCATCCGAGATGAGTGCGCAGGGCACCGTGCACACAGCCACTGTCGATCTCGCCGACCTCGCTTCCGTTCAGGCTGCCACCGAGGCCACGGTGCAGGCATTCGGCAAGCTCGACATCCTGGTGAACAACGCCGGCATCACCGGCGGCAACGCAAAGACCTGGGAGATTGATCCCGCTGACTGGCGACGCGTGATGGACATCAACCTCAACGGCCCGTTCTACTGCTGCCGCAGTGTCGTGCCACATCTCATCAAGAACGGCCACGGCCGCATCGTGAACATCGCCAGCATCGCAGGCAAGGAGGGCAATCCCAACGCCGCGCACTACAGCGCATCGAAGGCTGCCGTCATCGCGCTCACCAAATCGCTCGGCAAAGAACTCGCGACTTCCAACATCACCGTCAACGCCGTCACGCCCGCTGTGATCGCCACGGACATCCTCGCGCAGATGCAGCAGTCGCACATCGACTACATGCTCTCGAAGATTCCCATGGGACGCTTTGGCAAAAAGGAGGAAGCCGCCGCGCTCGTGGCCTGGCTCTGCTCCGAGGATTGCTCCTTCACCACCGGTGCTGTCTTTGATCTCTCCGGCGGCCGCGCCACCTACTGAGATTCAGCGCGCCAGCACAAAGCAGGCCGCCGACGCAAAGCGGGCGGTGTGTGTCCGTATTCTCATTCTTCATGCACCGCTCCCTTCTTCTCGCCTTCCTCCCCCTTGCAGCACTCGCCCAATCAGGCCCGCTGCCAAAGGCTCCCGTCGTTCCCACCAATCTCGATCCGCAGATCAAAACGCTGAAGCCCGGCGTGAAGCTGACGCTGCTCGCCGAGCATCCCGATCTCGTCACGCCCACCGGCATTGATGTCGATGAAAAAGGACGCATCTGGCTCGCCGCAAGCCACACGCATCATCGGCCAGAAGGCTACGACGGCCCGCAGCACGATGAGATTCTCGTTTTCGATGCCGACGGCAAAAACCGCCGCGTCTTCTACAACAAGACCGATGCCACGATGCATGTCGAATGCGGCCCCGAGGGCTGGATTTACCTCGCCGAGCGCGACCGCATCCTGCGTGTGAAGGACAGCGATGGCGACGGCACCGGTGACACCGAGGAAAACCTCGCCACGCTCGACACGATCACCGATTATCCGCACAACGGCCTCAGCGGCATGGCCTGGCATCCCGATGGCGGCCTCGTGTTTTCACTCGGCGAAAATTTCGGCAAGGACTGGACGCTCACCGGCACCGATGGCGCAAAAGTCAGCGGTCGCGGCGAGGGCGGTGTCTTCCGCTGCACCGCCGATGGCAAGGGCCTGCGCCGCATCGCGCGCGGATTCTGGAATCCCTTCGGCCTGCTCGTGCGCAAAGATGGCGAAATCTTCGCCGCTGAAAACGATCCCGGCAGCCGTCCGCCGTGCCGCCTGCTCCACATCGTCGAAGGCGCGGACTACGGTTTTCAATGGGTGTATGGCAGCGCGCCGGTGCATCCTTTCATCGCGTGGAATGGCGAGCTGCGCGGCACGCTCGGCATGATCCATCCCTGCGGCGAAGGCCCCTGCGCCGTCGTCGAACTCGGCGGCGGGGTTTTAATTCCTTCATGGAGCGATCACAGCATCGACTACTTCCCGCTCACGCGAAAAGGCGCGGGCTACACATCCGCGCGCATCCCGCTCGTGCAGGGCAGCGAGTTCTTCCGCCCCACCTGCATGGTCGCCGCAGGCAACGGCGTGTTTTATCTCAACGACTGGGTTTTCTCATCGTATCCGATCCACAAACGCGGCCGACTTTGGAAGCTCGAGATCGAATCATCGCCGTGGATTGCCCAACCGCAGCCCGAAACACCCGAAGCCGCACTCGCCAAGAGCATCCGCGCTGGCAAAGTGAAGCTCGCCACCGCCGACCTGCTGCAAAAAGCGCGCGGAACCGACAAAGAACTCGCCGACGCCGCAGGGCTTCAAAGAGCACCTCATCATGGGCGAGCGTGCGTCCCAAAGCCGCTACGGCGTGCTTTTCAGCGAGCTGCACAGCGTCCAGCTCGCCGACATGGATGGCGATGGCTTGCAGGACATCGTCACAGGCAAAACCTACTGGTCGCATCACAAAAAATCGCCACTGTGGGATGCGGGCGCGGTGGTTTACTGGTTCAAGCTCGTGCGTGGCAAAGATGGCGTCGATTGGCTACCGATGAAGGCCGATGGCGAGTCCGGCATTGGTCGCCAGCTCATCATCAAAGACGTGAATGGCGACAAGCTGCCCGACATCCTCGCTGGAGGCATGGTCGGCGCGCATGTGCTCATTCATCGCGTGCAAAAAGTGAGCGAGGCCGAGTGGCAGGCCGCGCAACCGAAGCCGCTGACAGCAGAAGAACGCGCCGTATTGGTCGCCAAAGAAAAGACTCAGGCCGATGCCGTCGAAAGCGTGCCCGGCGCAATCGAAGGCGAAGCACTCGCCGCCTCCATCAAGGCAAACGCAGGCGCGGTGAAGCCGCAGAACATGAAAAACTTCCGCGATGGTCGCTGGAGCGGCGGCGCACAGTTCCTCTGGACCGGCGGCAAGGAGGGCGACCACATCGAGATCACACTGAATGTCCCCGAGGCTGCCGAACACACTCTCGAAACCGTCCTCACACGCGCGCCGGACTTCGCCATCGTGCAACTCACGTTCGATGGCAAAGAACTCGGCAATCCGGTGGATCTCTATGCCACCAAAGTCACCACGACCGAAGTGTTGAAGCACTCACTCGGTCCGATCGCCGCTGGACCGCATCAACTCGTCATCCGCATCACGGGCACCAATCCCGCTGCCAAGCAGAACCGCTATGTCGGCCTGGATTATGTGCGGCTGATCAAATCTCGCTGAGCACGCCCGGCACTCGGCTTCGTCAGAAGGAGTAGTCCAGAGTGCATCCAATCGTAATCCGCTCCGTCAGATTTCCGGCTTTGGCTTTCCTTGGGTCAGTGGCTTCCAACACAGCGGCGAAACGGCTGAAATAGACACCGTTGCCCTGCTGACGGACTTTTTCCGTGCGTGGGATCATCCACAGGCGGAAAACTTTTCCTCCGGCTTTCAAAATGATCACATAGATGCCGTTTTGGGGATCTCTAATCACTGTCTCATCGGTGGTTTCATTTTCACCGATAGAGTACGATTCACCGTCAATTTTGACTTTCACAGAACGGACCTAGCCTACCATGTCCCCCACTAAAACCTCGATCTCCGTTCTGCTAGATTCTGTCTTTCCTCGGATGATTGCGTCTGCACTCCCTGCTAAGACCGGGGTTGAGGCTGCGAGCAACAAGCAGGTTAGTAGTTGAATCAGTTTCATAGGCAGGGTGAGCTTCGTTAAATCTCGCTGAGCACGCCGGTGCTGGCACCGAACTTGTCGAGTTCGATGCCGCTTTGCTGGAGCATGCGGACGTAGAGATTGGAGAGGAAGGTGTTGTTCTGCTTGTCGTGGGCGAGGTGGCCCGCGTGCTTGTAGCCGCCGCCGGCGAGGATGACGGGCAGGTTCATGTTGTCGTGGTTTGATGCGTTGCCGAGGTTGCTGGCGAAGAAGATGGATGAGCGATCGAGCAGCGTGCTGTCGCCCTCGGTGCTGGCTTTGAGTTTGTCGAGGAACTCTCCAAAGACACGCATCTCGGCGTCTTCGATGAGCGCGAGCTGCTCGAGCTTGCCGGGGTCCTGACCGTGATGTGAGGCGTCGTGGTGGCCGATGTTCACGCCTTGAATTTCCGGCTTGTCCTGCGACCCGAGCCAGAGCGAGATGGCACGGGTGCTGTCGGTTTGAAACGCGAGATGCACGAGGTCATACCACTGGCGGCTGCGCTCGACGAGCTGCGCGCTGCTGAGCTCCTGCGGAGGCTTCACCTCGAGCTTCGGCTTGGGCGTGAGCTGCCACGTTTCATCCTGTTGCAGCTTCTGCTCGGCCTCGCGGATGGAGGAGACATACAAATCGAGGCGCTCGCGGTCCTCGCTGCCGAGTTTGGCGTTCAGGCTGCCGAGTTGATCACGCACGTCGTCGAGAATGCTCTGGCCGTCCTTGATGCGGCGCATCTCGCGGGCGGTTTCGTCCGTGGTGCCCTGGATGAAGAGCTGCTTGAAGACGCTGCTCACGCGTTGCTCAGCGGGTAGCCGCACTCCACGGCGGTTCCACGCCGCGCTGCCACCGCCGATGACGAGCGAGTTGAAACGCGTCTGCCCCGCGAGGCGCGACGCGACCTCCTGATCGAGCGAGATGCTGTTTTTGATGTCGTTTGGCCGGATGAAGTCGGGATGCACGCCGGTGAAGAGCCCGACCTCCGCGTAATGCCCCGCGCCGTAGCGATGCGAGAGGCCGGAGAAGACTGTGAAGTCATCGCGGCGGCTTTGCAGGAACTTCAGGTAGCGGCTGGGCGTGTAGTTCTTGCCCGTGTCCGTCGGGAAGAAGTTCGGCGCATGCATGCCGAGCGGCCTGCCGACCAGCAGCACGCGTTTCGGCGCTGTGGCGGCCTTCTTCGCTTCCGCGGCGCTCACAGGCCTCATCGCATCGAGAAACGGCAGCCCGATGGCAATGCCGGAGGATCGCAAAAACGTGCGGCGGTCGAGAATGGGGCGTGGCATGGTGGCTATAAACGATGCGCGAGAGCACGTTTCTCGCGGAGAGTGATTGTTGATGAAAAAGCCGCCTCCAGCTAAGAATGACCGAATCATGGCGAAGAAAATCACTGCCAAGTCCACCCAGCCAGCCAAACGCGGCACGGGGTATCAACATCTCGTCACAGCCATCGCTCGTCTCAACGAGCAGATCGTCGGGCGTGTCGCCACATTTGCCAATCAAGGCCTGGTGCTGCGGAACTGGCTGTTCGGGGCACATATCGTGGAGTTCCAGCAGCATGGCACGGACCGCGCCAAATATGGCGAACGCCTGCTGGAGAGTCTGGCTGATGATCTGGCGCGGCGTCAGATGAAGGGTCTGGGAGTCATCGTTCTCGGTCGTTGCCGGCAGCTTTTTCTCACTTATCCGCAGATTGGAAAGGCAATTCCATCCACGGTGTGGACGGAATTGGCTGTGCCGCTTCAGATTCCATCCACACCGTGGACGAAATCTCCAACGGGCGGCAAAAGCAGCGAGACGGCGGCCCCCACACCATTGGATCCTGAGGTCGTGATCCATTTGTCCTGGAGCAAGCTGCTGGAACTCATCCGCATCGATGACCCATGGCAGCGTGCTTTTTACGAAAACGAGTGCCTGCGCAGCCACTGGTCCGTGCGTCAGCTCCAGCGGCAGATCGGCAGCCTGCTGTATGAGCGCACGGGGCTGTCCACGAATAAGAAAGCTGTCGTCGAGCGTGCCCGGAAGCAGGAGCCGCGTGAGAGCATCGCCGACTTGCTGCGTGATCCGTATATCCTGGAGTTCACCGGGCTGGCGGAGCTGCCGAGTTACTCGGAGGACGAGATGGAGTCAGCACTGCTGGATCATCTTCAAAAATTCCTGCTGGAACTGGGCCAGGGCTTTTGCTTCGAGGGTCGCCAGTTTCGCATGACCGAGGGACGGCGGCATCATCGCGTGGATCTCGTTTTCTACCATCGCATCCTGCGCTGCCATGTGCTCATCGATTTGAAAATCCGATCCTTCAAACCGGAGGACGCGGGCCAGATGAACTTTTATGTGAACTGGTTCAAAGCAAACATGATGCAGCCCGGAGACAATCCGCCCGTGGGCATCCTGCTGTGCAGTGACCGCGATGGCGCGGAGGTGGAGTTCGCCACGGCGGGCATGGACAACAAACTCTTCGTCTCGCGCTACCTCAAATCGCTGCCGAGCGCCGAGCAGTTGAAGGCATTCCTGGAAAAGGATCGCGCGGAGATCAAAGCACTGACAAAGGGGAAGCGCTAACCTGCCCGGCAATCACTTGCTGCGAAACATCAGGCTCTGCACGATCTCATGCACGAGCGTGCGGAAGCCATAGTTCTTGGTTTTCACCTTGGCGACGATTTGCTCGATGACTTCGCGGTCGGCGAATTGGGGCTCGGCGCCGGTGGCGTAGGTGAGGAGTTTTTCGGCGAGGTTGCGGGCGATTTGATCGGGATCGGCGAGGAGGAGGCGCTTGTAGTCCTCGATGGTAGTGAAGGTTTTGCCATCATGCGTGACGCCGCCTTTTTCGACATCGGGTCCGCGATAGAAGGCGCGACCGGTGTAGCCGGGAAGCTGCACGATGCCGGCCTGCGTGCGGGCGGAGGCGCGGTAGAACTCGCGGTAGCCGCCGATGGGGTCAAAGGACTCCAAGGCGAAGCCGGGAGGGTCGATGTGCTGATGGCAGGAATTGCACGCGGCGATGTTGCGGTGCTTGTCGAGCTGCTGGCGGATGGTGGTGGCTCCACGGATGTCCGGCTCGATGGCAGGAACGTCCGGCGGCGGTGGTGGTGGCGCTTTGCCGATGATGTGCTCGAGCACCCACTTGCCGCGAAGCACGGGCGAGGTTGTGGTGCCATCGGCGGTGACTTTCAGAACGCTGCCCTGCGTCATCACTCCGCCGCGATGCGAGCCTGCGGGGAGATTCACGCGGCGGAACTCGGACTGAGGAACGGAGGAGACAATCAGACTATCAGACAATGAGACAGGGAGAGCCTGAGTCTGCTTGTCTGATTGTCTCCCTGTCTGATTGTCTCGCTGCCCCGCAGCCTCAAAGGCCTCCACAATGCCATAGTGCTCCGCGAGGCGGCGATTCACGAGCGTCCACGATGAATCGACGAACTCGAGCACGCTGCGGTCTTTTTGCAGCACGTCGTCGAAGAAGCGGCGCGTTTCCTCGGGCATCGACCAGAGCAGGGTGCCGTCGAAGTCGCCGTAGAGATTCGGATCGGGGATGGTGGCGTCGATTTTGCGGAGTTCGAGCCACTGGCCGGTGAAGTTTTCGGTGAAGCCGCGGGCGCGGGGTGATTGAAGCAGGCGCTCGGTTTGCTGGCGAAGTACCTCCGGCTTCGTGACATCAGCGGCGAGCAGTTCGGCATCGGGAGGCAGCGAGGTGAGGAAGTAGGCGAGGCGATTCGCGAGAGCGAGTCGGTCGAGTTCGCCGGGTGCTTCGACAAAGAAGAGAAACTGTGGCGAGGTGAGCACGCTCTTGTAGCCGTAGGTCATCGCATTTACGAAGCTCTCGCCCGCGTCGAGCTTGGCGTGCACTTTGCTGATGTAGTGCGTGAGCGTGGCCTCCTCGACCGGACGGCGAAACGCACGCGGGATGAAGGCACGCAGCAGTTTTTCGGCATCCTCCTTCGGCGCGGCGCTCACGGGTTCGAGCGGGTCGTTGAGCCATTGGTAGACGTTTTGGCGCTTGCTCCAGTCCTGCGTCTTTTTGCCCTCGGCCTTCGCTTTGGCGACGGAGCGCGGCATCAGCTCGGCAGTGCCAAACATCGTGCGATAGGCCTGTGAGGGGAATGGGTCGATGGGGCCTTCGATTTCGAGCCACTCGAGCATGAAACCGGGGCCGGCGTGCTCCTCGATGGGCTTTTTCACGGCGCGGATGTCCCAGTTGAGCTGGAGTTGCAGCACAAAGGCCTCGCCGGCTTCGAGATCGATCTCCGTCTCGATCACACGCGGTGCTCCTGGCGGGAAATCCACCATTTCGCGCACCACCGGCGGCTCGCGACCGCGATCCACCGTGCAGTAAGCGACCGGCACGGGCACATTCGCCGCACCGACGGCGCTCGCGGACATGCGCACGCGGTAGCGACCCGCGCCGAGCACATGCGGCGTGATGACGAGGCCGTAGCGCGGCAGTTTGTTGTGAACAACGAGCGCGTCGCCTTTCAGGTAACAACTGCGCATGAGGGTCTGTTTGAAGTTGTTGCCGTTATCCGCGATCTGGCGGCCGGTGCGGCGATCATTGACCGGCAGATGCGGATGCACCGGAAGCGCGGAGAGCACGGCCTTTTCGGCAGCTTCTTGATACAGCAGCAGATGCGTGGAGGAGAGGTCAAGAGCCTCGCTGACATTGTCGAAGCCACCCGCGCTGTTCTCCGCCGGCAGCAGGTCTTTGAGCTTCACTTTGGTGCCCACGAGTTCGCGCACGGTGTTTTCGTATTCGGTGCCGTTCAGTCGGCGCATGGCCACGCGGCCCTGTGCGTGCTGTTTTTCCAAAGAAGCCGCGTGCAGCGACTCCCGCAGGATTTTCAGCGATTCATCGCGCAACGCCTGCGGCGGCTGATCGGCCTTCTTCGGCGGCATTTCGCCCGCAGCGATGCGATCGTGAACTTTGATCCACGTCTTCATGCTCACCTCGCCATCGAGCCGCAATTTGCCCTTCTGCACATCCTCGCCGTGGCACTCGATGCAATGCGCGTCGATCAGCGGCCGCACCTTCGGCTGAAAGGCGTGAAGCGAAGCGGCAAAGAAGAGCCCTGAGATGAAAAGTCGGCGCATGAAGGCGAAACGATGGCTGTGGCGGCAAACATGCCTCGCGTCTTCAAGTTTTGTGAGAACCACGGATAGCTTTCCCACAGATTCAGGTAGGCCCACAGATTGGGTTTTGGATCTGAAATCCATTCAGAAAAATAATCTGCGGGCCTTCCTGAATCTGTGGGAGATCACAAATTTTGGTGATGCCAGTTATGTCACGCAGTCGAGTGACGTTATTCAGCCCACTTTCCACCATGAAACTCACCCGCCGCCTCCTGCTCGCCTTCGCCGCTCTCGCCACCACCGCCTTCTCTGCCGATGAAGAAGGCTTCACGCCTCTCTTCAATGGCAAGGACTTCACCGGCTGGAAAGGCCCCGTGGAAAACTACGAGGTGAAGGACGGCGCGATCGCCTGCAAGGCCGGCAAAGGCGGCACCATCTACACGGCGGAGGAATACGCCGACTTCACCGTGCGACTGGAGGTCATGATCCCGGCGGGCTCGAACAACGGTCTCGCGATTCGTTACCCCGGCAGCGGCGACACCGCGTATGTCGGCATGTGCGAGCTCCAGGTGCTCGACAACGACGCGCCGAAGTATGCGAAGCTCGATCCCCGCCAGTATCACGGCTCCGCCTACGGCATGGTGGCCGCGAAACGCGGTCATCTCAAGCCTGCAGGCGAGTGGAACGTGCAGGAAGTCACCGTCAAAGGCTCCACCATCGTGGTGGTTCTGAACGGCGTGACCATTCTCGACTGCGATCTCAGCAAGGTGAACATGGACGAGGTCATGGGCAAAAAACCGCATCCCGGCAAAGACCGTACCAGCGGCCACTTCGGCTTCGCCGGTCACAACGACCTCGTCCTTTACCGCAACATCCGCATCAAGCGGCTGTGAGACTTGATAACCTGCCCTGGCACACCCCCGCTAACTCCATGCGCCTTCTCGCCCTCTCTTTGCTCGCCACCTCGTTTGCCTTTGCTGACGAAAAGCCGGATCTGCCCATCATCGAGATTTCGGATCAAAAAGACCGCCACACGATTATCGCCGCGGGCACCGCTGAGGTTTATCAGGGGCATCCGACGACGACCTTGCTGGCGGATGGCAAAACGATCTTCTGCGTGTGGTGCATCAATCACGGCGGCGCGGCAGGGCCGATGGCACGCAGCGATGATGGCGGCAAAACGTGGACTCGCATCGACGAGACGCTGCCGGAGGGCTTCAAGACGCATCAAAACTGCCCGAGTATCTACCGCATGACGGATTCGGCGGGCAAAGAGCGCCTGTGGGTCTTTTCAGCGGCGAAAGGCAATCGCAAAGGCCCTGGCATGCCGAGCATCATGAGCGAAGACGCGGGCAAAACGTGGAAGGAGATGCCGCCGCTCGGTTTTCCGTGCGTGATGACCTTCAGCAGCATCGTGCGGCTCAAAGACGGGCGTTACCTCGGTCTCTACCACAAAGGCCCCGGCGGTGCCGACAAGGCTCCACTCGAGGTTTTTCAAACGATCACCGCCGATGGCGGCTTCACCTGGAGCGAGCCGAAGGTCGTCGCGAGCGTGACGGGCAAAAACCCATGCGAGCCGTATGTCTTCCGTTCACCGGACGGCGCGGAGCTTTGCTGCCTGATGCGCGAAAACACGCACAAGGAACGCAGCCTCGTGATGTTCAGCCGCGACGAAGGACAATCTTGGAGCACGCCTGTGAACACGAATTGGGGCCTCACCGGCGACCGCCATGCCGGCGTCTTCACCAAAGACGGCCGCATGGTCGTCGCCTTCCGCGATCAGGCGCTCAACAGCCCGACGAAAGGCCATTTCGTCGCATGGGTGGGCACCTACGACGACATCAAGAACAGCAAACCCGGCCAATACCGCGTGAAGCTCCTCCACAACCACGCCGAACGCATCGGCGACTGCGGCTATCCCGGCGTGGAACTGCTGCCCGATGGCACGATCGTCACCACGACCTATCTGAAGTATGCGCCCGGCAAGGAGAAGCACAGCGTCGTGAGCGTGCGCTTTGATCTGAAGACGACGGACGGGATGGCGAAGTGACGCAATATCGCGTCGGCGGCTTCGTTCCCACATGCCGACGCGCATGAAACAACTATTCACCCTGCTTTTTTGGGGCGCCGCATCTCTGGCCTCAGCGGAAACCTTCATTGTCGAAAACGGCCAGCCGCGGGCGGAGATTGTGATTGCGAAGAAACCGATGCGCTCGGTGCGCATCGCGGCGGATGATTTGCAGACGTTTGTGCGGAAGATATCAGGGGCGCGGCTGCCGATTGTCACAGAGCCGAGCGGCACGGCGGTGAAGTTGTTTGTGGGACGGAGCGAGCACACGGACAGGGTCGGCGGCAAGGCGGAAGGGCTGAAGTTTGGCGCTTACCGGCTGGTGTCCGGTGCGGACTGGATGGTGTTTTTGGGTGAGGACTCGGAGTTCACGCCGATCGAGCCGTGGGCGAGGTCGCGGAAGGAGATCACGTCGAAGGAATTCCATGCCGCGTGGGACAGGATCACGGGCGACACGCTCGGGCCTCCGCAAGCGCGGCTTGCTAACCATGTCTTCACGCTGCCCGCGGATCTCGGTGTGCCGGATGCGATGAAAGCAACGCTGGCGGGCAAAACGGTGGAGCATTGGGACTACGATGAGCGCGGTTCGCTGAATGCGGTGTGTGGCTTTTTGATGAAACTCGGTGTGCGCTGGTATCTGCCGGGCGAACTCGGCGAGGTGGTGCCGCAGATGAAGTCGATCCCGCTGCCGAAGATCGACGAGACAGTGAAGCCGGATTTTGAAATGCGTCGCCTTGCCGCGCGCGGCGGTGTGGATTCGCCAGCGATGACGCGCTGGATGATGCGGCTCGGCGTACGCGATCCGTATGACACGCTGATGGTGCACGGGCTGTCCTACATGTGCATGCGCGACGAGTTGTATGCGAAGCATCCCGAGTTTTTCGCGCTCTATGGCGGAAAGCGCCAATACGTGTCCGGGAGCACGAAGAACAAGCTCTGCCTCTCAAACGAAGCGTTCTTCCAGACGACGGTGAAGTATGTGCGGCACGTCTTTGACCACTATCACTACCGCGTGGCCTCCGTGATGCCGCCGGACGGCTTCACGTCCATCTGCCAGTGTCCGCTGTGCGTCGGAAAAGACCAGCCGGAGCGCGGATCGCGTGGTTCGTTGTCGAATCACGTTTGGGATTTCGTCAACCGCGTGGCCAAGGAGGTGCGCAAGACACATCCGGACAAGTTTGTGACCTGCAGTGCTTACGGCGCGAACTACGATCCGCCGACGAACATCGACAAGCTGGAGCCAAACGTGCTCGTCGCGCTCGTGGGTGGGCGCAGGCCCAAATCAGGTGTCGCCGCGCAGCCGGAGTTGCGCGCGTTTCGCGAGTCTTGGTATGCGAAGACGGATCATCCCATCGCGATGTTTGAGAACTATCCGTTCACCAAAGAAGGCTGGTATTTGCCCGCTTTCATGGCGCGAACGATCGTCACGAGCATCAACGAAACGAAGGGCCGCTCCATCGGCGAAGATGTCTGGCTGTCGCTGGGCGACGATTCCGACACCAAGGGAATCGGCTTCAATCACTTCCAAGTCTATTTCACCGCGCGATCCTACTGGGGCGGGCAGCAGGACCCCGGCGCGATGCTGGAGGAATACTGCCGTGATTTCTATGGGCCCGCCGCGAAGGAAGTGCAGGCCTTCTTCGAGTATTGCGAGCCGAACTGGCAGGACATGCTGTCGGACAAGGCGAAGGCGGATGCTGCGTTGGCGATGTTTGAGAGTGCGAAGGCAAAAGTCCAGCCTGCCTCGGCGCATGGACGACGAATTGCGCTCATCGATGATTTCCTGAATGCACTGCGCCGCAAGACCGAGCAACTCGCGCAGAAGCGCGGCCCGGTGCCGCAGTTGCGTTTCAGCAAGAAGCCCGCCGTGGTGAAGGTGGACGGCAATCTCGATGACACTTTCTGGCAGGAAAATGAGCGCACCGGCTCGCTGCGCTTCCGAGAGACCGAAACCGGGCGCGTGCCAGCTTTTGGCACTAAGGTGATCACAGGCTGGCAGGGCGAGAATTTGTATCTCTCCATTCGCTGCGAGGAACGCGCAGGCGAGAAGCCCAGCATCGCCACGACCAAACGCGATGACACCGCCATCTGGCTGGGCGATTGCATTGAGGTGCTGCTCGCAACGGATGCGCACAGCTACTACCAGCTCGTCGTGAATCCCGCGGGCGCATTGCTCGACTACGACCGCGGCGTGGACAAGAAATCGTGGGCACCGTGGGATTCGCAGGCCGAGGTGGCCACGAGTGTGGCGGACGACCACTGGATCATCGAGATGCGCATTCCCATCTCGCGCGAGGAAAACGATCCGTTGCATCAGGTGCTCGGCCGCAAGCCCATCCCGAGCCTGCCGTGGCACATCAACGTCTGCCGCCAGCGCGTGCGAGAAAACGGCAAGGAACTGTCCGCGCTGTCACCGACCGGCACGGCCAGCTTTCAAGAGCCCGCGAAATTCGCGCATCTTTTCGAGGGCAGGTATCAGGACTTCGACTTTGATCCCGAATTCACCGACTTTCTTATCGCCACGGAGGCCGCGGAGAAGCTCTCGAGTGAGAAAAAGGACGCGGAAGCCATCGCCGCGTATCTCGCCCTCGCGGAGGGAAAGGTCACCGAGCAGCAAAAGTCCTTCGCTTTCGCCCAGGCCGCCGGCATCGCGCGTGGCAAGCTGAAGGACCCACAGCAAGCCGACGCTCTTGCGGCGCGCATCCCCATCGAGGCGCTGCGCAAGACCACCACGATGCAGAACCTCCTCGCGCGACGGCAAGCCGCGCAAGTCATCGAGCAGTTCGGCAGCGAAGACCTATCGCGCTGGCCGTTCTGGGCTGCCTGCGACGCTTTCGCCGCACGCGGTCGTGCTTATTCAGAAGTCGGCGACAAAACAAAAGCCGAAGCGGACCTCAGAGTCGCGCTCGAACTCGCGACGGACAAGCAGCAGCGAGTCCAGATCGAGAAGATCCTCGATGGCAAATCCAAGCGTTGAAGCCCTAGACCCTTTCCGAATGAAGCGACTCCTCTGCCTCATGTTTGCGCCGTTGGCGTCATACGCTGCCGGCACGTTCATGGTCGAAAACGGCCAGCCGAACGCGGAGATCATCATCGCAGAAAAGCCAACGCGTTCGGTGAAGCTGGCCGCGAATGAGCTGCAGACGTTCATCGAAAAGATCTCGGGTGGCCGTTTGCCCATCGTCACGGCTCCGACCGGCGAGCTTCCACTGAAAATCTATGTGGGCGAGAGCGAGCAGGCGCGACGCGCGGGGGTGGACACGGCAGGATTGAAGCGGGATGCGTTTCGCATGGCTTCAGGGCCGGACTGGCTCGCGCTGGTGGGTGAGGATCTGGATTTCACGCCAATCGAGCCGTGGGCGCGCAGCAAAACAGACTGGGAGAAAAACAAAGAAGCGGAGTGGCAGAAGCTGTCTGGGCATCCATGGCTGAATGCCGTCGGATCTTCGCTCTACAAGGACTACAACAAGCAGCTCGACATCTGGGCTCAGGATCATCGCGGTTCGTTGAACGCGGTGTATGCCTTTCTGCGCGATCTGGGCGTGCGGTGGTATATGCCGGGGGAACTGGGCGAGATCGTGCCGAAGGCGGCCAACATCGCACTGCCGGTCGTGAACCGCACGGCGCAACCCGAATTCGAAGTGCGGACGGTCAGTCGTCCGGCGATCAGCTCGCCATCCGCGGACGACGCGCTGTGGTATCTGCGCATCGGGGCGAATGAGCAATACGGTGTGCTCCATCATGCGACGCGCGTGGTGACCGAACCCGCCGCGCAGCGTGAGCGGCACCCGGAATACTACGCGCTTTTGCCGAACGGGACTCGTGACATCAAGAGCGCACGGCCCAGCGCGTGTCTCTCCTCGCCGGGCTTTGCACAGGAAATGGCCGCTTACGCACGGCTGATGTTTGATCACTACGACATGCCGATTTGCTCGGTCATGCCGGAGGATGGGTTCAATCATTGCCAGTGCGATCTGTGCAAGGGGCAGGAGACGCTGGATCGCGGACCGTCTGGAAGTTCATCGGACTATGTGTGGAGCTACGTGGTGCGCGTGGCCAATGAACTGGCGAAGACGCATCCGGATCGAAAGGTGTTGTGCGGGGCTTACAGCAGCTACCGCCTGCCCCCGCGCACCATCGCCAAGCTCCCGGACAATGTGTGGGTGCAGATCACCAACGGGCGGCCCATCCGCGAAATGGATGACGTCACCCACGAATCAATCGCCACGCTGCGTCGCGAGTGGCTGGCGAAGACCAGCCATCCGCTGTCGGTCACGCTGAACTACACGCCGTTCACGAACAAGGGCGACTTCCGTCCGCAATACTGGCCGCATGTGATCGCGCGGGGCATGCGTGCCACCGCGGGCACGGTGTGGCGTGAGGATGTGTGGATCTCCAGCCATATGGGTGGTCTGCATTTTCCCGGCATGAGTCATTTAAACCCGTATATCATGTCGCAGCTTTGGTGGGACGCGAAGCAGGACGTGGACGCGCTGCTGAAAGAGTATTACACGCGCTTCTACGGTCCTGCGGCGGCGCAGATGCAGGCTTTCATTGAGTATTGCGAACCAAACTTCGGCCAGATGGGCAGCGACCCCGGAGTGATCCGCAAGGCGCTCGACCTTTTCGACCAGGCGAAAGCTGCGGCACCGTCCGGCTCCGTCCATGCACAACGCATCGCACTTGTGGATGAGTTTCTGGCAACGATGCGGGATCGCGGCAAGCAGATCGCCGTGGAGCGGCCGGCCGGCTTGCCGCAATGTCGCATCCTGGACATGGGAACCAGGAGATGGCAGGACGTTAGCCAGACTTTGAAGATAGACGGCAGGCTCGATGAACCTTTCTGGACAGCCTCCAACTTCCCGCAGTCGTTGAAGGATGCCCGCACCGGAAAGAAGCCCGAACGGGCGACTCGTTTCATGGCGCGCTGGTGGGAGGACAGCCTCTACCTTGGCATCCAGTGCGAAGGCGCGCCGGGTGTCGCCCCAATCGTCGGCGGCACCAGCGATGGTGACCCCGCGATCTGGGATGGCGAGCACATCGAAGTGCTCATTGAGACCGACAAGCACTCCTACTATCAACTGGTCATCAATCCGGACGGCCACATCATCCATCTGGATCGCGGTGTGGCCAAGGCCCACTGGCGGGACTGGTCCTCCCAGGCGGAGGTGAAAGTGCATCGCGACGGCGGATCGTGGTCGGCGGAAATCCGGCTGCCGGTGACATCCTCCGACGAGGATCCGCTGCATCAAATCGTGGGCAGCAGGCCCTTCAAATCCAAAGACAAAGCTCTTCAGTCCGGCAAAGGCACCAATCTTCCGTGGCACTTCAATCTCTTCCGAAAACGCGCCGGATCCGAGGACGAAGAGACCACCTCCTTCTCCCCGCTGGGACCCGATGCCAAGACCTTCCACGATCCGCAGAGGTTCAGCGAGATCTACGTTCAATGAGATCTTCCATCCCATTACGCTGGCTGAGCAGTGAAACCAATTCCCGCAGGAAGCCCATTCGCCAAAGCCCCCAACGGCACGCCGTTTAGACTCGATCCGGATGCGTTCTCCTCCAATAACTCATGAAAATAACATCGTTCGTCCTCCCTTTCCTCGTGGCCGCCAACACCAGTGCCGCCGACCTCGTTCTTGTCGGCAAAGACACACCGCCGGTGCCGATCATCGTCTTCAAAGATGCGCCGCCTCGCACGCGCGAGGTGGCGAACGTGCTGGCGGGCTACATTGAGAAAATGAGCGGCAAGAGGCCGTTGGTCATGCTCGGCGCATCGGACCCGACGCCTGCGGGCGCGATCTGGATCGGGGTGCAGCCGGAGGTGAAGACGTTGTTTCCGAAGGTTGATTTCGACTTCAAACATCCCGAGGAGATCGTCATCGCGGCGAACGAAAAACATGTCGTCATCGCCGGACGCGACCGCTGGGATCCGGCGCGGCCCGACATCGAGACGAAGGAGGGCGTCATCAAGGGCGTGCAGCAGGAGTATGGCACCATCAATGCGGTTTACACGTTCCTACAGGACCAGCTCGGCGTGCGCTGGCTGTGGCCAGGTGAACTCGGCGAGGATGTGCCTCAGAGCGACTACATCGCGATCCGCGCTCCGTTTGAATACCGTCATCATCCGCAACTGCGGGCGCGAGGAAACATGTTCAACTTCAGCAGCCTCGGTAACAAGGGCTACGGACGTTCGCACGAATGGACGATGCGCCAGAGGCTGCAGCTTTGCTCGCTTGGAATCGAGGGCGGGCACGGCTTCGGCGACTGGTGGGAGCGTTACCACGAGAAATACCCGGAAGTCTTCGCGCTACAGCCCGATGGCACACGCAGCGGACATCCGAACCCGCACAACGCGAAACTTTGCATGTCGAATCCGAAAGTGTGGGAGCTGTGGCTCGAAGGCGTGGCCGAAGAACTCAAAAACGACCCGCATCGCACCGTCTTCAATGCCTCGCCGAACGACGGTTGGGCCAGCGGACACTGCGTGTGCGAGAAATGCAGCGCCTGGGATCATCCCGATGGCGAGCCTCGCGTCTTCAACTGGTTTCATCACAACGAAACCCGCCCCGCCACCAGCGATCGCGATGTCACCTTCGCCAACAAGATGGGCGAGCTTTTGAAGCAGACGTATCCCGGCAAAGACTACCGCGTGCTGATGCTCAGCTACGGCCACTCGCGTCCTGCGCCGATCAAAGCCCGGCCCGCCGACAACGTGATCATGACCATCGTCGCGAACTTCTTCGGTCGCACCGGTCTCGTCGATCGCGGCTCGACGCGTGGCGACACTTTTCGGAAGCAGTTTGAGGCCTGGGCAAAGATCGTGCCCTCGATGTTCTGGCGGCCAAACACGGGCAGTCCCGCCGGCTGGCAGCAAGGTTTGCCGGACATCCACGTCGCACAGACGATCCGCGACTTCAAAGACGTGGCCGCGGCGAACTGCATCGGCATCTACATTGACGGCATCTGGGAGCATTGGGCTACTCAGGGACCGCTTTACTACATCATGACGCAGCTCGCGTGGAATCCCGCCGCCGATGCCGAGGCGGTCCTCGCCGACTACTACGCCCGCGCCTTCGGCCCCGCTGCGCTGCAGGTGCGCGAGTATTTCGAGACCATCGAGAAGGAGCGGATGGCCTTCACCGCGACCGATGGCGAGGCAGGCGTGTTCACCTTCCCCCAGCTCTACACCGCCGATCTGCTCCGCGCGTCCCAAGCGCGACTCGATCGCGCCGCTGCCGCCGTGCCTGCGGACTCGGTCTTCGCCAAGCGCGTCGCCTTCATCCAGGCCGGGCTCACGCACACGAAGCTCTTGATGGACACCATCACGCTCATGGAAGGGTACTGGAAGACAAAGGACTCCGCCGTGGCCGAACGCGTGAAACAAAACTGGGCCGCGATGGAAAAGAACGCGGCCGATCATCCCTACTCCATCAACTGGGGCCCCGTGCGCCCCACCACCCCGCGCATGCCAGGCCTCCACCCTGACAGCCCGCCGCCAAAGGCGAAGAAGAAGCGCGTGAATGATCTGGATCTGAATTGAAAGGCGCTCAGCAGCCGAAATTCGACCTCTTATGAAGCGATTGCTGTACCTTCTTCTCGCCCTGCCCCTTACCTCGCTCGCGGAGCTCACCCCCGGCGAGCGTGAGTTGATGCAGCAACTCGGTCCCGGCACTCCGGCGCCCATTTTGCTATGGCCTGGGAAGCCGCCGCAGTTCATGGAAAACGCCCCGCCGGAGGTCATCGCAGAGAATCAACGCATCCGCAGCGTCTCAGTGCCCACGATCACGCCGTATTTAGCACCGAAGGAGAAGCGCAATGGCATGGCCGTCGTTGTTTGCGCAGGCGGTGGCTACGGCGGGCATGATTGGAAGACGCATGTGGTGTATGCCGCTCAAGTCTTCAATCCCATGGGCGTGGCCGTGATCGGCCTCAAATACCGCACACGACCACCGCACCTCCTGCCGAATGAGGGCATCCAAGCACTCACGCTCCTCGATGCGAAGCGTGCGATGCGCCTCGTGCACCATCATGCCGCCGAGTGGGGCATCGATCCGGCAAAAGTCGGTGTCGCAGGTTATTCGGCAGGTGCGAACCTCGCGATGAACCTCGCCGCGAATTTTGACCTCGGCGACCCGCAGGCCGCTGATCCCATCGACCGCCTCACCAGCCGTCCCGCCTTCGCCGTGGGCCTCGGGACATGGCATTGGCGCAAGCCAGAGAATCCTTTTGTTTTCAAAAAGGACTCGCCGCCGGTTTTCCTCGTCCATGCCACCACCGACAAGCCCGTCGAGATCGCTACAAACATCATCGCGGACCTGAAAAAGCTCGGTGTGCCCGCACGGCTTGGTCTGCATGAGGAAGGTGGTCACGGAGTGGGCAATCTGATTCCCACCCGCGTGAAACATAACTTCCCCGGAGCTCAATGGCCGAAGATGCTCGTCGAGTGGCTGGGGACGTTGAAGTGATGCGTGCTTCGTGATGCGTGAAACCCGCGCAGCGTGCGTTTCAGGCTCACGCATCAGCTCCACCATGCATCGCCTCGTCCTTTGCCTCCTCATTACCTCATCCGCTCTCGCACAGCCCTTCCTCGTCGAAAAAGGCCAGCCGCGGGCGGAGATCATCATCAGCGACAAGCCCACACGCACTCAGCGAGTCGCCGCGCACGAGTTTCGGCAGCAGATCGAGAAGATCAGTGGCGCGAAGCTGCCCATCGTCACGCAGCCTTCGGGCACGGCGGTTAAAGTGTTCATCGGCACGAGCAATTCATGCCCGGTGAAGGCCGAGGGGCTCAAAGACGGCGCGTATCGCATCGTCAGCGGCGCGGATTGGATGGCGCTGATCGGCGATGACGCCGATTTTGAGCCGGTGGGGCCGTTTGCGAAACACAATGGCGACATCCCGCGAGCACAGGCCGAGTGGGATAAGATCGTCGGAGCACCGTATGGGCTGCCAAATCCCGGTTTGTATAAGCACCGGGCCAAAATCCCGCTGGATGGCGAAACGCTCGAAGTCTGGGGCCTCGACGAACGTGGCAGTTTCAACGCGGTGAGCGGCTTTTTGCAAAAACTCGGCGCACGCTGGTTTTTGCCCGGCGAACTCGGCGAGGTGCTGCCCGCGATGAAGACCATCGAGCTACCGAAGCTCGACGAAACCGTGAAGCCGGACTTCGCTTTGAGGCAGTTCAACTTCCGCTTCGCCACCTGCGGGCCGGACTCCGCGCTGTGGGTCATGCGACTCGGCATTCGCAATGACGAGCGCCTGCAAATTGCCCACGGCATGGCGAACATGACTAACCGTCAGCCTGTGTTCGACGCGCATCCCGAGTGGTTCGCGATCTACGGCGGCAAGCCCGACTTCAAGGCCGGTGACTCGAAATGCCAGCTCTGCTACTCGAACGATGAACTCTTCCGCGAGACCGTGCGCTATGCGCGGATGCTGCTCGACACCTTCCACCTTGAAAGTGTCTCCATCATGCCGCCCGATGGCTACACCTCCATCTGCCAATGCGAGAAGTGCAAAGGCAAGGACTCGCCCGAGCGCATCGAGCGCGGCCTGCTCAGCGACTATGTGTGGGACTTCGTCAATCGCGTGGCCAAAGAGGTCGGCAAAACGCATCCGAACGCGAAGGTGCTGAACTGCGCCTACGGTGTTTACACGCTGCCGCCGCTGAAGATCCACAAACTGGAGCCGAACGTGCTCGTCGGCATCGTCGGAGGCCGTCGCCCGATGAACATCGCCGCCTCCAAAGCCGAAGGCGAAGCCGCCCCCGAGGCCCTGCGTGCCGCCTGGGCGAAAAAGACCGACAACCCCATCATCAACTTCGAAAACTATCCCTTCACCGACCGCGGCTGGTATCTGCCCGCCTTTGCCTCGAAGTCGATGGGCGACAGCGTCCTCGCCACCAAGGGCATGTCCCAAGGCGAAGACATCTGGCTCACCGTGCGTCAGGACTTCGATAAAGTCGGCATCGGCTTCAATCACTTCCTCGTCTATTTCACCGCCCGCGCTTATTGGCCCGGCTACGAGCCAAACGCAGCCTTGCGTGAGTATTGCAGCCTCTTCTACGGCCCTGCTGAGAGCGAGATGCACACCTTTCTCACCTTCTGTGAAGCCAACTGGAAGGTGATGGATGTGGACAAAGCGACGGCCGATGAAGCGCTCGCGCTTTTCGAGAAAGCGCAGGCCAAAACCGATGTCGCGAGCGTGTTTGGCAAACGCCTCGCCCTCATCGACGACTTCCTCAAAGGCCTGCGCATGAAATCGCTGCAGCTCGGCCAAAAACGCGGACCTGTGCCCACCGTGCGGCTCGTCGGCGATGCGAAAGGCATCGTCATCGACGGCAAACTCGACGACGAATATTGGCAAAACTGCCCCGCAGCCGCGACCGGCAAGTTTCGCGAACTGCAAACTAGCCGCACTCCCACCTTCGACACTTCGTTCAAAGCTGGATGGCAAGGCAACAACGTCGTCTTTGCCATTCGTTGCGAGGAACGACGCGGCGAGAAACCCAACATCACCACCACCCGCGATGACGACCAGGCGCTGTGGCATGGCGACGCCATTGAGATCGAGATCGCCACCGAGACGCACTCGTATTACTCCATCGCCATCAGCCCCGCCGGGCACGTCGTCGATCTCGATCGCGGAGCGCCGCGCAGCCAGTGGTTCACGTGGGATTCGAAAGCCGAAGTCGCCACGCACATCGCCGACGATCACTGGACCGTCGAGATCAGCCTGCCCATCACCACGGACGAAAACGATCCGCTGCATCAAGTCATTGGCCGCAAGCCCACGCAGAGCCTTCCGTGGCACATCAACCTCTGCCGCCAGCGCATCCGCGAGGACGGCGAGGAGCACAGCGCCCTCTCGCCGACTGGCGTCGCCAATTTCCACGAGCCGATGAAGTTCGCGCACTTCTACGACGGCCGCTCGCATCAGTTCGAGGCCGATCCCAGCGTCACCGACTTCGCACTCGCCTTCCGCAACGCCACGCAGCAGCGCAAACCAGAACCCTTCCTCGCCCTCGCCGCCACCACCTCGATCACCGACTTCCAAAAAGCCGCCGCGCTCGAACAAGCCGCGCAACACGACAAGAAGGCCGCCTTCATCGACCAGATCCCCATCGAGGCCGTCAAGAAGACCGCGCAGATGCAAAACCTGCTCGCCAACTTCCAAGCGACCGAAGTC
>CALMTT010000549.1 GCA_937872615.1 uncultured Verrucomicrobiaceae bacterium | reverse complement strand
GTGATGGTTGTGGCGGTGCGGGGCAAGATGCGTGGCGCCATGATCCACCCGATTGTGGCGTCTCCTGTGTTTTTTCAGCCTCGTGCCCCGGGCGGTCAGCGCCGGCAGGCTCCCATGCCGCATTTGGTGAGGATGCAGACGGCCGCGTTCGTCCAGCCAAAGCCCGGTTCATTCGTCGGGTAACCAAAGGTGATGTCACCAGCCACCTCGGCGCTGCCGGTCACGGCATTGTATTTCTCAAACAACTGGCCGGTGCGCTCGAACTCCGCCGAGAGGGTGGCCAAAAAGCGCCGTGCCACGCGCGTGGCCTCCTCGTGAAATCCGTAGCGGTCCATGCCCTGCACGGCCATGAGCACCAGCGGTGCCCACATGAAAGGGGCGTCCCACTGGCATCCCGTGCTGGTGGTGCTGGTGAGCAGCCCGTGCTCCGTCTCAAACAAAGGCAGGTTCCGCACGACACGGGCCGCCTGCTCCTCAGAGGCCCAGCCGGCCCACAGTGGCCAGAAGGTGGTGGCATACGGATACACCCGGCGGCGCTGGGTGCTGAGCTGCCAGTCGAAGAACAAACCATGCTTCTCATCCCAAAAGTGCTCGCTCATGCGCTCGGCTCGTTCTCTCGCCAGTCCTTCCCAGCGTTCGATGGTGGGCGGCGTGGCCCCCAACCGGCGACGGATCTCCGCGATGTCTTTTTCCATCTGCCACAGCAGCGTGTTCAGGCACACGGGCGCAAAATCCCGGATGCCCATGCCACAGGGCCCAAAGCGCCCGGTCAGGTCAAAGCCGGACTCGCGCACGGTGCGATCGTCTTTGTAAGCGGCGAGAGTGAGCGAGCCCGAGGTGCGGTCGATGAAGGCCGCGAGCTCCGGGTGGTCGTCCACATGCGCCTGCAACCATCCCGCCAGCCGCTGATAATGGTCCCGGCCCTCCGCATCCACCTCCCCATGCAGGGCCTCCGGCGCCGGGCCATCCCCGAGCGCATGATAACGGGACAATTCCAACCCCGGCACAAACTGCGGCAGGCTGGACCAGTAGGCGTGATAGCGCTCCACCAATGGAAGCGCCTCTCCCAGCCACTCAATGTCACCGTTTTGCTCGAAGACTGAAAGCACCAACCGGCCGAGAAACGGCGGATGCGAGCGCTGCAGGCAGTAGGTGCGGTTGCTGTTCAACACGGTGCCGTAATGCTTCACCTGATAAAGTTGAAGGCTGGCGATCGACTCCGCCAGGCCCGTGCGCCCTTCGCACAGCAGCCCTTGCGCGATGAAGTAGCTGTCCCATCCATACATTTCGTTGAACCGCCCGCCGGGCACCACGTAGCGTCCTGGCAGATAGACGAGACCATGCTCGGTGATCTGCTCCGGAGCACCACTCAGCATGCGGATGTCCAGCCGCCGGAAGGACCCCGCGTCAAGCGTGCGGCGCAGGCGCTCGCGCACCATTTTCACCCGTTCCCCCGCGGAGACATACAAGGGCCAGCGCTCTCCCTCCGGTGTCTCCAGCTTGCTGTCCTGTGCCGCCTCCAGGGCATCACGCGTGCTGCGCGTGAGCCTTTGCCACATCTGGCTCACATGCAGTTGCAGCGCATTGATCTTGTCCTGTGAGATGCTTTTGGCGGGCGGCGTCGGCATGGGTGCAACCTTCATCCAGCGGCCGCGCGTCGCAACGTGGGCAGTCCGCCTCCGCATCGTGGCGTCCGACACCACACTGGCCGGACTCGTTCCTTGGCTGAACCGCAAAATGACTGGCAAAAACCCCCGCGCCGCACGTTTCTCCGACCCCATGAAGCTCCTCTGCTCGCTCGTCCTACTCCTGCTCGCCTCGTTTGCCACCGCGGCCACGCCGCCGAACATCATCTACATCCTCGTGGACGACCTCGGCTATGGTGATCTGGGCTGCTACGGGCAGAAGATGCTCAAGACGCCGAACATCGACCGCATGGCGGCGGAGGGGATGAAGTTCACGCGGCACTACGCGGGCAGCACGGTGTGTGCGCCGTCGCGTTGTGTGCTCATGACCGGATTGCACACCGGGCACTGCCGTGTGCGTGGCAATGACCCGTGGACCATTCCGGACAGCGATGTGACGGTGCCGAACTTCCTCAAAACAGCCGGCTATCACACCGCCTGCATCGGGAAATACGGCCTCGGCAAGCCACTGCCGATGAACGATCCGGAGAAGAAGGGTTTCGACGAGTTTTATGGCTATGTGGGCACCAGCCACGCGCACAATTTCTACACGAAGGCCATCATCATCAATGGTCGCGTGAGTCCGCTGCCGAACACGGTCATCGAGGGCTCGTTCAAAAACGCTGCGGATTATGTGGATGCCGATTTCACCGGCACCGGAAAGGCATATGCCCAGTTCCCCGATCGGGCACGCTACCGGATCATGCTGGAGGACCTGCGCGACGCGGACGTGCGCGAGCGCCTCCGAGCGATCTGGACAGATCCCAAAACCCTCGATCCCACCGCCCGCGCCGCACGCGCCCATTCGCGTCGACGGCCCGAAAGAGCACGAGGTCAAGCGTGGCACCCCGACCATGGGTGGCATCATCTTCCTCTCCGGCTCGGTGCTTG
>CALMTT010000548.1 GCA_937872615.1 uncultured Verrucomicrobiaceae bacterium | reverse complement strand
GCCTCGCGCAATGGCTCGTGAGCCGCGACAACCCGCTCACGGCCCGCGTGACGGTGAACCGCTTCTGGCAGTCGATCTTCGGCATCGGCCTCGTGAAGACTGCCGAAGACTTCGGCGTGCAGGGCGAGGTTCCGCCGCATCGCGAGCTGCTCGATTGGCTCGCCGCCGAGTTCATGGAGAGCGGCTGGGATGTGAAGCATCTCATCAAGCTCATCGTGACGAGTGAGACGTATCAGCAGAGTTCTTCGTTCGTAGTTCGGGCTTCAGCCCGTTCTGAGGGCGTTGAAGGCGGGCTAAAGCCCGAACTACAAACGGACCCGGACAACAGGCTGCTCGCACGCGGGCCGCGGTTTCGTTTGCCTTCGTGGATGCTGCGGGATCAGGCGCTGGCGCTGTCGGGCTTGCTGAAACCGCAACTCGGCGGGCCAAGCGTGAAGCCTTACCAGCCGGAGGGCATCTGGGAGGAGGCCACCTTTGGCAAAAAGACCTACCAGCAGGACCACGGCGATGCCTTGTATCGCCGCACACTGTATGTGTTCTGGCGTCGCATCGTGGGGCCGACGATGCTCTTCGACAACAGCACCCGCCAGGTCTGCGCCGTGAAGGCCACGCGCACGAACACACCGTTGCACGCGCTCGTCACGCTGAATGACACCACCTTTGTCGAAGCCGCACGCGTGCTTGCCGAGAAGGTGCTGCGAACGCCCGGCGATGACGAAGCTCGCCTCAAGCACGCCTTCCAAATCGTCACGCATCGCCAGCCGAAGGCCGAGGAGTTGCTCGTGCTACGCCGACAGCTCGCCGCGCTGCGACCGCAGGCCGCCTCGGGTGCCGCAAAGCTGCTGAAAGTCGGCGAAGCCAAGTCCGATGCCACTTTGAAGCCCGCGGAGCATGCCGCGTGGACCAGCCTTTGCCTCATGCTGCTCAACCTCGACGAAGTCGTCTCCAAAGAATGACCCCGTCCGACCTCCATCGCCTGAATCTCACGCGACGTGCCTTGTTCGGACAGGGAGCGGCCGGAATCGGTTCGTTGGCGCTGGGTTCGTTGATGGCCTCGCAGCGGCCCGATCCACTCGCGCCCGCATTGCCGCACTTTGCGCCGAAAGCCAAGCGGGTGATCTACCTGCTGCAAAACGGCGCGCCCTCGCATGTCGATCTCTTTGATCACAAGCCGATGCTCAAGCAGATGCACGGCACGCAGATCCCGGACAGCGTGGTGGGCGGGAAACGCTTCAGCACGATGACCGGTGGCCAGACGGCTCGGCCGGTGCTCGGCGAGATCACGCAATTCAGCCGACACGGGCAAAGCGGGGCCACGGTGAGTTCCTTCCTGCCGCGCATTGGCGAGATCGCGGACGAGTTGTGCTTCATCAAGTCGATGCACACCACGCAGGTGAACCACGCCCCGGCCATCACCTTCCTCATGACCGGCGCGGAGCAGGCCGGACGGCCCGCGATGGGTGCCTGGCTCAGCTACGGCCTCGGCAGCGATTCGGAGGACCTGCCCGCCTTTGTCGTGATGACCAGTCGCGACAAGGAAGCCTCCTGCGGCCAGATTTTTTATGACTTCTACTGGGGCAGCGGCTTCCTGCCCTCGAAGTATCAGGGTGTGAAGTTCCGCGGCAGCGGCGACCCCGTTTTGTATCTGAGCAATCCCGACGGCATGAGCCGCGAGCTGCGCCGCACCATGCTCGACGGCCTCGGCGAGCTCAATGCCATCAAACTCCGCGATCACGGCGATCCCGAGACGGCCACCCGCATCGCCCAGTATGAAATGGCCTACCGCATGCAGAGCAGCGTGCCGGAACTCACCGACCTCTCGAACGAGCCCAAGCACATCCTCGACATGTATGGCCCCGATGTGCTCCGCCAGGGCAGCTACGCCTACAACTGCCTCATGGCCCGCCGACTCGCCGAGCGCGGCGTGCGCTTTGTGCAGCTCATGCACGCCGGTTGGGACCAGCATCGCAATTTGAACACGCAGCTCAAGATCCAGTGCACCGATGTCGATGCGCCGAGTGCCGCGCTCATCAAGGACCTCAAGCAACGCGGCCTGCTGGAAGACACGCTCGTTATCTGGGGCGGTGAGTTTGGTCGCACGCCCTTCCTCCAGGGCGACATCACCAACACCAAGCAATGGGGCCGCGACCATCATCCCTACGCCTTCACCGTCTGGATGGCCGGCGGCGGCATCAAATCGGGCATCACGCATGGCGAGAGCGATGAGTTCGGCTTCAACGCCGTGAAGGACAAGGTCCACATCCACGACCTCCAGGCCACCATCATGCACCTCATGGGCATCGACCACGAACGCTTCACCTTCCGCTTCCAAGGCCGCCAGTTCCGCCTCACCGACATCCACGGCGAGGTCGTGAAGCCGGTGCTCGCGTGAGGAAAGTGGAACAGACGCGGGCGCCAAAAGTGCGGGAGTGTGATGCAGACATTCCTGTCTGCACGAGCGTCCCCGGAGAGCATGCTCACCCAAGGCAGACAAGAATGTCTGCCACACCCATTTTGCGGCCGCGTCAGGAACCGGTTTTCAACCGGTTCGATTCGAAGGGCCTCACAGCGCTTTCGGCTCCCTCATCCGGCCAAACAGCGTGTCACGCGTGATGAGGCCAAAGTTCGGCTCGCGGCGTTTCAGATCATCGCGGGTGCCGATCTCCCATTCGAGGCGCAGGTATTCCGCGATCACATTCGCCAGGCTGAGATGGAAGAAGCATCCGACAGCAGCCCAAACCACCGCGAGATGCCCGTCGCTGCGTCCTGCGGCGATTTGATCGCGGAAATGACCGAGGACACCTTGATAGCGTGCCTTGCGGGTCGATTTGAGCAGCACCGCGCCCGCGTGGCGACTGCGTTCGCCTTCATCCGCGGTGAAGCGGGCGCTCAGGGCCGCATCGGCGGCGAGCAGTGCATCCAGATCACCCGCGTGCGCCGCTTCCCAGGCCTGCTCGAGAGCGGGGGCGATCTTTTGGCGGAAGAGGCCGTCTGTGAAGCTCTGCCATCCGCTGCCATTCATCGAGAGCTGCTCTGTGCGCGCCCGCACGCTGCTCAGCAGCCAGCGCACCCAGTCCAGCCCGCGGGCCCATTCCTCCACGATCTCCACCTCGCCACGCCGGTCCTCCGGCGGGGGCAAAAGAGTGAGCGTGACAGGGAATTGGGACTTCATTTTTGCGGCACTTAGGACAATCTGCCGCGATGAGCAATGAAACTCCCTCGACACGCTATCTCTGCCAGCGCTGCGGCAATTGCTGCCGCTGGCCGGGGGATGTGCGCATCACCGATGAGGAGGTCACGGCCATCGCCGGCTTCTTGAACCTGAGCGAGGCGGCGTTCACGGAGACCTACACGCGGCTGAACGCCAACCGCACCGGCCTCAGCATCATCGACCGGCCGGGAGGGCAGGGGGAGTGTGTCTTTCTCGAAGGCGTGAACGAGTGCCGCATCCAGCCCGTGAAGCCCGTGCAGTGCCGCGGCTTCCCGAATGAATGGCGCTTCCCCGGCTGGCGGGAGATGTGCGAGGCCATCGAGGTGCATGACTGACGCATGAAATCGAGAACTGAATCAGCGGCTCTCAATTCTCCCACATACAAGATTCACGTGGGCCCACAGATTACCTCGGAAAATAATCTGCTGGCCTCCCTGAATCTGCGGGAAAACTCTGGGCAGAATGGACTGTGTTTTGGTGCGTAAGCCCTGATCGAGGTGCCTGCGTGAGTCATGCGGGCCTTGAATTCACGCCACGAACCGCTAACCACACCCCTCCGCCCTTTCTCTCTCCCTCTGATGAAGCCCCAAACCATTGTCACCCTCGACCTCGAAGGCGTCCTCGTGCCGGAAATCTGGATCGCGTTTGCCGAAAAGACCGGCATCGCCGAGCTGCGCCGCACCACTCGGGACGAGCCGGACTACGACAAGCTCATGCAGGGCCGCCTGAAGATCCTCGACGACCACGGCCTGAAGCTGCCGGACATCCAGCAGGTGATCGGCACCCTCTCGCCGCTGGAAGGCGCGAAGGCCTTCCTCGATGAGCTGCGCTCCATCACCCAGGTCATCATCTTGAGTGATACCTTTGCGGAGTTCGCCCAGCCGCTCATGCGCCAGCTCGCCTGGCCGACGATCTTCTGCCATCAGCTCGAAGTCGCCGCCGATGGTCGCATCGTGAACTACAAGCTCCGCCAGCCGAACCAGAAGCAAAAGGCCGTGGCGGCCTTCAAAGCGCTGAACTACCGCGTCCTCGCCGCCGGTGATTCGTTCAACGACACCACCATGCTCGGCGAAGCCGACGTCGGTTTCTTCTTCCACGCCCCCGAGTCCATCCAGGCCCAGTTCCCGCAGTTCCAGCCCTTCGACGACTACGCCGAGCTTCTCGCTGCGATGAAGGCGGTGATGTGAGCAGGGCTGCGCGACGATGGCACTAAGGTGCAGCGCTTCGTGCTGCTTGGTTTCCCCCCACTCTTGCGTGATTTTGACGCAGCTGTCTTGATCAAAGACCTCCATTTGTCCAAATTGGCCTCCGGATACCGTTTGTGCCATTGTCAGACATGCCGATGAAATACACTCTTCTTCCCATCCTGTTTGGTTGTTGTGTCACATTAGGGCAGGCCGAGGACATACGGATTTCTGAGAGCGTTGGTCGAACACCGACGCAGCAAGTAGCTTTGCTCAAGGCGCATGCACGATACATCAAGCGGCTCAAATCAATGCGAGTCAGCGCTTGGTTTGTTTTTCCCGGGTCAAAACTGACTTTGACGGTAATCCAGCCGTATCTAACACGATTGTGGGCCGTATTGACCAAGAAGACACATCCACCTTTATCAAGTATCTCGAACACCCTGAGTTTGTGGAGGTGCTTGAGGCTCGGTTTTCGCTGCAATGCTTGCCTTTGCTCATTGATGGTCCGACTACCATCGAAGATTCGATCGAAATGGAGGTGTTTAAAGATCGAGTGGCTTTTCGAATTCGGATCGAAGCGCCAGTGGCTGCGCAAGGTGATTTCTTTCTTACCGAAGAGGGTTCAGCTTGGCTATTAAAGCGACTGGCGAAAAATGAGGCGAAAAAGAATTAGAACGGACTCCGTCGTCACTCGGAAGGCCGAGTCCATCTAGGCCCCGTTCCCGCAGTTCAAAGCCTTCGATGACTACACCGAGCTGCTCGCGTCGATGAGCTTATTCCCATGCCATGGTCGTCAGTGCCATGAGTTCGGTCACGGCGAGGACAAGGTGGAGGCCGGGACGACCTCGGCGGAGCCGTTGCTGCGGGCGAGGATGAACTTCTGGTGCCCGACGGGTTTTTTCGTGATGAGAATCACGGTGTCGCCGGGCGCTTGGTCGGTGAGGCCGGCGCCGCGGTAGTCCCAGCCTTGGCCTTCGGAGTGGGGCAGGCGGGGGAAGTCGAGCAGGCGGCGGTCATCGAGGAGGCCTTCGGTGAAAAGCGTT
>CALMTT010000547.1 GCA_937872615.1 uncultured Verrucomicrobiaceae bacterium | reverse complement strand
CGGCATCATTCACTACATCGACCGCGTCTGCATCTCGAAGGCGCGGCCCTTCATCCAGGAGGATCTGAAGCTCGATGACACGCAGATGGGCTATGTGTTTTCCGCGTTCACGCTGGCCTATGCCTTGTTTGAGATTCCCGGCGGCTGGCTGGGTGACAAATGGGGCCCGCGGCGGGTGCTGCTGCGCATCGTGATGTTTTGGAGCTTCTTCACCGCGGCCACCGGCTACGCGTGGAATCAGATGTCGATGATGGTGTGCCGCTTTCTCTTCGGCGCAGGCGAGGCCGGCGGTTTTCCCAATATCGCGAAGATGTTCAGCGTGTGGCTGCCGCAGCGTGAGCATGACATGGCGCAGGGCATCACGTGGCTGGCGGCCCGCTGGGGCGGTGCCTTCACGCCGCTGCTGGTCGTGTGGGTGCTGGGCATGGTGAGCTGGCGCACGACCTTTGTGATCTTTGCCTTCCTCGGCGTGATCTGGGCCGTGTTCTTCGCGATGTGGTTTCGCGATAATCCGAAAGATAACCCGAAGGTGAACGCTGCCGAGCTCGAGCTGCTCGCGGACGCCCAAAAGAACCTCAGCGGCGGTCACGCGAAGATTCCGTGGCGCCGCCTGCTTGCCACGCGCTCGGTGCTGCTGCTGTGGTTGTATTACTTCTGCCTCAGCTACGTGTGGTACTTCTACATCACGTGGCTTCCGAAGTTCATGGAGGCCAAGGACGGCCTCGGCATGGACATGACGGCCACCTCCACGTCCGTGCTCAACGGGCTGCCGCTGTTCTTTGGCGGCATCGGCTGCTTCGCCGGCGGTGTGCTGGCGAAAAAACTCGCCTCCAAGCATGGCCGCATCAGCGTGGCGCGGCGCACGGTGGGCGTGCTGGGCCTGCTGGCATCCGGCTTGATGATCGTCGTGGCCGTGCAGATGAAAAATCCCGTGCTCGCCATGCTCTCGCTGGGCGTTTCAGGCTTCTTCAACGATCTCTCGATGCCTGGAGCCTGGGGCGCGTGCATGGACATCGGTGGGAAGCTCGCGGGCTCGGTGTCTGGCAGCATGAACATGGTCGGAAACCTCGGCGGAGCTCTCGGTGGCGTCGCAGTGCCATGGCTGATGAAGTCGATGGGCTTCGGCTGGCATGGCGTGCTCTACGTCGCCGCGGCCACTTACGCCGTGTCGGCCTTGTGCTGGGCTTTCATCAACTCCGATGACCGCCTGCACGACTGATGCAGCTCACTTCTTCTCGGTGTCGCTGATGCCTTTCCATTGCTTGAGCGTCTTTTCGATGCGCTCGCGAATTTTGGGAAAGGGCGTTTTGAGGGCGTTGGCACGTTCGAGGTAGTCGAGGGCCTTCGTGGCATCGCCGAGCTGTTTGTGGGCCAGGGCGATGTGCTCGAGAATCTCGGCGTCTTCGCTCTGAATCTCCGGGATGAGCTTTTCGGCACGTTGGAAGTCGGCCAGTGCCTTGGCGAACTCGCCCTTTTTAAAGTGCAACCAGCCGAGGCTGTCGATGTAGGCCGGATTATCGGGTGAGAGCTCGTTTGCCTTCGCAATGAGCTCAGCGGCTTTGTCGAGGTTTTTGCCTTGTTCGAGCCACATGTAGCCGAGGAAGTTCATCGTGTTCGCCGCCGCCTCGGATTTCTCCCTTGGCGTGAGTGTGATGGACTTCTCCAGCATGCGTGAGGCATCGTCGTAGCGCCCCAAATGCTCCAAAGTGCTGCCGTATTGATAGTAGAAGGTGTGGTCGAGCAGCTCGGCCTGCGAGGCACTGGCGAGCTGCTCCGCCTCGGCGAAGTGCTTCGCGGCTTTCTCGTGCTGGTCACGAGCACGACTGGCGAGGGCGAGCTGGAAGTGCGTGATCGGCTGCTCGGGAAAAATCTTCACCGCACGCTCGCCAACGAGCTGCATGCGGTCGAACTGTCGCGCCTGCCAGAGCAGTGAGCCGAGGAAGAGGTAGTCATTCACCTCGCCGGAGCCCTGCTGGATGGCGGCTTCGAGCGGCGCGATGGCTTTGGCGGGCAAATCACGTTTTTCATACTCGCGGGCCAGCAAGCGGAGGTGGTCGATGTCATCGGGCGACTGCTTCGTGATGGCCTCGAGCATGGCAAACGACTTCTCGCCCTCGCCAGCGGCCTCATACATGCGGAAGAGCACTTTACGCGCCTGCAGGCTGTTGTGCTCCTTCACAAGTTTTTCGCACAAACCACGGCTGCGGGTGAGCTCGTTCACGAGCAGGTAGTGCTGGGCGACCTCGAGCTGGATGTCCTCGGCATTCGCGGGCGTGAGGTGGGCCAGCGCCTTGTCGAAAAAGGGCGTCACCTTCGCCAGGTGCTCGGGGCGCTGCTCGATCTGCCCGAGTGGCCACACGCGTTCCGCCGTCGTGGCGAGCTCCAGCCAGAAGCGCGGGTCCGTGCTGTCCTGCTTTGCGGCCTGCTCCATCACGGCGATGGCCGCTTCACGCTTGTTTTGCGTGAGATGATGCATCACCGCGGCCTCGTAAACGGCCGCATGACGCGGGAATTTTTCCAAAGCGGTCGTCACCGCCTTCGCGGCGCGGTCGTCCTTCTCGAAAACATCCTCCGGCGGGTAGGTGCTGGCAAAGCGGGCCAGATTCAGAAGCGGCTCAGGGCTGCCGGGATTGGCCTGGATAGCCGCGTCGAGGATTTTGAGGGCGGCTTCGCGTCCTTCGAACTGCAAGGCCAGGCCGGCGGTGTGGCTGGCGAGTTCCGCGTTGGTGGGATCGGCCTTAAAAACGGCCTGATAATGCTCCAGAGCCTGGCGGAGCTTGCCCGCGGTCTCGAATTGCAATGCGGCGCTGTAATGCGCGAGGGCATCCGCATTGGCGGCCCCACGCGGAGTGAGGTGCAGATCGGACTTCGCGGGCGGGAGCTTCCCGAGGGACATGTCCGCCTCGGGAGCGGCTTGTATCGTCAAACAGGTCAACAACGTCAACCCGGTCAAATGACACAACCCCCGACCGCGCGACGCAGGTGCGTAGCAGCGTGCGGCGACTCGAATCTCTCGAATCACTCGTCGGGGGCTGATCATGCCGCGGAGGCTAGCTTTTACGACTTGTAGCGCAAACGCTTCTTGTGGCGGTTGGCGCGCATGCGCTTCTTCCGCTTGTGCTTGTTGATCTTCGTTTTTCTCCGCTTTTTGAGCGATCCCATGGTCGGTGTTCTCCTTGTGGTTTTGGCTTGGTCCCAGTGTTAGTGGACGATTTTGTTGAGCGGGTATTCCACGATACCCTCGGCACCCAGCGACTTCAGCCGCGGGATGATGAGGCGCACAGTCGCCTCAGAAATGACGGTTTCCACGGCCACCCAGTCGCACCCGGCGAGCTGGGAAACAGTGGGCGAGCGCTGGGAAGGCAGCGCGGCGACGACCTCGGCCACCTTCGCGGCGGGGACGTTCATCTTCAGGCCCACCTTGTCGCGGGCCTCGAGCGCTCCTTTGAGCAGCATGACGATGGTTTCCATCTTCTCGCGCTTCCACGCGTCCTTCGCGGCGGGCCTGCTGCTCACAAATTGCGGGTAGCTCTCCATGAGCGTGTCCACGATGCGGAGCTTGTTCGCCCGCAGGGATGAGCCGGTCTCCGTGATGTCCACGATGGCATCCACGAGCTCCGGCACCTTCACTTCGGTGGCACCCCAGCTGAATTCGACCTCGGCCTTCACACCGTGGGCTTCCAAGTAGCGCTGCGTAAGGCCCACGGCCTCCGTGGCGATGCGCTTGCCCTGCAAATCCTTCACGGTCTTGATCGGCGAGTCCTCCGGCACCACCAGCACCCAGCGGGTGGGCTTCGAGGTGGCCTTTGAGTAGCGCAAATCGGTGATCACCTCCACGTCAGCACCGTTTTCGGCGATCCAATCCTTCCCGGTGATGCCGCAGTCCAGATAACCATGGTCCACGTAGCGGCCGATCTCCTGGGCACGCAGCAGGCGCAGCTCCAGCTCATCATCGTCCACGGTCGGACGGTAGGAACGGCTGGAAACGACGATGTTGAATCCCGCCCGCTTGAACAGCTCGAGCGTAGGCTCCTGCAGGCTGCCCTTGGGCAGGCCGAGACGGAGGGTGTTTTTGGATTCAGACATGAAGGGGTTCCGGGGAAAGGGGCGCGGAGATTAGCGGCTTTTCCCCGGCTGGCGAGAGTTTTTTCAGGGCGGTTGCCCCGGCAAATGCCTTCCGAGGCCTTATTTCACCGCGATGCCAGCCTCGCCGGCCTCCCAAGCGGGCCCGCAGGGACGGATCGCCACCGCGGTGGCACCGGCGGGCCATTCGGCACTGCGCTGGTCTTTGAAGAAGGATTTCCACGTCACCCAGCGGCCCCCGATCTGTGCCTGCAGCACCCACCAGCGGGTGTGAGACATCCAGCGTTCGTCGGCGTGCTTCCACTCGACGTGCAGCTTCCCTTCCGGCTGCGTTTTGCCGACCAGCGGCGCTGGCAAAGCCACCTGGCTGAGCCATGGCGAGGAAGGCGGGATGGCATGCGTGGTGTAAGCACGCTCCATCGTGTAGCTGGCGATCTTGCCGGTGTTCTTGTGCAAAGCGCCAAAGTTCCAGTGGAAGTGCCCGGGCGTCATTTTCAGCCCACGTTCACGCAACACACTCACCTGCCGCAGGATCTCACCGGCGACGCGGTCGGTGCCGATGTTCGACGTGTTCATGCCAGGCCAGATGTGGCGACCCTGCGTGTTTTGCTCCAGCCACCAGTCGTAGTAGGTGATGAAGCCCAGCTTCGGCCGGTCGATCGTCCAGTAGAGCTGCGGCGTGAAATAGTCGACCCAGCCGCTTTGCAGCCACTTCTTTGAGTCTGCGCCGAGGTCTTCATAGGGGTCGAGTCCGCCTCCGGTGCCTTCGGGATGATTCGGCCGCCAGAGGCCGAAGGGGCTGATGCCGAACTTCACATGGCGTTTGATGCCTTTGATCCCCTCGTAAATGGCCTGCACGGTCTGATCGACATTTTGACGTCGCCAGGCGGTGAGCTCCAAAGGACCACCAGCGGCCTTGTAGCGGGCGTAAGTGTCGCTGTCCGGGAACTCGACCTTCTTCTTGTCCGGCCCCATGATCGGATAGGGATAGAAATAGTCGTCGATGTGAATGCCATCCACGTCGTAGCGACGTGTCACATCCAGCATCACGGCGATCGCCTGCTGGCGCACCTCAGGCACGCCGGGGTCCATCCACCAGTCGATGTTGTACTTCATCGTCCACTCCGGATGCTTGCGGCGGATGTGATCGGCACTGGGTGCATGCTTTTCACCGGCGAGAGCCCGGTAAGGATTGAACCAAGCATGCAACTCCATGCCTCGCTTGTGCGCTTCGTTAACGGCGAACTCGAGTGGATCCCATCCGGGTGACTTTCCCATCTCGCCGGTCAAAAACGGCGACCACGGCTCGATCGTCGAGGCATACATCGCATCGCCTGCGGGCCTGACTTGGAAGATGAGCGCATTCAATCGCAGCTTCGCGGCAGAGTCGATCAGCGTGAGAAGCTGCTCTTTCTGCTTCGCGACCGGCAAACCAGGCTCGCTGGGCCAGTTGATGTTCCGCACCGTGGCGATCCATGACCCGCGAAGCTCACGAGCGGGAGGCGGGACGGCGTTCTGAGCACGCAAAGCTCCAGCAAAGCCCAAAAGGCCTGCTGCGAGCAGCCAGGTGGATCGTTGGAGTATCTCGCTCATTTCTCGATGCGATACAGTGCCTTGTCCGTGCGGATGAAGAGAGCCTCGCCGTCGGTGGACGGACTGGCCATGATCGCGCCATCGAGCGTGTTTTGAGACAGCAGTTGGAAGCTGCGACCGGCTTTGACGAGACTCACGACGCCCTCACGACTCCCAATGAGGAACTTCCCATCGACCAGAATCGGGCTGGAGCTGAATTTGCCGCCCAAACGCTCGCGATACACTGCCTCGCCGGTCTGCGTGTCCACCGCGCTGAGGATGCCGCCGTCATCGACGAAGTAGAGCAACCCATCATGCAGCAGAGGCGAGCACATCTTGGGCGCGTTCTTCGTGTTCTGCCATGCGATCTCCGGCGTGCTGGCACCGTTGTGTTTCAAGGACATGACCTTCGATTTGCCGTAAGCCGTGCTGAAGTAGATCATCTTGTCATCCGCCACTGGCAGCGCCGACATCGAGAAGCCCAGCTCGCCATAGTGAACCTTCCACAACTCTTTCCCGGTGAGCGGATCGTAGCCGTAAACATTGTTCGCCGCGGGACTCACGAGCACGGGAATGCCTCCGCTTTGAATCACGAGCGGCGTGCCATAGGCCTTCTGCTGCTGCGGACGCGGGTCCATCTCGCCGCTGCGCTTGGTTTTCCAAGCCACCTTGCCTGTCTCGGTGTCAAAAGCCGCGATGAACTGCGCATCGCTGCCATCGAAGTGCGCGATGAGACGGTTCTTCCAAAGCACCGCCGTCGAGCCGGGGCCGTTTTCGTGCATGACATGCAGCTCCTCGTTTTTCCAAACGACCTTCTGCGTGGCGGTGTCGAGGCACACGGTGCCAAACGATCCAAAGTGTGCATACAAACGGCCGCCAGCGAGCACCGGCGTGGGCGAGGCGTAGCTGTTGAGCTGATGCGCCCACTGCGGCTCCTTCACATTCAAAAGCTCGATGTCATGCAGCAGCTTGCCGCTGTGCCGGTCCACCGCCAGCGCCCGCAGGCTCACCGAGGCCAGCACGACGAGTGGTTGATCACCGGTGTTTGTTTTCAAGCGGCGCTCAGCCTCCTCCTTGCTCGCCACTTGCTCGACGGATGTCGTCATCCAGATCACATCACCACCGATCACCGGCGTGGAGTGCCCGCGACCCGGCAACTCCGTCTTCCACGTCACGTGGCTCGTCTCACTGAAGGTCTCCGGCAGCTTCGCGATGGTCGCGATGCCTTGTCCCGATGGCCCGCGCCACTCCGGCCAGTCGGCGGCGGCCACGTTCAAACAGCAAACAGATAGACAAAGAAGAGTGCGTGAGATCATGCGCCGCACTCAACGCATCAAAGCGCGAGCGTTTCACGGCTTTTTCACCGGCGTCGGCTTCGGGTCCTCATTCGGCGTGCCGGGCCAGAGCGGAGCGGTGTTTTTCGCGTTCCAGTCGTCCCAGGTCTTCGAAAGCTCCGCGACGAGCTGCGGATGCTCCGCGGCGAGGTTTTTCGTCTCACCGATGTCGGCGTCCAAATCGAAGAGCTGCCATCCGGACTGCGTTTTGGCCTCGAAGTCGCGAAAATCGACGAGTTTCCATTTTCCGCGTCGAATCGCCTTTTGCGGTCCAAATCGCCAGGCGAGCGATTCGTGAGGTGCGTCCGCTTTTTCGCCTTTGAGGTGCGGGAGGAGGTTCACGCCTTCGATTCCTTCGGGCGCTTTCGTGTTCGCCACGGCGCAACTCGTCGGCAGCACATCGAGAGAGCTCACGGGATGCTCATACACCTTGCCCGCAGGCAGTTTGCCGGCCCAGGACACAAAAAACGGCACGCGCACGCCGCCTTCCAGCGTCTGGCCTTTGTCACCGCGCAGCGGTTTGTTCACGCCGGTGTTCGTGGCAAAAAACGGCTTCTTCCCGCTGCCGCCGTTGTCGCTGAAAAAGAACACCAGCGTGTCCGCGTGCTTTTCACGCACGCCAGCCATCAGGCGGCCGATCGCATCGTCGAGGCCGAGCAGCAGCGAGAGGTAACCGCGCCGCGCGGGATTCTTCACCTCGGCTGGCAGACGGCTCTGATGCTTCTCCACGATCTCCAGCGGCGTGTGTACGGCGTTGTAGGCCAAGTAAAGGAACCACGGCTTACCACTGTGGCGGTTCATGAAGCTCAAGGCCTCGTCCGTGAACAAATCCGTCGTATAGCCATCGAGCTTTTGCGGCTCGCGACCGCGATAGATGAGATCGTGCGAATGCGCCGTGCCGAATTTCGGCTCCGCGTCCTTGTGCAGCAGGAAATTGTGCCCGCCGACGAGGAAGCCGAAGTATTCATCAAATCCGCGCGACTGCGGATGATGCGCCGCATCGAATCCTTGGTGCCATTTGCCGATCAAGGCCGTCGCATAGCCCGCATCGTGCATCACATTCGCGATTGTGCGCTGGTCCAGCGGCAGGCCGAGCTTTGCCTCATCGCCCACATGCGGATTGAACTCATGCCCGAACCGCGTCGCCGCCTTCCCGGTCAAAAAGCCCGCCCGCGAAGGACTGCAATACGGCGCGGACACATACCCGCTCGTGCAGCGCACGCCCGAAGCCGCCAGCGCATCAATATTCGGTGTGGGCACTTCCGCTCCGCCATGCACACCGATGTCTGCATACCCGAGATCGTCGGCGATGATGACGAGCACATTCGGCTGTGCCGCGAAGAGCGAAGGGCAGAGGGCGAGGAGGAGAAAGAGGCGTTTCATGGGTTGGAATTGTGTTTGGATGGCAGTTTGGCTCTTTTCTTGGAGGGCAGGCCGATCATGTCGAAGATCTCGAGATACCACACGAGTTTCATCACTACTGCGTAGGCAAGGATTCCGGCCAAAAGGCCTGTCTGCCAGACGCTTGCCATCGTGACGAGCAAACCGACTACCACGGCGAGCGCGATGGCGATCACTTGCGTGACGAAAAGCCACAGGAGGGCGAGGACACCGAGCGCCGCGATGGCGGTCAGGGTTTCTCGGAGGCTTTTGATCCAGCGTTGCATGGCACGAGCGTGTCACAAAAGACTCCGATTACCAATCGAAGCCTCACTTCGCAAACATTGCATGCTCCTTGTTTCCGCCGCTGAGGACGTAGGCGAGGAGGTCGAGGATCTCGTCTTTCTTGAGCATGGCGAGGAGCATCGGGGGCATGGGGGAGACTTTGCTGAGTTCGATGCTCTTCACTTCTTTGCGATCGACGTTCACGCGTTGATTCGGGTCGGTGAGGTCGGTGTTGAGGGTGACGCCGTCGCCGCTGAGGTTCACCACGACGCCGCTCATGATCGTGCCGTCGTTTTTGGTGACGACGATGGGGGCGAACTGCTCGTTGATCTCTTTGCTGGGGTTGATGATTTGATCGAGCAGGTCGTGCGGGCTGTAGCGACCGCCGGCGCCGGTGAGGTCGGGGCCGGTCATGCCGCCGGCATTGCCAAAGCGGTGGCAGGTGTAGCACGCGGCGGCGCTGAACATCTTGCGGCCATTGTCAAAGCTGCGGCCTTTCATGCCGTCCTTCGCGGCGGCGCTGAGCTCGTCGAGCGTCCACATCGTGGGGGTGCGGCCCACAAACATCGCGCCGACGTTTTCGATGGCGGATTTGCGCTCCGGCTTCTTCGCGATGAGCTCGGCGAGCTGCGTTTTCTCGGCGTCGGTGAAGGTGCTGAGGCTGTCGTTGCGGATGAACTCAATGAATTTGTCGAAGCTGGAGCCGCCTTTGTAGTTCGCGGCCTTCAGGAACCATTCGAGCTGCTGCGTGCGCAGTTCCGGCGTCCAACCGGCGGTGAGGAAGCGCAGGCTGCGCGCATACTCCATCTGCGGCTCCTGGCTTTCCGCGGCGGCGATGAGTGCCATGCCTTTGCGGGCGGTGTTCGGTGCCTGGAGGTAAGCGAGCGTCTCGGTGAGCAGCCAGTTCAGCTCAAAGGTGTCCGCCGGATACGCAGGATCGAGTTTCGCGATGATCGCGGCGACGCTGGCCTCGTCCGGATTGCCGAAGCGGTGCAACACGATCTCGATGAGGCGCACGTAGCCGAGCTTTTGCTCCTGCGTGAGCTTGGCGAAGTCGAGCTTCAACAGCGCGGCGAGGATGGCATCGCGTGCGGCGGTGTTCACGACGTGATTTGCCTCGCGATGCGTCGCGCAAACGCCCGTGAGGCGTGCGAGCGCGAGCAGGGCTTCGAGCTGCGCGGTGGCGTTGGATTCGGAAAGCGCCTTCGCCTGCCATTGATCGAGCGGTTGATGCTCGAGCGCGGTGCGGGCTGCGGCGCGGATGTAGCGATCTGTGTTGCTGAGATACGGCCAGGCTGTTTCGACGGCTTTGGGGTCTTGTTTTCCGTGAAAACTTTCCAAATGACGACGAACGGCCACAGGCGAGTTGGTGTCTGGCTTGCCTTCGGTCAGCCACTTGAAGTCCAGCTCCTTATCGCCACTGCCAACCTCTACGAATTTGGTCACGATACCTGAGGTGCTCTCTTTCCCCACATAACTCACCCGATAAAGCCCGCTCTGCACGCGACGGCCGCCAATGGTAAAATACATCGCGCCGTCTTGGCCGATGATGGCATCGCTGACGGGCAGCGGGCCGCCGGTGACGAATTCTTCCTTTGTAGCGGTGTAGGTGCTGCCGTTGGGTTTGAGATGCACGGCGTAGATTTTGCCCCAGCTCCAATCGAGCGCGTAGAAGGCCTCCTGGTATTTCGCTGGGAACTTCGCGCCGTAGCCGAAGGTGCAGCCGGTGGGCGAGCCGGGGCCGATGTTCAGCGTGGCGGGCAGGTTGTCGATGTAGAACTCGGGATACTTGCCCGCGCCGTTGCGCCAGCCGAACTCCGCGCCGCTGACGACGTGGTTGATGCGCGTGGGGCGATACCACGACGTGTTGAAGTCATACTCCATGTCCGCGTCATAGACGAACAGCTCGCCATCGCGGTTCACGCCGCCGTCGTAGATGTTGCGGAAGCCGCTGGCGAAGATCTCGAAGGTCTTTCCATCCGGCGTGAAGCGATACACGATGCCGCCGGGCGCCATGACGTGGCGATTGTGGCCGCGACCGTCCGGCATGCGCGGCAGCAGGTGGTCATCGCCCCACAGCTTCGCCACGGGCGAGCTGTCCGGCGTGCCGGCCTTCGGGCCTTCCTTGAGCACGGCGTTGTTGCCGCTGATGAGATACAGGCCCTTGCCGTCCGGTGTTTTCAAAATGGCATGCACCCCGTGGTCGCTGCCCGCGTCGAACTCGCGCAGCATCTCGACCTTGTCGGGCATGTCATCGCTGTTGCTGTCGGTGATGCGATACACGCCGCTGGGGATCTTTTTCTCGTAATCATTCACGCCCACATACAGCGCCCCGAAGGCGAAGAGCATGCCGTTCACGCCGCGGATGTCCGCGGGCACTTTTTCGATGTCGCCCTGGCTCAGCGTCTGGCCTGCGGCGGGCGCTTTGAAGCGGTAGAGCATGCCATACTGGTCGCTCACATAGATGCGGCCTTTGTCATCGGTCGTCAGGTTCACCCACGAGCCCTGCTCGCCGCCCGGCACGCTGTAAATGAGCTCCACCTTGAAATCCGGCAGCGTCTTGATGTTCGACACCGGCGTCGCCACATTCGCCCCGATGGCCGGCCCGACCGCGTCCGGGCGTTTGGCCTTGGCTTTGCCCTTTCCCTTCCCTTTGGCGTCTTGGGCCATCAAAGAGCACGGCAAAGCCAGGGCGGAGAGAAGCAGGGAGGTGAAAAGCAGTCGTTTCATGGTGGGTGACGTGGTTAAACGTCCGTCTCTCACGAAACATGCCAGCAAAAGCTGTGTCGGATCTGGCAATTCCCGGCTAAGCCAAAGGTGCGTTCGATATTGTAGGACATGTTGCTTCGTCCCAAGCCAGCTCGCTAACAAGGCTCTCTCCTAAAGTGGGACGAGAACCCTATGCATTCGGTTCTGTCCATGTCTTTTGCATTCCGGGTTCCGGGCTATCCACATTTCCTGAAATCGGTTTATGTTGAGGGCGTCGAACGCTTGGCAATAATTGCCTTCGTGACGCAAAAAGCACAATCTCAAATCGACCCATCTCCATACAACTGCGAAAGCGCTAGAGTAAACCCATAACAAACCAATCACCATGACTGTAAAACAATTGATGCAGGAGTTAACAGACCTGAGTGACGAACACAGTGGTGATTTACCGGTGACCGTGGTTATCAGTGGACATGAATTTACTCTCCGAAACGTGTGCCATGTCAGCGATGGTCCGTTGCCGAATATTGCGAACATTCAGAAACAGAATCCGCCCGAACGGTTGGTTTTTGAGGTTAAGGACGACATTCTAAACACCATGTAGCGTCCGTTGATCACGTCACCCGTTCTCGCGAATCTGTTATAGCCGCAGCATGCAAAAGTAGGTGTGTATGCACCCATCGGGGCGTCGCCGATGCCACGCAAATCAATGCGAACAATTCCTTTTAGAGACATATGTCTGACTGACGATTCGCCCTCTTTATCGAACAATTATGAACTCCTGCCTTTGGATAGACAATCCAGGAACACCATTAGAAGATCGCCAAAAACCATGGCTTCCGCCACGGATAGGCAACGACTGGCTGTGCAAAAGAGGAAAGGGTAACGAACCTAATGAAGTGGCAGGTTATCAACTGGCCGTAGCATTACAGGTTCCGGTTCCAGAGCATCGCTTTTTTGTGTGTGTCGCATCTTGTAACGATCAAACAATCACTCACCGGAAGATCGGCCTATTGATCAAAGAGGTGTCCGGTCCAAAGACGAACTATTCTGATCTACTCAAATCCGACACTGAATCGGGAATTAGGCATCTTGGTCTGCGTCTTTTTTCAACTAGCGAATGGCCTGAGTTGATTCTTACTGAATCGGGGGCTGTTGCGGTTGATTTAGAGTTTGTGTTGGCGCATTTGGCTTTTCCCAGTCTCGATTCGACACGAGAACTGGAGGTCGCTACTGACTCGTATCGTGATCAGACAGGAAATGTGTTCCTTTCTTGCTATGAGGAAGTTAAACGCCATGGACTTGAAGACCTCTTTCTGCAGAGATTGCCACAGTTTTTAGACGGAGCTAGTCGCACGTTTTTCCCTGATTTTCGTCAATTACCTGAGGGGCAACAGTTCAGTGACTTTTACCGCAAATGCTATGAGGCACGGTGCGCTAGTCTATTAGATCTCGTTGCTGTCTTTGAGTGACGAATCACCACCAAGCCTTCTTTAGTTTAAGGCCTGTATTCATATCTATCAACAGATCCCCTTTTTGGATCAAAACAGTGAAAGCAGGCCCGGTTTCTGTTTGGTAATTCAAGACAAGCACGCCTTCATATCCAAGGTTTCGAAACAGAGCAGTTTGATTCTTGTATGCCGTGACTGATGGAGAGTCCGGACCGTTTTGCTTGATGATCCTTGCTTCCACAGTGTCAAAATACTCCTCGACTTTGGCGCTATAGTCTACTTTTCCACGTGCTTCTTTGCTGCTTCGTCCTTTAACGACTTGCTCCATTTTGCCTAGCTTCATTGAGTACTGAACGTCCAGTTTGGAATAAGTAACGTCACATACTCCGTCCCCGCTAATTACCAGCTTTTGCAGGTAAACACTCGGGTCTTCTGGCGTGGCTCTAAAAGTGCCCGTAATCGGAATGGTGCCCGCAAAAACCGAGTGCAGGCCCGCCAACAAGCAGATCAAGAAGTGTTTTTTCATAGCGGGAAGTGAAGTCGGGGAACATTAAATGTCGAGAGTTTTCCGTAAATCGACGAAGACGTATTTCGGGCAGATGATCCGTGTGCCCGGCAGGCTGGTGAGCGCCCGGCTGAGCTGGTGGCTCGCTGCGATCAGCTCCGAAAAGATGCGATTCGCATCAATGACGACGCAGGGGCTCATGCCGCGGCGATCTGGGAAAGGATGCGCTGCTTGTTTTTCGACCACCAGGAGGCGTCCACCTCATCAGCGAGCCGGTCCGCGTCCTGCTGTGTCAGGCGGCTTTGGCGTGCTGCCCACTCCGCTTTCACAAAAGCGACGAAACTGACCTGCTCGCTGTGCGGAAGCGCCTCTTCCGGGAAGGAGAAAACGATGCGGCCATCGGCGTGGAGAGTGTTCAGGGCGGCGGACACGGGGAGAGTTTCGTTACGAGCGGGTGATTTTCAACACCGAGTTCGCAACCAAGCCCCTACTTGCCCTTTCCCTTCTTCTTCGGAGCCTTCGCCTCAATGATCTGGGCGTCGCTGGGGATGGGGTGGTTGGCGAAGTCGATGACACCGCCCTCAGGCAGCTCTTTGAGCATCACGTCCTTGATGTGGACCTCCATGGCGGGGCCGCGGTGAATCTGGAAGGCGATCAGGCCTTCGAGCGAGCGCTTCGCCTCCTCGAAGTCGGTGAGCTCCATGGTCGTTTTGCCGTCGATCTGATGCACGAGGTGGTTTCCCTTCGCGATGATGGTGTACTCATGCCACTCGGCCACATCGGCCTCGACCGGGTCACGCTCGGTCGCGAGCCATTTCACGCCGGAGGGGTCGATGACGACGCTCTGGCCGTTTTGCGAGACGATGCCGCGCCCGCCTTCCTCATACATCATCGCGCGGTAAGGCGCGTTCGGGTGGATGTCGCACTGGTAGCCGCGAATCGACCATTTCTTGTCCGTGTTCTCGTTGCTGCGGTATTGGATGCCGGTGTTGTTGCCCTTCTGGCGAATCTTCGCCTTCAACTCGAAGTTTTTGACCTTCCCGCCACGCCAGATGAGGAACTGATTGTAGGCCAGTTGCTCCGGTCCGGTCGTGTTGCCGACGATTTCGCCATTCTCGACCTTCCACAGCTCTGGATTGCCATCCCAGCCGGTGAGGTCTTTGCCATTGAAGATGGACTTAAAGCCGTCCTGCGCAGAAGCGGCAGAGAAAGCAAGGAGCGAGAGGAGGACGAGGCGTTTCATGGTTGGTCGCGTGCATAAACGCGACCGTCTCACAAAACATGCCAGCAAAAGCTGTGTCGGATCTGGCAAGGGATCACATACTCACGCCAGCATCTTCGTCACGAGCTCGCCATGCACATTGGTGAGGCGCATGTCGAGGCCTTGGAAACGCACGGCAAGCTTCGTGTGATCAAAGCCGAGCAGGTGCAGCAGCGTGGCGTGGAGGTCATGCACATGCACGGCATCCTGCGTGACATTGAAGCCGAACTCATCGCTCTCGCCGAGCGTCATGCCGGGCTTCATGCCGCCGCCGGCGAACCACATCGTGAAGGCATTCGGATGATGATCACGGCCGTCGCTGCCTCCTTGAACCATCGGCGTGCGTCCAAACTCGCCGCCCCAGATCACGATGGTGTCTTCAAGCAGGCCGCGTTGCTTCAAATCACGCACGAGCGCGGCGCAGGGCTTGTCGGTGAGGCCGCACTGGGTCTTCAGGCCGCCGGTGAGGCCGCCGTGATGGTCCCAGGCTTCGTGAAAGAGCTGCACAAAGCGCACACCGCTTTCGATGAGGCGACGTGCGAGGAGGCAATTGTTCGCAAACGAAGCCTCGCCAGGTTTCGCACCATACATGTCGAGGATGTGTTGAGGCTCTTTGGAGATGTCCATCAGCTCGGGCGCCGTTTGCTGCATGCGGTAGGCCAGCTCGAAGCTGTTGATGCGGCTGGCGATCTCGGGATCACCCACGACGTTGAGCCGTTCCTCGTTGAGCTGTTTGAGCACATCGAGCGTGTCACGCTGCGTGGCATCATCGACACCTTGCGGATTGTTTAGGAAGAGAACGGGCTCACCGCTGCTGCGGAAGGGCACGCCTTGATAAACGGTCGGCAGGAAACCGCAGCCGAAGTTGCTCATGCCGCCGCTGGGACCTTTTTGGCCGCTTTGCATCACGACATAGCCTGGCACGTCGCGGTTCTCCGTGCCAAGACCATAGAGAGTCCATGCGCCAAAGCTGGGGCGGCCAAAAATCTGCGAGCCGGTGCTCATCAAAATCTGCGCCGGCGCATGATTGAAGGCATCTGTCTTCATCGACCGCACGATGGTGAGATCATCGGCGATCTGCGCGGTGTGCGGCAGCAGCTCGCTCAGCTCCGCGCCGCTCTGGCCGTGGCGGGCGAATTTGAACTTCGGGCCGAGCAGCTTGCTGTTTGGATTGATGAAGGCGGAGCGGTAGCCTTTGAGCAAATCGGCGGGAGGCAGCTTGCCATCCCACTTGGACAGCTCCGGCTTGTTGTCGAAAAGCTCGAGATGGCTCGGAGCGCCGCCCATGAAGAGGTAGATGACGCGTTTGGCCTTCGCTGGGTAGTTGGGCTTTTTGATGGCCAGCGGGTTCGCGGCCGCAGGTGCCGCTTTGGCAGCCAAATCCATCGCCGCGATGCTCGCGAGGCCCACGCCGCATTCTTTAAAGAACCAGCGGCGGGTGCGGTAGCGGGCATATTCGGCCTGGAGTTCGGTGCGAAGGCTCATGATGAGTCTTTTACACGCTTGGCGGCTCCTTTTCCGCCGCGAACCCGCTGAAAACAAAAAGCGCCGCGGCATTCTCCATGCCGCGACGCCGTGATTTCGCGCTTTATTTGCCCTGCTGACCGCTCCACACCGGCCACCACGCTTCGAATTCCGACGGACGCACTTTGATGCGCACGAGGTTGTTCGCGTGCAGCGAGAGCAGCTTCTCCTCGATGAGCTCGATGAAGTCCTCGCGGTCGCTGGCGGTGATGTTTTTGGCCGTCCAGCGGCGGAGATGCTCCGCCGCCTCGGGCTTCGACATGCGCTTCACGACCACATCGCGGGCCAGCTCCTTCAATTCCATGCGGTAGCCTACGGCGAGACGGTTGGGAGGACCGATGTCGTCGCGGACGACGCCGTATCGTGAGCACGATTCCTCGTAGGCATGGGCAAACACCTCCCGCATCAGCTCGATGCGGTTCAGCTCATACACGGCGAGGATGCCCGTCGTGTAATCCCGCACCGGCACGCCGGTGAAGGACAGCGGGCACATGTTTCCGCGGATGAGCGGGATGTTCGCCGCGAGACGCGAGGTGCGCTTGTTGCCATCGAGAAAGGGCTGCAGATACGGCATCTGCACCATCAGGAAGAAGCAGCACTCCAGCGGATCGTGGATCGCCGCGGCCTTTTGCAGGATGAGGTCAAAGCACTCCTCGATGAGCGCGGGATTGTTCGTCGGATGAAAAACACTCCCGCCGATGCCCACCGGCTTCTCCCGCAGTGCCCCTTCCGTGCTCCGGCTCTCCATCAGGTATTCCGTGAGGATCGCGTGGAGGTTGAGGAAGGTGTAGCGGTTGTAGCCGAGGTGCTCCGGCTCCTCGACGAGGAACTCGATGGCTGCCTTGTGATTCAGAATCATGAGCGCCTCCTGCTGCCGCGCGGGGTCGTGGCTGCGGCCCTGCTGGAGCAGGAAATCCGTCTCCAGCAGCGAGAAGGTGCTGCCCTCAAGACGGCTCGAGTTCCAGACGAGGTCGATCACGAGCCGGTCCATCACCTGCCGCGCATACGTGCCCGGGGGCATGCCCTCCATCTCAGGCGGCGTGCCGCGGGTGCGCAGATGCGCCCGCAGATTCTCCGGCAGCCAGGCCGTTTCGTTCGGCACATAGCTGTCGAGGAACTCGCGACGGTAACCCGCGGGCTTCCGCAGGCTGAAATGCTCGCGGAAGTAGTCCTTCAGGTCACGCAGCGGATCGTCCGCCTCGGCGGGTTTGTCCTCGCGGAGGATGTTGGACTCGGAAAGTGGGATCGAAACCGGCGCGGGCACGGGCTGTGTCGGTGGCTGGGCGATCCGATACTTCGTGGCCCGAGCCTTGCCGACTCGTTCGAGCTGCCCGGCACGCACCATCTCGTCCAAGCGACGTTGCAGCGTGCGGCGGGAGGCTTCCTCGCCGAATCGTGCCATGATCTCGTCGATTCCAAGACCACGGATGGCCTGGGAAATGGCGTGATTCAGGGTTTCTGGCGTGATTTCTGGCATGATTGGCGCGATTGTGGCATGATTATGGCACGATTCAAGGCCTGTTTGGCATGATTTTCAAAATCGTGCCAACGCAACGACGGGCTTGCTCTTTTGTCTCCGATCCACTGCAATCGCCAAAACCATGTCTCTTAAGCCGCTCTTCCTTCTCCTGCCGGGTCTTTTTCTCGCCGCGTGCGCCTCGCAGCGTTCCCCCATCGCACACGGCGCCATTCCCAAAGACCATGGAGCCATCGGCGCGACCGAGGGCCCGGCCTGGAAAGATGGCTCGCTCTACTTCACCGACGGCAAGCACATCAACCGCATGGGTCTCGATGGCAAGACGACTGTTTTTCGCCACAACGCCTCCAACGGCCTGCTCTTCGACCGCGAAGGCCGCCTCGTCGCCTGCGAGTCCGGCCTGCGCCGCGTCACCCGCACCGAGAAAGATGGGAGCATCACCGTGCTGGCGGATCGCTTCGAAGGAAAACGCTTCAACACACCCAACGATCTCTGCATGGACTCGAAAGGACGGATTTACTTCACCGATCCGCGCTATGGCTCGCGGGAGGGGATGGAGATCAAAGAGTGGACATGGCTGACGCCCAAGGGTTCGATCATTGGTGCCAGAGAGAGTGTGGGACAAGGTGAGACTCGCTTCGTCGAAGGAGTCTATCGCATCAATCGCGAGGCCAAACTCCCCGATGGCTTGTGCGCTTTCGCTTACGACGTCCCAAACGTCACCCGCATCCACTGCGATGGCGCCGAACGTCCCAACGGCATCCTCATTTCGCCGGACGACCGTTATCTCTACATCGCTGACAACAATAACAACACCCACGGCGGCTCGCGGAAGCTGCTGCGCTACACGCTCGACAAGAACGGCGACGTGAAGCCCGGCTCACGGAAAGTACTCTTCGATTGGAAGGACGGTCGCGGGCCCGATGGCATGAAGATGGATGCGGCAGGCCGCATCTACGTCGCGGCGGGCACGAACAAGGCCACGGAATACGAAACGACGCGCTTCAAAGCCGGTTGCTACATCCTTTCGCCCTCCGGCAGGCTCATCGACTTCATCCCGACCGCTCCCGATGAGTGCTGCAACTGCGCTTTTGGCGGCAAAGACGGCAAAACACTCTTCATCACCTCCGGCGGCCACCTTTGGAGCGTGCCTTTGAAATGAAAACACTGCTCCTTGCCCTTCTTCTTCCCTCGCTGCTGATCGCCGACGAACTGCCGGACATCCGCAGCGTGCCGTCGGATCTCGTCGTGCCTGTTTTGACCGAAGAAAAGCCCGCCGCGGGCAAACGCGTCCGCCTCGGCATCGATGTGCTCTACCTGCCCACGGATTGGAAAGCCGACACGAAATGGCCAGTGATCGTCGAACTCGCCGGAAACGGCCGCTACACGAACAAGTTCGGCGATGTGAGCACCGGCTTGCCGGAAGGCAGCAACCTCGGCTACGGCCTATCCAGCGGAAGAGGCTTCATCTGGCTCTGCGTGCCCTATTTGAATGCCAAAGGCGATCAGATCGCGATCACGTGGTGGGGAGATAAACCCGCCTACGATCCTCAACCCACTCTCAAACACCTCCGCGAGACCGTGAAGAACATCTGCCGCGACTTCAGTGGCGATGAATCGAAGGTCGTGCTCGCTGGTTTCTCGCGTGGAGCCATCGCGTGCAACTACCTCGGCCTCCACGACGACGAAACCGCGAAGCTCTGGTGCGCCTTTTTCGCCTACAGCCATTACGACGGCGTCCACAAGTGGCCCTACCCTGGCTCCGATCGTGAATCCGCACTCACCCGCCTTCAACGCCTCGGCAACCGCCCGCAATTCATCTGCGGCGAAGGTGCCAATGCCCAACAAACCGAGGCCTACCTCCGCCCCCTCGCACCGACTGCCGATCTCACCTTCCTCAGCACCGGCTTCCGCAATCACAATGATGCATGGACCCTGCGTCCCAGCCCAGCCCGCGACAAAGCCCGCGCGTGGTTGAGGCGCGTCATTTCTTCGCGCTGAGCACGTCGGCGACGGCTTGGAGGATTGTTTCGATCTCGGCTAGCCTTCCCACGCCTTCGTAGCCGCAGGCGAGCATGCCTTCGGCGGGCTCGACGAAGCGGGCGCCGTAGCCGCGGAGGGTTTCGACGTTTTTCAGCGTGGCGGGGTGCTGCCACATCTTGCCGTTCATGGCCGGGGCGATCAAAATCGGGGCTCGCGTGGCGAGGGCGATGGCGGTGAGGGCGTCGTTGGCGAAGCCGTGGGCCATGCTGGCGAGCACATTGGCACTGGCGGGTGCGATGAGGAGCAGGTCGGCCTCGTCGGCGAGTTGGATGTGACCGGGCTGCCAGCCTTCTTTTTCGGCGAAGAGATCGGTGATGACGGGATTTTTCGACAACGTGCTCAAGGTGAGCGGCGTGACGAATTCGAGCGCTGCCTTCGTCAGCACGCACGTCACGCGATGGCCGGCCTTGGTGAGCTGGCTGGCGAGGTCCGCCGCCTTGTAGGCGGCGATGGAACCGGTGATGCCGAGGATGATGCGTGACATGCGGCACGATCTTAAACACGAAAAACGCCACGTGAAAGCCCGGATGACGAACAGCTTGCCTTCACGCGGGCGAGAGAGCACTGTCGCAGCCCCCAACCAACCACCGCATGCGTTGCCCCAAATGCAGCAGTTCCCAGGATAAAGTGATCGACTCCCGCGAGGCGCGGGAGGGTTCTGCCATCCGCCGTCGGCGTGAGTGCATGAAGTGCGGTTTTCGCTTCACGACCTATGAAATCGTCGAGCGCGAGGAGTTGCGCGTGGTGAAGCGCAATGGTGCGCGGGAGAACTTCAACCGCGACAAGCTGCTCAGCGGCGTGCGCAAGGCCTGCGAGAAGCGCCCCGTGAAGATGGAGGACATCGAGCAGCTCGTGGACGACATCGCCACGGAGTTGGCGGAGGAGGGCTACCGCGAAATCCCGAGCACGGTGATCGGCGCGAAGCTGATGCGAGGCCTCGAAGCGCTCGATCATGTGGCCTATGTGCGCTACGCGAGTGTTTACCGCCAGTTCGAGGATGTGGGCGAGTTCATCGACGAGATTCAAAGTCTCGGGAAACGTCGTCTTCGCGAAAAAGGCCAGGTGGAGCTCTTCAATCCGAAGAAGAGCTGAGGTCCACATTCGCCAAAGCGGTGCCGAGGCGGGTGCATTCTTTTTTGAGCTTCTCCAGCAAGGCTCGGGCACCGAAGAGATCGCCATCCTGCGCGAGGTGGCAGAGGTGCGAGGCCGTTTCGGAAGCCCGCGTGGCCGTGTACACGCCGAGCATGCCTTTGAGCGAATGCGCGGCTTCATAGAGCGCGACGGCGTTTCCGGCGCTGAGAGCGGCGGAGGCATTTTGGAGGAACTTGCCGGTGTCCTCGGCATAGATCGCGATGAGCTCACGAGCCATTTCGGGGCCCCCAGCTGCGGCGATGAAGACCTCTGGCTTGAAGGCGGGAGCACGTTTTTTCGGTTTCAAGCCCACCGCAGGTTCTCCGGTGATCTCGAGACGCGGTGGCGCGGCGGTGCGGCCATGCATGAAACGCTCCACGGCATGCAGCAGCTCGGCGCTGTGGATCGGTTTGGAGACGTAGTCGTCCATGCCAGCGGCGATGCATTGCTCGCGGTCGCCTTTGAGGGCATTCGCGGTCATGGCGATGATGGGGACGTGGCCGCCATGCTTCTCCTCGATCTGGCGGATGGCCGCGGTGGCCTGGAAGCCGTTCATCTCCGGCATGTGCACATCCATGAGGATGGCGTCGAAGGCTCCATCGCGCACCTTTTCCACCGCCTCCTGGCCGTTGTTGGCGATCTCGATGCGGTGACCGCGTTCTTCGAGCAGTTTCGCGGCCACGAGCTGGTTCACACGGCCGTCCTCGACGACGAGCACCTTCATGGACTTCTCCGCAAGACCGAGCAGCGGTCCGGTGGCGGGCGCGGAAGGCCGCTCGACACTGTCGTGCGTGGCCTCGCCAAACACGGCGGTGAAGTGGAAGGTGCTGCCTTTGCCCGGTTCGCTCTCTACCCAGATGCGGCCCTGCATGAGCTCGACGAGATCGCGGCAAATCGCGAGTCCGAGGCCGGTGCCGCCGTAGCGACGATTGGTGTTCGTCTCCGCCTGCGTGAAGGCATCAAAGATGCGGCCCTGCACTTCCGGCGAGATGCCGATGCCGGTGTCGTGAATTTCAAAGTGCAGCGTGGTCTTGTCGAGCGCCCGGGATTCGATGTGCACACGCACGATGATTTCGCCGCGGTCGGTGAACTTGATCGCATTGCCGACGAGATTGATCAAAATCTGCCGCAGGCGGCCATCGTCACCGAGCAGGATGACTGGCACGTCTTCCGCCACCTTGTGTTTGAGCGTGAGATTCTTCTGCATGGCTCGCACGCCGAGGGCGAGCAGCGTGTCGGCGATCGTGTGACGCAGATCAAAGTCCTGTTCGTCGAGCTCCATCTTGCCCGCTTCGATTTTGGAGAAGTCGAGCACGTCATTCAGCAGCGCCAGCAGGCTCTCCGCGGAGTTTTTGAGCATCAGCAGATACTCGTGCTGCTTTGGATCGAGCTTCGTGTTCAGCAGCAGCTCGCTCATGCCGATGATGCCATTCATCGGCGTGCGGATTTCATGGCTCATGTTCGCCAGGAAGGCGCTCTTCGCCCGGTTCGCGGCCTCCGCGGCGAGGCGGGCATGGCGGAGCTGCTCCTCGGCTAGCTTTTGCTCCGTGATGTCCGTGTGCGAGCCGGCCATGCGGTAGGGTTTTCCATCCGGATCACGCAACGCCCGGCCGCGGGCGAGCATCCAACGCCACGAGCCGTTCTTGTGCTGAAAGCGAAACTCCACCGCGTAGCGATCCAGCGGGCCGTAAAGATAGTCCTTCACCGTCTGCATCACGCGGTCGTGATCCTCGGGATGCACGCGAGTCTCAAAGGTGCTGAAATCATTCGCCAGCTCCTCGTCATCATAGCCGATCATGTCCTTCCACCGCGGGGAGAAGAAGACCTCGTTCGTGCGGATGTCCCAGTCCCAGATGCCGTCATTCGTGCCGCGTACCGCCAGGGCAAAGCGCTCCTCGCTTTCCGCCAGCTCGGTCACCGCGCTGGCGGGTGGATTCGGCAGCCGCATGCGCAACGAATGCAGCAGCGCCTCCAGCTCCTGGATGCGGAGGCGGAGTTCGTGCTCGGTTTCGGCGGCGTGGGCGTGCGTTTCGGCCATGCGGTTGGGGGTGCGGCAAGATGAACCGCAAACAGCCTGCTGTCGAATGCGCAGGCGATGCACGTTTGACCATTTTCCCTTCGTTTCCGACCCTCGCATGCAACGCCGCACTCTCCTTACCGCCCTCGCCGCCGCCCCGCTCAGCTCTTTCGCCGCTGAAACGAAACTCCGCGTGGCCGTCATCGGCCACACCGGCCGCGGAAACTACGGCCACGGCCTCGACACCATGTGGAAGGCCATCCCCGCCACCGAGATCGTCGCCATCGCCGATGCCGATGCGAAGGGTCTGGAGGCCGAGTTGAAGAAAATCGGCACCGGCAAAGGTTATGCCGATTACCACCGCATGCTCGCCGAGGTGAAGCCCGACATCGTCGCCATCGGCCCGCGGCACATCGACCAGCATCGCGACATGATGCTCGCGGCCATTCAAAACGGCGCGAAGGGCATCTACATCGAAAAACCCTTCGTTCGCAGCCTCGCCGAGGCCGATGAGGTCATCGCCGCCGCGGAGAAAAGCGGCACAAAGATCGCCATCGCGCATCGCAACCGCTACCACCCTGCTTTGCCGATGGTCGCCAAACTCATCGCGGATGGCGCCATTGGCCGCGTGCTCGAAATTCGCGGTCGCGGCAAGGAAGATCCGCGTGGTGGCAGCCTCGACATGTGGGTGCTCGGCTCGCATGTCATGGGCACCGCCATCGCTCTCGCCGGTCCGGCCAGGGCCTGCACGGCCAGCGTGTATCAAAGCGGCCATCTCATCACGAAAGCCGATGTCAAAGACGGCGATGAAGGCATCGGCCCGCTCGCCGGCGACGAGGTTCATGCCCGCTTCGAGATGGAAAACGGCCTGCCGTTCTTCTTTGACAGCATCAAGGATGCCCGCCTGAAAAAACCGGCCTACGACGACCCCGCGTCCTTCGGCTTGCAGATCTTCGGCAATGCCGGCGTCATCGACCTGCGCATGGATCAGGAGCCCTTCGCCTGGATTCAAACCGGCACCGAAGCCCGCAAGCCCGTGCTCGCTGACAAGGACCTCGCCAAAAAAGTCTCCAGCCATGAGATCCCCGGCCTCAACCTTCTCGCTGCCATCCGCGAGAACCGCGCCCCGCTGTGTGATGCCGTGCACGCCCGCCACATCACCGAGATGATCTCCGCCGTCTTCGAGTCCCATCGCCTCAACAGCCAGCGGGTGCCCATGCCGCTGAAAACACGGGTGAATCCGCTCACGCTGCTGTGAGCAGAGCGCCGCTTGCCACTTTGAGCCAGTTGTGGCAATCTCCGCCTCGTCATGAACGCTTTTGCCAGCCTCGACAAGTTGCTCGATCCGGCCCGCCCCTGCTTCACCGCGGAGACGGCGGCCAACATCCTGCAAATCGAGCCGGATGCGGAACGCATCACACGCATGGAAGAACTCGCCGCGAAGGCGAACGAGGGGAAACTCACCCGCGAAGAAGAAACGGAATATCGCAGTTTCATCTCTGCCGGAAAAATGATGTCGATCCTGAAGCTTCAGGCCCGCCTTTTCCTTCAACGCCAGGCCGCCTGAAGCATGGATGCCCAAACGCGGCTCGAAGTGCGCCAGAGGGCAGGCAACCGCTGTGAATACTGCCGCCTGCGCCAGCAAGACGAGCAGGACAATCCTTTCCACATCGAGCACATCATCGCCAAGCAGCATGGGGGCTCGGATGACTTGGGAAATCTCTCGTTGGCCTGCAGCCAGTGCAATGCCATCAAAGGCCCGAACCTCTCCAGCATCGATCCAGACACCGGACTGCTCACGAGGCTCTTTCATCCAAGAAAAGACCGCTGGGAGGATCACTTTCGACGGGACGGTGCTTACATCCTCGGCATCACCGAGGTGGGCCGCACCACAGCCTGGCTACTCTGCTTCAACGACGCGGACAATCTGCACCAGCGCGAGCTGCTACTCCAACTAGGTGAGCTGGACTAGGCGGCACGTTTCCGATTCAAAAACCCCGCCAGCGCCGCTGCCGTGGCAAAGTGATCCCTCGAAAGCTCCGCGGGGCTGATATTGATTCCAAAGCGCACTTCGATTTGCAGCATCAGCTGCATGAGCGCCATCGAGTCGAGGCCCAGCGCGAAGAGATCCGCCTCCGGCGTGATGGGCTCCTGCGGCTCGAGGATCTGCTCGGCGAGCAGCAGGTCGATCACGTCTTCGGCGCGGATGGGTTCGGGCATGGTGCGCTGGCTAAAACATGCGGCTCGCGAGGCGTCAAACATTTGCTCGATGTCCCATTCGCGGGAAAAGTTGCCGCACATGCTTTTTGACCTGCCATTGGCCGCCGCTGAATCGATCCCGCCCCTCTTCGCGCTCCTCGCGGTGATGCTGGCGGGTGTGGTGCTGGTCTCGCTGCTGCTGCTGCGGCTTCAGCAATCCCTGCTGGCAGGCTATTTCATCTGCGGAGTCATCATCGCAAACTCCGGCATCATGACGTTGCTCGGCGGTGGAGAGTCGCAGGCGCGCATCGCGAACATGGCGGAGTTTGGTGTGGTGCTGTTGATGTTCACGCTGGGGCTCGAGTTCTCGCTGGGCGAGCTCAAATACCTGCGCCGGCTGGCCTTCGCGGGTGGTGGATGGCAGATGGGGCTCTGCATCGCACTGGCCGCGGCGGTCGTTTTCGGCTTTGGCATCGGCTGGCAGGGCGCGGTGGTGCTCGGCGTGGCACTCGCGATGAGCTCTACTGCGGTGAGTTTGAAGAGTTTTCAGGATCTCGGCCTCGAATCGAGTCCCGGTGCCCGCATGGCGCTGGCCGTGGCAATCTTCCAAGACTTGTTCATCATCGCCTTCTTCCTCTTCGTGCCGCTCATCCTACCGCATGAGGGTGAAAAGAAGGCGCTGGGAGCCAGCCTTGGCAGCCTGGTGCTTCGCGGAACGCTGTTCGTCGTGTTTTCCGGTGTCGCTGCACGCTGGATCATCCCTTGGCTGCTCAACGCGGTCACCCGCACTCGCAATCGCGAGCTCTTCACGCTCACCGTGATCGGTTGCTGCGTGGGTCTCGCCTTCACTGGCGGGCTGCTTGGGCTTGGACTGGCACTCGGAGCCTTCGTCGCCGGACTCGCGGTGAGCGAGTCGATCTTCAAGCACCGCATCCTCGCCGATGTGATGCCTTTGAAGGACCTGTTTTTGACACTGTTCTTCGTCACCGTCGGTTTGATGATCGATGTGAAGGTGGCCGCGCAGCACTGGCAGCCGATTTTGATCCTCACGCTCGTGCTCATGCTCGGCAAGACGGCCATCATCACCACCATCGCGAGAAAACTAGGCCTCGCGCATCGCCAGGCTTTGATGGCGGGCATCGGCCTCAGCAGCGCGGGCGAGTTCTCGCTCGTGCTTTTGCGCCAGGCAGGCGAATCCGCGCTGTGGAGTCCTTCCACCCAGCAGATCCTGCTTTCGGCCTCGGCGCTCTCGATGGGCCTTTTGCCCGCCGCGATGCGTGCTGGACCCGCTTTGGGTGCATGGCTCGAAAAACGTGGTTGGGGTCGTCGCAAGGCCGCGTTGAGCGATTCAGGTGATTTGCGTCAACGCGTCAAAGGCATGCACGACCACGCCATCATCTGCGGACATGGTCCGGTGGGTGAAAAGCTCAACAAAGAGCTGCTCGACAGCGGGGTGACCACGCTCGTCATCGAGCTGAACGCGGAAACGGTGCGCCAATTGAAGCGACAAGGCCAGACGGTGCTCTTTGCCGATGCCACGCATCAGGAAACCTGGGATCTCACCCAGCTCGCGAAGGCCCGCCTCGTCGCGCTGACCTTTCCCGATGCGCTCATCAATGCGCAGGCGCTCGACATCATCCGAGAATCCCGCCCCGACATCCCCGTGCTCGCCCGAGCCCGCTTCGCCAGCGATGTCGAACGCCTCAAACGCCTCGGTGCCACCGTCGTCATCAACGACGAGCAAGAAGCCAGCCAGGCCGTGGTGGACGTCGCGATCACGTTGCAAGGCGCGTGAGGTGTTTCAATCGGTGCCTGGCTCGGTTTACTCTTTTACAGACAGTCAAACACGATTGACCTGCCTCTAGAATTCCGAGTATAAAACGGTTCATGAAACCCAGTTCCTTTATCTTGCTGGCGGCAGGCACTTTTGCCATAACCACTGCCAAGTTGGTGGCATGCATTTGGGACACGGACACAATGGCGGCCGAGCGCAGCCGCATGCCGGATGTCGCCGATCTTATCGCTGGCAATTTTCCTCGTCACTCTCGCGAGTTTCACGCATGGCGAAGGTTACAGGGTGAAAAGCTCATTGAAAGGCGCGCGGCCCACGTCGGCACTTACGATGACTTAGCAGTGTCGATGCACAAAATGGGCGACCACAAACTCGCCATTGAGACCATGCGGAGAAAGGAGCTTCTCTTTCCAGGACTTTACGAGACACGTTCCAACTTGGGCACGTTTTACATTTACACCGGACAGTTGAACGAAGCCTTGAAATCCATTGAAGAGGCGCTGGTCATCAATCCCAATGCACACTTCGATCGCGAAAAGTATCAGCACTGGCTCGTCGAGTGGATCCAAGAACGACAAAAGGCGGGGGCTGGCAAGCCGCAGGAAAATGAGCGGTTTGAGCGTGCGATGGGAAAACCATTCGGTTTTGCCTTGTTCGTCGCTCGTAAAGAATCCGCTCGAGCCGGGCATGTGGACAAACCCGAGATCACCCTTCGTCAGTTGGACGATGCCATTTTCGGGGTCTCTGGAATGATGCGTTTTGCCGACTTTGACAATCCGCTGCTTTTAGAAGCGTTGGGAGATCTGCTTTTAGCGGGGGATGTTCGAACCAATGTCGCACAGCTCGCCTGCCTCAGTTATCTACATGCCTCGAGAAAAGCGGTCGATGAGAAAGAGCGGGAGCGGCTACTCGCTCTTGCCCAAAGTGCAGGTGCAGTCACACCGGATTTCAAACTCGGCCGCTACGAAAAACTGCTTGATGCTGACCTCGCCAAAGGCAGCGCATTGGCCGAAAAAATTCGACAGGACGAGATTGCTTGGATTGCGGCGGGGAAAGACGCGAGCGCAGAGTTCAAAAAGAAGTATCTGCCCAAAAAGTAACTCTCCACGAATGTGAATCCCCGGCATTCGACAGCAGCATGAAAATCGAATGCTCAAAACGCACCGCAGATCATGAATGATCCCGACAGAAGGCGGGCTTCACCGCTTGTACATCATCCGTCCGGTTCTCGCGTCGATGTAAGTGCCGGGACCGCCATTCACCGAGGGCGCGGGATAGTTGTAACCCGGAATGGTCATGCCGGGCTGCACCGGTTGATTGCCGATGGTTTGATAGCTCTGCACACCACCGGTGGAGCGAATGACGCCGCTGGAACTGCGCGTGCCAAACAAGCCTGTTTCATTCTGCTGATACATCACCGTGCCGCCGGGCTGCGCCATCGCCGCGGCATTCTCCTCGGCTCGGAGGGCTTCGCGTTCCGCATGACGGGCATAATCGGCCTCGGAGAGGCGGAAACTCGCCGCGCCGCCGGTGCTCTTGTAGTCATCGCGGCTGCTCGTTTCCGGTAACGACAGGTCGGGGCCATCGGTGACACATCCAGCGAGCAGCACAACCGCGAGGCCGAGGGCGATTTTTGATGTTTTCATGCCGCGATAGTAACACGGCGGCCTTGTCGCGTTGAGAAATCTTTGCCACGATGGCCGCATGCAGCCCGCCGTCGTCTCCCATCCGCTCGCCCAATGCCATCTCACAGAAATGCGTGACGCCTCGACGCCACCGCATCGCTTTCGCCGGCATCTGAACCTCCTCGGGCGCATGCTCTTCCTCGAAGCCACGCGTGACCTGCCCGTCGCCGCGATCCGCGTGCAGACTCCGCTGCAAGAAACGAACGGTGTGAAGTTGGCGCGGCCGATGGTCTTTGTGCCGATCCTTCGCGCAGGCCTTGGCTTGCTCGATGGCATCCTTTCGCTCGTGCCGGATGCCTGCGTGGCGCATGTCGGCATCAAGCGAAACGAGGAGACGGCGCAGCCGCAGCCTTACTATGCGAATCTGCCGCCCGTGATCGCCGAGGCGGATGTGTTTCTGCTTGATCCGATGCTCGCCACCGGTGGCAGCGCGGTCGAGGCGGTGCGCCAGGTGAAGGCCGCCGGGGCCTCCCGCATCACCATGCTGTGCGTGGTGAGTTGTCCGGAAGGCATCGCGGCTCTTTCCAAGGCGCATCCGGACGTCCGCATTGTCACCGCTGCCATTGATGACGGTTTGAACGACCGCAGCTACATCGTTCCCGGCCTCGGCGACGCGGGTGATCGCTACTTCGGGACGGTTTAGACATGTCTTTGAGGCCTAAAGCATTCTCCATTTGGCAGCAGCACCGACCACGGCTGTATTTCCGCAATGTCTAAAGGACCTCTCCTCATCACCGGCGGCGCCGGCTACATCGGCTCACACACCGTTCGTCATCTGCTGGACCAGCACGAACGCGTCATCGTGCTCGACAATCTCGTCTTCGGTCATCGTGATGCCTTGCCGATGGATCGCGTGACCTTCATCGAAGGTGAGATGGCGGATGCCGCGCTGCTTGAAAAGCTCTTCAGCGAGCACAAACCGGAGGCGGTGCTGCACTTCGCCGCCTTTGCGTATGTGGGCGAGTCCGTCACCGATCCGCTGAAGTATTATCGCAACAACCTCGCCGCGCCGCTCGCGCTGCTCGAGGCCATGCAGCGTCATGGTTGCCAGCGCTTCATCTTTTCCTCCACCTGCGCGACGTATGGCGATCCCGTGCGTATCCCGATCGATGAAACGCATCCGCAGGCGCCGGTGAACCCCTATGGCGCCTCGAAGTGGATGCTCGAGCGCGTGCTGCGTGATTGCGAGCGTGCCTGGGGTCTGAAGGCAGTTTTCCTGCGCTACTTCAATGCCTCCGGCTGCCATCCGAGCGGCGAGATCGGTGAGGATCACAACCCTGAGACCCACCTGATTCCTCTTGTCCTGCAAGCCGCCACAGGCCAGCGCCCGCACATTACCGTCTTCGGAACCGATTACCCCACGCCGGACGGCACCTGCATCCGCGACTACATCCACGTGTGCGATCTCGCCAGCGCTCACGCCCTGGCTTTGAACTATTTGCGCGAAGGTGGAGACACGATCGCGATCAACCTCGGCACCGGACGAGGCTTCAGCGTCAAGGAAATCATCGCCACGGCCGAGGCCGTCACCGGCAAGACCATCCCCGTCGTGTATGGCGAGCGTCGTGCAGGTGATCCCTCCGAGCTCGTCGCTGATCCTGCGCTCGCCGCGAAGGTCATCGGCTGGAAAGCCGCTCATCTCGATCCTCGCGAACACATCGAAAGCGCGTGGAAGTGGATGACCGGTCCGTGTGGTGGTCGATACGCGGATTGAACGAATCCAAGGTGGGCTTATCTAACGAAGACCCTCAAAACCTCCAAAACCCCCCTCATGAAAGGAACCCCAGCTTTCCTGCTTTGCCTCGTCGTCGTCATTTCCGGCGCATGGGTGCATGCGGTCGAGCTCGTGGGCAGCCCGAAGGTCATGACCAAGGCCACCGGAGCGACGGTGCAATGGAAGACGGATGTGCCGTGCGGCACGCGTCTGAGCTACGGCCTGAACGCGGCTCAATTGAATCAAAAGGTCGAGGGTGCCGTCACCGCGGATCACGAAGTCACGCTCAGCGGCCTCTCCACTGGCACCATCTATCATTACAGTCTTGGCAGCGCCCGCCAGCAGCTTGCCACCGGCACCTTTACCACCAGCGGGAACGCACCCGCCGCCAATCCCCCGCCTTCCATCGTCCGTCGTGTGCTCGACGCGATCACGCCGGAGAAAAAGCCCGCGCCGAAAGCTGCCATCCCCGCTCAGGCTCCTCCAACACGGCAGACCTGGGGGAATATCTCCAGCCTGCAGGATCACTTTGATCGTCATGGTCGCGATTTCTCCAGCAGATCCCCCGATGACTATGCCGCTCAAGCCTGGCTCTTTTTGCAACGCGCCCGTGCCGAGGGACTGCCGATGAAGCTCGATGCCACCGATGGCACGCTGCGTGTCTTTGACCCTAAAACGCGTGCCTTCGCCGCCTACAACGAGAGCGGCCGCACAAAGACCTTCTTCAAGCCCGAGAGCGCCACCTACTGGCAGCGTCAGCCCGGTCGTCCCGTGAAGCCTGCGGAGCTGCGTTTCTCCGCCCGCTAAAAAGTCCCCCAAAACCCAGCCATGAGAACCTCCACCACCACGCACATCTGCCCCGTGTGCGGCTACGACGAGCTCCACGAGCCGCCGCGTAACCGCACTGGCGGCGCCTCGCTCGAAATCTGTCCCAGTTGCGGATTCCAATTTGGAGTCACCGATGACGACAAAGGCCTCACCTACGACGAGTATCGCCAGCAATGGATCAACAACGGCATGAAGTGGTTCAGCAGCGGAAAGAAACCGCGGAAAGACTGGAACGCTCAAACGCAGCTCGGCAGCCTTGCGCTGAGCGCCTCGCTCAGGCGAGTCCGTGGACGTCCACCACGCGTCTTCTTGAAACCCAATTGATCACTTTGCCGCGCCCTTGAGCAGGCTCTTCGCATGCTCCCGGGCACTCGCGGCACTGCCACCGAGCATCCTCGCCAGCTCTTCCACCCGCTCGTCACCTGCCACCTCGGCGATTTCGGACTTGGTGTGACCGCCTTTGATTTCTTTGGTCACCACAAAGTGACTCTTCGCCAGCGAGGCCACCTGCGGGAAGTGCGTGATGGCGATCACCTGATGCGTGGCACCCAGCGCCGCCATCTTGCGGCCCACAGCCTCGGCGATGTTGCCGCCGACGTTCGCATCAATCTCATCAAACACGAGAAGCGGCACCGCATCCTGCTTCGCCAGGGCGCTTTTCACGGCCAGTAGCACGCGAGACATTTCCCCGCTGCTCGCCGTCATGCGCAGCGGCTTCGACGGCTCGCCCGGATTCGGTGCAAAATGGAAATCGACCTCCTCCAGGCCGCTCTTGGAGGGTTCGGAAAGGTTCGTGAGTTGCGCGGCAAAAACGCTCTGTTTGAAGCCGAGATCGCTCAAATGGCTTGCGACCTCTTTGGCGAGCTTCGGGGCCGCATCGGCCCGTTTCTTCGAGATTTGCTTCCCGAGCTTCAAAACGTCCGCCTCGCGTTCCTGGACGAGTTTTTGCAGCTTCGCGATCTCTTCACCGCGATTTTCGATGCGGCTCAGTTTGCGCTCGGTCTCGGCCAGGAACTCCAAAATCTCGCCAATCGTGCGGCCATACTTCCGCTTCAGCTTTTGAATCGTGTCGATGCGGCTTTCGAGCCTCACCAGCTCCGCCGGATCAATCTCCAGCTCCTCCGCGTAATCCGCCACGCTGCTCTCCAGCTCCGTCAGCTCGATCTGCGCGGATTTGAAGCCCTCAAACATCTTCGCCGTGCCCGGATCGATCTTCTCCAGCTCGTGGATGCTACGGCTGATCTCGCGCAAACCATCCACCACACTGCCTTCGCCCTCGCTGAGGCGGCTCGTGATCGCTCCGCAAAGCTCCGCCAGACGTGCGCCATTCGCCGCGATGCGATGCTTCGACTCGATTTCCTCTTCCTCGCCCGCTTTCAGGTCTGCTGAGGCGATTTCATTCGCTTGAAACTTCAGCATGTCGATCTGCTGGCTGCCCGCCCGCTCGGAATTTTCCAACTCATCGAGCTCGGTCACGGCCGCACGCCATTCTTTCCAGGCCGCCTCATACTTCGTGAGCGCTTCCTCGATGCCGGCAAACTTGTCCAGCATGTCGAGCTGCCGCTCCCGCGAGTTCAGCGACTGATGATCGTGCGGCCCGTGCAGATCGACCAAAAACTCGCCGAGGCCTTTGAGCACCTGGATGGTGACCGGCGAGCAGTTTACGAACTGCTTGTTCGCCCCGCTGGCGCTGATCGTGCGCTTCACGATCAGCTCGCCATCCTGGCACGGTTCCAGCCCCGCCTCCTCCAGCACGGCGTCAATGGCCCGCGTGTCCTTCAGATGAAAACTCGCCTCCACCGTGCAGGCATCCTGCCCCGTTCGAATGAGTGAGCGGTCCGCCCGCTCGCCGAGGATGAGCTTCAAAGCGCCCACGATGATCGATTTGCCCGCACCCGTCTCGCCCGTCACGCCCACCAGCCCCGCCGCGAGTTCCCAAGTCACGTCTTCGACGAGAGCGAGGTTGCGGATTTTGAGGACAGAAAGCATGCGGCGGCGGTTTGGAGGTCCGCGAAGATGGGAAGTCCCCGGCGCATTTCAACCACCACGCGGCGATCTTCCGCTCCAGGCCTTGTAAGCCCGTGAAAAATGCGCGGCGGACTTGTAGCCGAGCTCGGCGGCCACATTTTTCACCAGCGCATCAGGCTGGCGCAGCTTGATCGCGGCTTGCGAGAGCTTCAGACGGGTCAGGCAGGCCAGCGGCGTCTCGGTGTCGTAACGTTGAAACAGACGCGTGAAGTAGGCGGCGGAGACGTGACAGGCGCGGGCGGCCTGCTCGATGCTGTTGAGCACCGGGTAGTTCCGCAGCAGATGGCCACGGCAGCGCAGATACGTCGCATAAGCAGGGTCCATCTTCGTCGTCGCAGGCTGGCGACTGTCCGCGCAGAGCACCAGCGCATGCTCCAGCGCCGCGCAGGCCGCTCGCAGGCCGAAGCGACCGCCGCGCAGCGCATGATCGATGACCTCTTCCAGCAAGGTCACCACTCGCGAAGCATCCGTCACACGCAGCACACTGCCGGTCGCGAGGTCAAGATCACGCATCAAAGCGGCGGCGCGAGGTCCGGTGAAGTTGAAGAAATACTTCACCATCGGCTCCTCCGCCGAGCTGGAGATCACATGCGGCACACTCGAATCGTAAAAGAACGCGTGCCCGACTTCCACCTCGTGCCTCTGGTTTGCCAGCGTCACACAGCCTTTGCCGCGCGACACGAATTCAAAGGCCAGAAACGGGAAATCCTGCCGGTCCACGATGAAATCCGGCGCACACCATTCACAGCCGCCGCCCACGAGGCAGAGCGTCCCACCATCACGCTGCCGCTCCTGCCATTCGGGCAGAAAGAAGCGCCGCGTGCGCATCACTTGCGTTGAAAAATAGTCGGCCTGGTCGGTGGCGGGCATGCGTGGAGCATGTCAGCCTCATCAAGAATCGTCAAGCCGCTGCCAAACATGGTCAGCCGAAGCCTTTTTATCTTTGATCCTTCCCCTTTTATCCTTTCCGACCATGTCCCAACCTCTCCGCGGCATCATCCCGCCCCTCGTCTCCCCTTTGCGTGATCGCGACACCCTCGACGTCGCCGGTTTGGAGCGACTCATCGAGCATCTCATCACCGGCGGCGTTTCCGGGCTGTTTGTGCTCGGCACGACCGGCGAAGGTCCAAGCCTCAGCTACCGGCTTCGTCGTGAATTGATCGAAAGGTCCTGCCAGGTCGCCAAAAGTCGCGTTCCAGTGCTCGTGGGCATCACTGATACGTCCTTCACGGAAAGCGTGAACCTCGCGAAATACTCCGCCGAAGCTGGGGCGACGCATGTGGTGCTCGCACCGCCTTATTACTTCCCCGCCGCGCCGCCGGAGATGCTCGAGTATGTGCAGGACCTCGTCGCTGAGATGCCGCTGCCGTTGTTTCTCTACAACATGCCCGGTTTGACCAAGGTGAGCTTCGAACTCGACCTCGTGCGCCGCGCTCTCGACATGCCGGGCATCTGCGGCGTCAAAGACAGCTCGTGTGACATGATCTACTTCCACCGCCTCATCGAGATCGCGAAGCAACGCGCCGACTGGAGCGTGCTCGTCGGCCCTGAGGAACTCACGGCCGAAGCCGTGCTCCTCGGCGGCCACGGCGGCATCAATGGCGGAGCCAATCTGCATCCCAAACTCTACGTCGAGATGTATCAAGCCGCCGCCGCGCAGGATTTGCAGCGCACGCGGGAGCTGCATGCACAGGTTATGAAGCTCGCCGGAGCCATCTACACCGTCGGCAAGCATAAGAGCGCCATCATCAAAGGCATCAAATGCGGCCTCAGCCTCCTCAACATTTGCGACGACCACATGGCCGAGCCCTTCCACCGCTTCCGCGAGCCGGAACGCGAGCTCATTCGTGAAAGACTCGCCGCTCTCGGAATCTTGTAACCCATCACCACCATGAAATCTGCCCTCTGCGCCCTTCTTGTCTCCGCGGTGTCACTCGCCGCTGCTGACCCCGCGATCCTCACCACCGAATACATTTACGACACTGGCCCTTATCCCTCGATTCATGCCACCACCATCGTCGAAACGCCCACGGGACTCGTCACCGCATGGTTTGGCGGCACGGCGGAGAAAAACCCCGACGTGTGCATCTGGGTATCGCGCCAGCTTCCCGATGGTAAATGGACCGAGAGCGTCGAAACCGCGAATGGCGTGCAAGCCGACGGCACACGGCATCCCACATGGAATCCGGTGCTCTTTCAGCCGAAAGTGGCCGATTCTCTCCGAGAATCGAGCCCAGGCTCCAGTTTTGGAAAAACTGGGCCACTCATGCTCTTCTACAAAGTGGGGCCATCACCGAGCACCTGGTGGGGCGAGCTCAAAACCTCGACCGATGGCGGCAAAACATGGTCTGCGGCTCAAAAACTGCCCAAAGGCATCTTCGGCCCCATCAAGAACAAGCCTGTGCAGCTCGCCAATGGCGACATCCTCTGCCCGACGAGCAACGAGACCGACACAAAGCCCAGCGCCTGGGCGATCTACTTCGAACGCACGAGTGATCTCGGCAAAACATGGACGCGCACGGAGCTGCTGCACGACGGTCTCGCCATCAGCGCCATCCAACCGAGCGTTTTGTTCCTCGGTGGCGATAAACTGGCCGCCGTGGGTCGCACACGACAGAGCAAAGTCTTCCAAATCACCTCCGAGGACGCTGGCAAGACCTGGGGCGAGATTTCGCTCACCGATCTGCCAAACCCCAACTCCGGCACCGATGCCGTCACGCTCGCCGATGGTCGTCATCTGCTCATCTACAACCACACCGCCAAAGGCCGCAGCCCGCTGAACCTCGCCGTGAGCAAGGACGGCAAGACTTGGGAAGCCGCACTGGTCTTTGAAAACGAACCGAAGAAGGAGTTCAGCTATCCCACGATCATCCAGACGAAAGACGGCCTCGTGCACATCACCTACACCTGGCAGCGCAAGAAAGTGAAGCACGTCGTGCTCGATCCCGCGAAGCTCACCACCAAGCCCATCGTGAACGGCCAGTGGCCGCAGTGAGGCCGACTGCGGTCTCACTCGAAGCCGAATCTCTCAACTGACTTCACGCCCATGTCAGAGGGAAAGGTAAGAACATGGGTGGCAAGAAAATTTTCTTACCACTCATCTTCTTACCTCAAGAATCAGAGCAAACGTTACTCCCAACCATCGAGCCGCCGCTCGACTCCCTTGCCATGTCCCGCCGCTTCTTCCTCATCAGCCTGCTTTGCGTTGCAACGCTCAGTGCGCAGGACATCGCCACGCGCCCACTCACGCTGAACGCGAATCTACTCAACCTGCCCGTGTGCAATGGCGCACTGAAGCAGATGGTGAAGCTCGAAGTCGGCGGCAAGCCCGTGCGTGAGGTAGAGATCGAATTCACCGAGGGGAAGAAGCCTGATTTGTGGGTGTTTCTCGATGTGAGGCAGTGGAAAGGCCAGGCGGCGGTGTTGAGCGGACCAGCGGCGTTGATCAAAGCCATCGAGAGCAGTGATGCGATCAAGACAAACGTGCCGGTGTATGCGGAAGCGCTGCGGCCGCAGTTTCATTTCACCTCGATGCGCGGGCGATTGAATGACCCGAACGGCCTGCTGAGCTTCGATGGCGAGCATCATCTGTTTTACCAACTGCATCCCTACGGCATCAAAAGTGGCAGCAAGAGCTGGGGGCATGCGGTGAGCCGCGATTTCCTGCACTGGGAGGAGTTGCCGATTGCGATTCATGCGGAGGCGGAGGGCATGATGTTCTCCGGCTCGGGCGTGGTGGATTGGAAGAACACCTCCGGCTTTCAGACCGGCAAAGAGCCGCCGCTCGTGCTCATCTACACCGCCACGGGACCGCCACGTGATCAGCGACTCGCCTTCAGCAATGATCGCGGTCGCACCTGGACGAAGTATGCGGGCAATCCCGTGCTGCCCGAGGTGGCGCACAACAATCGCGACCCCAAAGTCTTCTGGCACGAGCCCACGCAGCGCTGGGTCATGATCCTGCACTGCACCGAGAAGGGCAAAAAGCTCCCGCCCATCGATCCAAAGGATCCGAAACGCAAAACGGGCGAGTTTGTCTTCTTCACCTCGCCCGATTTGAAGCAGTGGAAGCGCGAAGGCAGCGTCATCGGCTTCGCCGAGTGCCCCGATCTCTTCCCGATGAAGATCGAAGGCACGCAAAAGACCAAGTGGATCGTCCACGGCGGCCTCGGCGAGTATTTCATCGGAGATTTCGATGGTCGTGAGTTCAAGCGCACCAGCGATTTGCTCGACGGCCCGTATGGCAGCGCCTACTACGCCGGTCAAAACTACAGCGACATGCCGGACGGCCGCGTCGTGCAGCAAGGCTGGGCCAAGATGAGCGACCTCGTTTTCACCGGCATGCCCTTCTCGCAGATGATGAACATCCCCTGCGAGATCACCCTGCGAAACACCGGCAAAGGCCCGCGCCTCGTCTGGCAGCCCGTGCGCGAGATCGAGACGCTGCGTGCGAAGCATCACCACCTCGAGTCCTTCGCGCTCGATGCTCAAAGCGATCCGCTCAAAGGCGTGCAGACACCGTTCTTCGATCTCCACGCCATCATCGAGCCCGGCACGGCCACGCAGATCCAACTCATGCTGCGCGGCACGCCTTTCGTCATCGACGTGAAGAAGCTCAAGCTCACCAGTGGCAAGGACAGCATGCCCCTGCCCGTCCGCGACGGCCGCATCGACTTCCGCCTGCTCAGCGACCACGGCCTCGTCGAGATCTTCACCGACAACGGCTTCAAGTTCGGCGCCTTTCCCCTCCCGCCCAAGCCCGAAGCCCCCATCGCCCCACAACTCACCGCCCTCGGCGGCGAGGCAAAGATCATCTCACTCGAGGTGCATGAGCTGAAGTCGGTGTGGCCTATTGCACGCCGCTGACTATTCATCCCACATGAATCCTCGCCTCTTCCTCTGGGCCATCACGTCTGCGCTGGCGGGCTTTTTGTTTGGTTTTGACACCGTGGTCATCTCGGGCGCGGAAAAGACGATTCAATCGCTGTGGAAGCTGAGTGATGCCATGCATGGCGTGGCGATGGCTTCGGCGCTGTATGGCACGGTGCTGGGGTCGCTCATCGGTGGATGGCCGACGGATCGTTGGGGGCGTAAAAAGACGCTGATCTGGGTGGGCGTGCTGTATTTCGTCTCGGCGGTGTGGTCAGGTATCGCGCCGGAGGTGTGGTCGCTCATCATCGCGAGATTCATCGGCGGACTCGGCGTGGGCATTTCCACGGTGGCCGCGCCGCTTTACATCACGGAGATCTCGCCGCCGGACCGTCGTGGAAGGCTCGCGGGCATGTTTCAGTTCAACATCGTCTTCGGCATCCTCGTGGCCTTCCTGTCGAACTACCTGCTCGGCGGCATCGGCGAGCATGCGTGGCGCTGGATGCTCGGCGTGGAGGCCATCCCGGCACTGATATACACGCTAATGTGCTTCACGCTGCCGGAGAGCCCTCGCTGGCTGCTCACGCGGAAAAACGACCGCGATGCCGGAATGGCCGTTTTGCGTCAAATCCAACCGCAGGCCTCCGAAAGCCAGATCGAGGCTGAAGCAGCGCAAATCGTCAATGCAGCGCAGAGCGACGAAAGCACCTCGCACGGCTTTTGGTCCACGCGGCATCGCATTCCGATCCTGCTGGCGTTCTTGATCGCCTTCTTCAACCAGCTCTCCGGCATCAACGCGGTGCTCTACTTTGCCCCGCGCATCTTTGAACTCACCGGACTCGGAGCCAAAGCCGCGCTGCTGCAATCCATCGGCATCGGCGTGACCAATTTGATCTTCACCTTCGCCGGTTTGTGGCTCATCGACCGGCTCGGACGCCGCACACTGCTCATCATCGGCTCGTTTGGCTACATCGCATCACTTGGATTGTGCGCATGGGCCTTCTTCACGGAGAATTTCGGCATCGTGCCCGCGTGCATTTTTGCCTTCATCACCGCCCACGCTATCGGCCAGGGCGCGGTGATCTGGGTCTTCATCTCGGAGATCTTCCCCGATCGCTATCGTGCCGCCGGTCAATCGCTCGGCAGTGCTACGCACTGGGTTTTTGCCGCACTGCTCACCACCTTCTTCCCGGCGATGGTGAATGCCTTCGCACCCGGCTGGGTCTTTCTTTTCTTCACCGGCATGATGGTCCTGCAACTCGTCTGGGTGAAAATGAGCGTGCCCGAGACCAAGGGCGTGCCGCTGGAGGACATTCAAAAGCAACTCGGCATACCATGAACCTATTCCCTCTCGTGTTGACGCTCCTTGGCGTGCAAATCGCCGCAGCGGAGCCCTCGATCATGCTCGCAGGTCCGTGGGTGCCGCCGAACACGCATGACATCGACTTCGCCGCTTTGCCAAAAGTGCCGAGTGAGCATGTCATCATCAGCGATGTGCGCGCCAAGGGCAGCGATCCGACCAAACTCGACAAAAAAGCCGGCGGCGTGAACCAACATAACTACCTCGTGCATCATGATGGCCAGTTTTGGGCGATGTGGAGCGATGGACCGGGCATCGAGGATCGTGTGGGTCAGCGGGTGAAGTTCGCGACGAGTCCGGACGGCCTCAAATGGAGCAAGTCGCAGTATTTGACGCCGATTCCGCCGAACTCCGGCCCTGATTCGCCGCACTACGGCACCCGCACGGACAAAGGCATGCGCTGGATCTCACGCGGCTTTTGGAAGCGCGATGGCGAACTGCTCGCACTCGCCTCGCTCGATGAAGCAGCGGGCTTTTTCGGCCCCGGCCTCGAATTGCATGCCTTTCGCCTTCAAAGCGATGGCTCCTGGCAAGATGCGGGCGTTGTCTTCGACGACACCATCAACAACTTCCCGCCGATGAAGCTGCGCACGGGCGATTGGATGATGTCACGCCGCCCGCACGACTACAAAACGAGCGGCGTGCACTTCCTCGTCGGTGGCGTGAAGTCGCTGAGCGATTGGCAATCCTACCCCGTGCTCGGCAGCGCCGCCGAATTAAAGGCCGAGGAGCCTGATTGGTGGATTTTGCCCGACAACACCCTCGCCGCCGTCTTTCGTGACAACCGCCGCAGCGGCTTCCTGTATCGCGCTCTCTCCACCGACGACGGACGCACCTGGAGCACGCCCGTAAAGACCAACTTCCCCGACGCCACCTCCAAAATCAGCGGCCTGCGACTCCGCGATGGCCGCTACGTGCTCGTCTCAAATCCCAATCCGAAGAAGCGCGATCCTCTCACCCTCTCGATCAGTGACGACGGCCTCGTCTTCACCAAAATGCTCTACCTCGTCGGCGGTCGCCACATCGACTACCCGCACGTCATTGAGCACGGCGACAGCCTCTACATCGCCTTCGCCGGTGGTAAACAAACCGTCGAGGTGCTGAAGGTGAAGCTCACGGATGTCGATGCAGTGAAGATGCCCGAAAAGCCACTCCGAATCAGCGAAGCAAAGTAGCCCTCTCGCTCCGCGAGAGGAGCTTAGCTTTTCTCAACATGGCAAACATCTATTGATTCGTTGCCGAGGAGTTTTCGTCGGGTGAGGTGATTTGTCATAGATTGCATCTGTTTACGCGGCAGAAGTGCCCTCTCTCCAATGAATAGACACCTTGTCATCTGCCTGCTCGTTTGGTCCGTATCACTGTGTCATGCGCAGAACATCGAGCGGGCTTGGGACATGGTTTGGAGCCGCTTTTATCTGCCGAAGGTGCAGACCTTTGGTGATTACCTCAGCAGCTACGAGAAGGGCAAAGAGCAGGCGCATCTGCCGACGGCGGAGGAGGTGAGGCGGCAGTATCCGAATCCCTGCGGCTACAGCACGGGCATGGAAGATGGCGCGATTCTCGGCGGAGCCATGTTGAGCATGTTGTGTGATCGCTTTGAAGTGACGAAGGACGAGTCGCTGCGCGAAAAGGCCGCGAATGTCTTCGCGGGGCTTCAACGATGCGCCACGGTGCATGGCGTGAAGGGCTTTGTGGCTCGGAATGTGTGCCCGGAGGATGCGAAGAGCACTTACATCAACTCATCGCGTGATCAGGTGACGCACTTCGTGCATGGCATGTGGCAGTATTTTCACAGCCCGCTGGCCGATGAGTCTGTGAAGCAGCAGATTCGTGTTCTGCTCGCCGAGGTGGCGGAGCGGATGATCGCCTTTGTGACGCTGGAGAACGATTTTGATTTCTGCCGCGCCGATGGAACGCGCTGTCCGCTCGGCATTTGCCGCATGTGGCAGGTGCAGGCACACGAGGCGGCACGTTTGCCGATGATTTATGCCGCGGCATGGGATGTGGCGAAGAACGAACGCTATCGCGTGCAGTGGCGGAAGTATGCCACCGAGGCCATCACGCAGTCTGCGAACCCCGGCGAGGGCAAACCGGCCTATGCGCTGCTGCAGATGCAGTGCTCGCTGGAGGTGCTGCATGCTCTGGAGCCCGATGCGGCACTCAAAACGCAAATTCACACGCACATGCTCCACGTCCGAGATTTGGCTGCGAAGCGCTTCACGAGTGTTTTGGCCCAAATCGCGAAAAAGAGCCCCGAAGACATGCGCATGCTCGGTCCGGACTGGCGCACGGTGCCGGAATGGAAGAACCAAAAAGGCTACCCCAACCCGCAGTGGGGCCCGTTTCGCGAAATCTGGCATCTCACGCGTGAAGCCGGTGAATCGGCACTCATTTTGATGATGATCGACTCACCGACGCTGACGGACGAGCAAAGTGCGGCGCTGCACAAGCTGTTCGAGAGCTTCGATTACACGCACAACGCGAGCTGCGGGCTTGTTTACCATCTCGCCGCCTATTGGAAGGCGCGGCGGCATGGATTGCTGCCGGCATCATAGTCCGCTGAGCTTCAGGGTCTCTGCCTTGAGCTGGGTCTGGATGTGCAGCAGCACGTCGTTGTGACCACCGGGCGAGGGATGAAGGGTGACCTGACTGGGATGCGCGTTGGCCAGCTCGGTGCTCATGCGGATGGGGATGAGGTCATCGCTCATGCCGTGGTAAATGGTGAAGCGAGTTTCGGGATGCTGGCAGAGGGCGGTGAGGGTCTTGCGATTGTCGAAGCGGTGGAGGTTGAGATAGCAGAGAGGCCAGCCGAGCACCTGGCGGCCCATGTCGGTCATGCTGGTGAAGGGTGAGATGAGGATGCCACGATGGATGTCGAGGTCTTCCGCGGCCATGAGAGCCGCCGCGGCACCGAGCGAATGCCCGATGACCATGCTGCGCGATGTCAAAACTTCGCGCGGCACATTCAATTGCACGGCGAGTTGATCGAGCGCGGCGACGCTGCTTTCTCGAATGGCTTTCGGCGTGGGTTTGCCCTCACATTCGCCGTAGCCAGGGTAGTCGATCATCAGCCAGGCAAAGCGCCCGTCAGCGACGCCGGCGAAATGCATCCAATCAAGCGCGAGCGAACCGTTTCCAGAGAAGGCGATCCACAGCGGCGCACCTTCCTCGGGGCCGCGATAGGGTGGTCGATACCAGGCGGTCTGCTGGCCTTGTGAGGTGCGGTAGGTGATGCGCTCGCCCTGGTTGTTTTCGAGATGCTCGACCATGCCATGCTCGTTCGGACGCGGGTGGTAGATGAGCGAGGACTGGCAGCTCAGCAGAAAGACGACCGGAGTGAGCATGGCGATGAGCGCGAGGCGCAGGAGACGTTTCCAAATCGGGTGCATCAGTCCGGTGAGTAGGTTTTGGCGGTGACGCGATCGTTGTCGATCTTCAAGAGGATGGCTTCGCAGTTCGGCTCGGCGTGTCCTGCCTCTGGATTCATGAAGAAGTTCAGGCTGCTCTCATCTTCGAGGAAGATGGTGGGCCGTGCGCGAGCGCCGCTTTCGGGATGGTGCTTCTCCAAAAGAGCCTTCACGTCGCTGCGAGACATGCCGGGCTCGATGGCGGCGTAGAAGTCTTTGTACACGCGGAAGCGTGGATCGATCCATTCCGGGTAGCTGACCATCACCACGAGGGCTGCCGGTGCTGCGGACGCGATGCCAAGCATGACGAGCAGGGCCTTCAACGCTTTGCCACGGCATCGAAATGCTCCGACGAGCAGCACGAGCGTGATCACCAGCCCAAACAAGGCCAGCCAGTGAATCGGATGCAATTGAACGCTCATGCCCGATTGTAGGCAAAGCAGTCTTCTTTTGGCAAGAGGGCACAAAAAAGCCGGGAACGTTCGTCCCCGGCTTCGGTGATGGTTTTCGCCGATCGCTTACTTGGAGCTGGCGAGGACACGTTTGATGTCCTCGGCCTGCTTATCGGTGCTGGCGGCGTAGTCTTGCCAGATGACCTTGCCGTCCTTGATGAGGAAGCAGCTGCGCTTGGCGAGGCTGAGGAGGCCTTTGGCCATTTTTTCGACTTTGAAGGCGGCGACGATCTTGCCTTCGGGATCGGCGATGAGGTCGTAGGGCAGGGTGAATTTGTCTTTGAAGGCCTTCTGGGCATCGGGCTTGTCAAAGCTGACGCCGAGGACCTGTACGCCGTCCTTGCTCAGATCGGCAAAGGCATCGCGCAGGGAGCAGGCCTGCTTGGTGCAGCCGGGCGTGTCGGCCTTCGGATAGAAGAAGACGACCGTGGGGCCTTTCTTATACACGTCGGCGAAGTTGACGGTGGCTCCGTCTTGATTGACGCCGGAGATGGCGGGGGCGTCGTAACTGACCTTTTCACCTTCGCCGGCTTTGGCGGTGCCGAGGAAGGTGCTGAGGATGGCGGTGAGCATGAGGAGGCGCGTTTTCATGGGGGTGATGGCGTGGAGAGGGGGATTATTCGATGCTGACTTTCACACCTGGAAGCGCAGCGGCGAGTTGTTTTACGCCGGCCTTCGTGGCCTTGGATTGCCAGAGGTAGATGTTTTTGAGGCTCTTGATCTTGGCGAGGTGCTTCAGGCCTTCATCGGTGACCTGCGTGCCATACAAATTGAGCGTGTGGAGGTTTTTGAGGCCGCTGAGGGATTCGAGCCCGGCATCGCCGACCTTTGTTTGGCGGAGATCGAGCGTCACGAGGCGCGGGAGCTGGCCGATGGTCTTCAAGGCGGAATCGGTGATGATGGTGCGGCCGAGGTCGAGGGCGACGACGTTGTCCTTCAGCGGGAGGATGCTTTCGACTTTGGC
>CALMTT010000546.1 GCA_937872615.1 uncultured Verrucomicrobiaceae bacterium | reverse complement strand
GGGCTTGAAGCCCGGAACGGCAGCAGCCTCTTTTGGCTGACGAAACGTTCAAACCCAGAACCGTCGGGGATTATCTCCCCGGCGGTTCTGTCTTTTTACAGGGAAGTCTCTCCGCATGGCAATTCGATCTTGACCCTTTGCCGCCTTCTTCGCTTACTGGCGATGGCGTGTCGGCATCTGGCCGTCAGACACGATCATCTCCCGCTTCATGTTTTCTCTTCCCGCACCTCATTTTCATTCAGCGAGCCGCCGGCAGGCTCCGTTCTGCCGCTTGATGATCGGGGTGCTTGTGATGTGGCTGGGAATGACGGGACTTCAGGCCTTCGACACCGTCATTTTAGACCCTGGACACGGGGCGCATGATCGTGGAGCCGCTATTGGTTACGTCTATGAAAAGCACCTCGCGCTCGATACGGCCCGGCGTGTGGAAGCATTGCTCAAGAAACAGGGATTAAAGGTCATCATGACCCGCTCGCGCGATGTGTTCATTCCGCTGCAGGACCGTTCAGCGGCTGGAAACCGCACCGGCAATGCCATTTTCGTCAGCATCCACTACAATTACAATCGCGGGGGCAGCGGAGCCGGGGCGGAGACCTACTATCACTTTACCTCGAGTTACACGCTGGCGGCCTACATCCAGGCTTACCTCGTCCAGCGGACCAAAATGACCAATCGCGGGGTCAAAAGTGCCAACTTCCATGTGATTCGCTCCACGACGAAAAATCCAGCCGTGCTCGTCGAGTGCGGGTTCGTGAGCAATCCATCCGAACGTGCCCGCATGCTCACCGGTGAGTTTCGTGCTCGCATTGCCGAAGGCATCGCCCAAGGCATCGTGGCCTATCGCAAGGCCGATTGAGCCGCCTAGCTGGAAAAAGGCTGGCCTGATCGTGATGCTTTCGGGTAAAACAGCGCGGTGAAATCGCTTCGCACATGGCTCGTCGCTGGTCCGCTCTTGTTGCTGGCGGCTCTGGCGTATTCGCAACTGGCACCCCGGCGCATCACGCAGCCACGCAAGGACCGCTACGCCGGTCTGTACTACCCGCAGGATGCCCGCGAATTTCGTGGCTGGAGGCATCACGGCGATCAGATACCGGTCTGGGAAGTGCATTCCGAACTGCCGAAGGATGTCTTCACCTTCGCCCGGTTGCGTTACCCCTACCGGCGGGGGCTTCGCTGGCAGGCTGACTATCCCGAAGCAGAACTGCATCTGTCGTGGCGGATGCACCAGCTCACTTCGATTCAAGTGAACCCCTTTCCAGTCATCGTCGATCTGGAGCCCGAGCAGCTCCGCGAGCATCCTTTTCTCTTCATCTCCGAGCCGAGCAACATGAACATCAGCGATGAGCAGGCGCAGATGCTCGGCGATTACATGCGCAACGGCGGCTTCATCCTCATCGACGACTTCTGGGGCGGTGACGAGTGGCGGATCTTCGCTCCCACCTTGAAACGCATCTGGCCGCAAAGCGAACCTGTCGAGCTGGAGCACGATCATCCGCTCTTCCACTGCGTCTTCGACCTCAAAGAGCCGCCGCAGGTGCACAGCAACGTCTATTGGTCCCATATCCGCAAAGGCACGCCGAACACCACGAGCAACGAAATCCGCCCCGATGCCGCGAAACCCATCTTCCGCGCCCTTTACGACACCCGCGGCCGCATGGTCATGCTCATCTGCCTCAACAACGACCTCGGCGACGGCTGGGAGCAGGAAGCCTTCGATCCCGACTACTTCCGCGAAGTCTCCGAAAAACACGCCTTCCCACTGGGCATCAACATCGTGTTCTACGCGCTGACGCATTGATGGCCCCCACGATGGCGAAACCTGACCAGAGTCGCCGCGACTTGAAACTTGGAACCTGAAACTTGAAAGGGAGTAGTCCTTGCGCCAAGTGCGCGGCCCATGTCCGCCGAACGCAAGACCCTCGAAGAACGCGCCCAGATGTCTGATATTGACCGTCTGCGGCACTCCTGTGCCCACGTGATGGCCACCGCCATCCTGCGCCTGTGGCCGAATGCCCAGTTCGCCTACGGTCCGCCGGTGGAAAACGGCTTCTACTACGACTTCGACCTTCCGGATCATCGCATCACGCCGGATGACTTCGAGAAGATCGAGGCGGAGATGAAAAAGATCGCCAAGGAGAACCAAAAGTTCGACTGGAAGGGCGTCACGCGTGAGGAAGCCATCGCGCTGGCGAAAAGCGGTCGCCTCGGTGGCCTGAGCGAGCGTCCGGGCAATCCGAGCACCTTCAAACTCGACCTTTTAGAAAAGATTCCCGAAGGCGAGCAGATCAGCACCTTCACCAACGGCGACTTCATTGACCTCTGCGCAGGACCGCACGTCGGCTACACCTCGAAGTGCAAGAATGTGAAGCTCATGTCGGTCAGCTCGTCGTTCTACATGGGCGACGAGACCAAGCCGCAGCTCCAGCGCCTCTACGGCACCGCTTTCCCATCGAAGGAAGAACTCGACGCGCACCTCGTGCAGCTCGAAGAGGCCAAAAAACGCGACCACCGCAAACTCGGCCGCGAATTGAAGCTCTTCCACATCGACGAGGACGTGGGCCAGGGCCTCATCCTCTGGACGCCAAACGGCGCGACGCTGCGCCAGGAACTGCAGAACTTCATCAGCGAGGAGCTGCGCAAGCAGGGCTACTCGCAGGTCTTCACGCCGCACATCGGCAAGACGGTGCTCTACAAGACCAGCGGCCACTTCCCTTATTACAAAGACAGCCAGTTCAGCCCCGTCATCGAGAACGATGACCTCACCAAGATCATCAAGGAAGGCTGCGGCTGCTGCGAGATGATGGAACGCCTCGGTGCCGTCTCCGCGAAGCTGCGCAGCCAGCTCAACGAGCGTGCCGGCACGGAAGTCGTGACCGAGGACCGCGTGTTGCCGGACGACAAACTGCTCGATGGGTTCCTGCTGAAGCCGATGAACTGCCCGCATCACATCAAGATCTTCGACAGCCAGCCGCGCAGCTATCGCGACCTGCCGGTGCGCCTCGCCGAGTTCGGCACGGTGTATCGCTGGGAGCAAAGTGGTGAGCTCAACGGCCTGACCCGCGTCCGCGGCTTCACGCAGGATGACGCGCACCTCTTCTGCACCGAGGAGCAAGTCGCCGCCGAAGTGCTCGGCTGCCTCTCGCTCGTCAAAATCGTGCTCAACACGCTCGGCATGCACGACTACCGCGTCCGCGTGGGCCTTCGCGATCCCGACAGCAGCAAATTCACCGGCGATCCCGCCAAGTGGGACGCGGCTGAGGATGCCTGCCGCAAAGCCGCCGCCACTCTCGGCGTGCCCTTCACCGAAGAACCCGGCGAGGCCGCGTTCTACGGCCCGAAGATCGACTTCGTCGTGAAGGACGTCATCGGCCGCTCGTGGCAGTTGGGCACCGTGCAGGTCGACTACAACCTGCCCAAGCGCTTCGGCCTCGAGTACATCGGCAGCGACAACCAGGTCCACCAGCCGGTGATGATCCACCGGGCGCCCTTCGGCAGCTTCGAGCGCTTCATCGGCTGCCTCATCGAACACTTCGCCGGCGCGTTCCCGACCTGGCTTGCGCCCGAGCAGGTCCGCGTCCTCACCATCAGCGAAAAGAGCGAAGCCTGGGGCCGCGAGGTCTTGGCGATGCTCAAGGCGGCCGGCGTGCGAGCGACGCTCGACGAGAGCTCGGAGCGCATTCAGGGGAAGATCAAGGCTGCGACCGAGTGGAAGATCCCCTACCTCCTCGTCGTCGGCGAACGCGACGCGGAGGCGAAGGCGGTCAGCGTG
>CALMTT010000545.1 GCA_937872615.1 uncultured Verrucomicrobiaceae bacterium | reverse complement strand
GGCCGAAAGGCTATCAGCGCTCGAACGATCGCATTCGCGAAGACGTGTGCGACCGCCTGACGCAGCACGGGCAGGTCGACGCCTCGGACATCGACGTCCAGGTCCAGGAAGGCGAAGTGACGTTGAGCGGCACCGTGGACACACGCCAGGCGAAACGCCTCGCCGAGGACACGGCGTTTTCGGTCTCCGGTGTCCGCGATGTCCACAATCAGCTTCGCGTCGCGAACGGCGCCGACCCTTTGCGAGGCGCCGGCTTTGACCGCTGACCGTATTCGATCGGGCTGATCGGCTCGACCCGGGCTGATCAGCCTTTTGATGGCTCTTGCGGGCCCTGAAGCGGAGGAACAGACGTGTCGCTCGTAGGCTTTTTGATGCTCCTGGTTGTGGCGGCCATCGCGGGCAGTCTGGGTCAGGCCCTGGTCGGTTTCTCACGGGGCGGGTGCCTGGCGTCGATCGGGATGGGCTTCGTCGGGGCGTGGCTGGGCTGGTGGCTGGCGGGCCAGTTCAATCTGCCGCCTCTATGGGTGATCAACATCGACGGCGAGTCAACGCTCACGATGGGCACCGCCTCCTTCAACAGCGCCGCCACGCGCGTCCTCCAGGTGAATCAAGGCCGCGGCACCGCGGGCAAGCTCATGCTCTCCGCCTTCGATTTGAACCTGAGCGCCGACACCGCAGGCCGCACCCGCAATCTCACCGGCACCGGGCAGATCGTCATCACCGGAACCGTGGCGAATGGCAATGCCTTCAACAACGGCATCACGAAAAACGGCGCGGGCACGCTCACGCTCTCCGGTGCGAACACCTTCGGCGGCTCCATCATCGGCAATGCGGGCACCATCATCCTCGATTACGCCACGAATGATCCCCTGCCCACAAGCGGCCCGCTGACCTTCAATGGCATCAACCTGATCATCCGTGGCAACACCGGCACGCCCACCACCGACAGCACGGGCACGCTCACGATGACGAACAGCTCCCGCAGCACGCTGCGCATCGAAAACAATGCCGTGCTCACCACCACCTTTGGTGCCGTCGGCACGGTGAACCCGCTCCTGCTCGATGTCACCGATGGCGGAACGCTGACCACCGCCGCCGCACTCACCACCACCAGTTCCTCCACCAACGTCGCGCTGGTGAATGGCGTCGTCATGATGGGCCAGCGGGCCAATTTGTATGTGCAAGACGGCACCGGCATCGGTTTTGCCACGCAGGACGGCTCGAACAACATCGTGCGCTACACCGGCGCGACTTCACTGAATGGAAACACGGGCGGCGCGACGACCAGCACCACGCATTACAGCCTCAGCAGCGATCTCACCCGTGGTGCCACCTTAAATTTCTCCTCGCTCGCGATCGACACCTCGGCGAATCCGGTCACGCTCGACATGGGCACGTTCAACATGAGCTCCAGCGGCAACGGGCGCAGCATCCTCGTCACCGGCTCGAACAACGCCACGATCACCAGCAGCACCGGCGTCTTCACCAGCAGCCAGAGCTACAACCTCGCCAACTTTGGCACTGGCACAGTCACCATGGCCGTCGGCAGCACGAACGTGGCCATCGTCAAAAACGGCCCTGGGCTCGTGGACTACACCTCCCCTGCCCTTCCAGGTGATGTGTATGTCACGCAGGGTGCCCTGCGCTTCTCCTCGGCCATGAATTACACGACCGGCGTATTGCGCATCTTTGGCGATGGTGTTTTCGAAATCGGCGCGGATCTCAATGACACCGCCGATGGCGATTTCACCCGTGCCAGCGGCACCACGGCAGGCCAGGTCGCGATCATTGGCAATGGCGGCTTCAGTGCGCATGGCGCGGATCGCGTCGTGGCCATCGGCGGCACCGCAGCGCCCACCGCGCTCACTTGGGGCGGCTCGAACTTCCTCGCCGCGAACACCACGGACAACGAATATGTCTTCAAACTCGGCTCTAGCACCTCCACGCACACGCTGGAGTTCCGCAATGCCATCGCCCTCGGCACGCGGCATCGCGTGGTCGATGTGGCGGACGGCACCAGCGCCACAAATGTCGATGCAAGCCTCACGGGTGTGATCAGCGGCACTGGCGTGCTCGCCAAGACCGGCGCAGGCACCCTCGCGCTCACCGGTGCGAACACCTACTCCGGCGGCACGCTGCTGCGTGAAGGTCGCCTGCTCATTTCCAATGACGGCAGCAGCTCCGCCACCGGCACCGGCTATGTGTGGACCACTGCAAGCACCATCCTCGGCGGCAGCGGAGCCATCTCACCCACCGGCACGAGTGAGATCACCATCGGCGGCAGTGTGGCTCCCGGCACGCCCGCGACGAATGACGGCGCAGGCACGCTCATTTTCACGCCGGTGACCCGAAACGCGACCTTCACCTCGACCAGCACCGCGGATTTCCAATTGCGCACGAACGGCACGCATGGCCTCACCGCCCTCTTTAATCCCGATGGCACGCTAGCCTCCGTCACCGGCACTTCAACCGATGGCGGCAATGACCGCCTCGTCTTCAACGGCGGCTCCACCACCTCCAAACTCGACCTCACCGCCCTCACGACCGGCAATTTCAATATCACACTCACCGCCGGCTACACGCCGCAGGCTGGCGATGTCTTCGATTTGCTCGACTGGGGCAATTCAAACGGCACAGGCCACTCCAGCGCCATCACCGGCCTCACCACTGGCCAGCTCGACCTGCCCAGCCTCATCGGTTTCGATCCCCTCCTCACCTGGGACACGAGCCTGTGGGCCAGCCAGGGTGTGCTGGGCATCTACTCCGGCGTGCCAGAGCCCTCTCGCGTGCTGCTGGGACTCATCGGACTGATGGTTGTGACCCTTCGCCGCAGCCGCCGTTTCTGAGCACGATCAGCCAGAAATGCGTTCTTCGGTCGTTTGGGGCGGCACCATGAGCACGCGTCCCCACCTCAGCCGTCGTCGATTTTTTCAACACAGCACTGCGGCTGCATTGGCGTCGCCATGGCTGGCAGGGGCGGCTGAAGCAGGACCATTCCAAGCCACCGGCACCCGTGTGGGCGAGGTGACAGACTCCACGGCCATCGTGTGGACGCGCCTGACGAAAAACGCCTCGCGGAACAACGACGGCGTGACCTTCGTGCTCCAGAAGGGCAAGAACAAAGGCAAGGCGCAGCCCGCGGTGCCTCCGGTCGCCGAGATTGAGGGTGCCTGCCCGGCCACCTCCGGTCAGGTGCGTGTGCGCTATGGCTTGAAGGAGGATTTGAGCGATGCCGTCGAGACACCATGGACGGAGGTCAGCCAGGCGGCGGACGGAATTCATCAATTCAAGCTCAGCGGGCTCAAGCCTGGAAGCACCTATCACTATGTCAGCGAGACACAGGGCGGGAACTTCCGCGGCAAGTTTCACACCGCACCGGAGCCGGCATCGCCGACCTCGCTGCGCTTCTGCGTGATGACCTGCCAGGGCTATCAGGACCGCGATCACGCCGACGGGCATCCGATTTATCCGTCGATGACCGCGCTCGATCCGCGCTTCATCGTGATGACGGGCGATCTTGTTTACTACGATAGCAATCCGCCACGCGCGGTGTCGCCAGCGCTCGCTCGACTGCACTGGGAGCGAATGTTCAGCCTGCCGCGACTGGTCGCCGCCACGTGCAGCACCTCGACTTACTGGCTCAAGGACGACCACGACACACTGACGAACGATGCCTGGCCGGGCATGAAGGCGGGCGAGCTCACGTTTGACGAAGGCGTGCAGATCTTCCGTGAGCAGACGCCGATGGGCAGCAGCGACTACCGCACCTTCCGCTGGGGTCGCGATTTGCAGGTGTGGTTCACGGACGGACGCGATTACCGGTCGTCCAACAAGATGCCGGACGGACCGGAGAAGACGATCTGGGGCGCGGAGCAGAAGGAGTGGTTCAAACGCACGGTGAAGGAGAGCACGGCCACCTGGAAGGTGCTCGTGAGCCCCACGCCGCTCGTCGGGCCTGACCGCGGCAACAAGCACGACAACCACAGCAACGATGCCTTCACCCACGAGGGCGATGAAATTCGTTCCTGGCTTCAGGCAAACGTGCCGGACAACTTCTTCGTCGTGTGCGGCGACCGCCACTGGCAGTATCACTCCGTGCATCCGGTCAGCGGCGTGCAGGAGTTCAGCGTCGGCCCGGCGAGCAACTCGCACGCCAGCGGCTCGCCCGGCGAGGACAAGACGTATCACAAGTTCCACCGCGTGAAGGGCGGCTTCCTCTGTGTCGAATTGCGTCCGGATGGAAAACAAAGCGAAATCGTCTTCCAGCTCCGCGATGTGGACGGCCAGGTCGGCTACGAGGCGAAGTTCAAGCGTGCGGTGGCATAGGCTTTCTGTCAGACTTCCCGTCACCCGTTCGTTTCAAGCCCCACAACGCCATGCACACCGCCACCAAACGCCATCTCGACCGCCGTGCCTTCCTCCGTGGCTCCGGAGCCCTGCTCTCGTTGCCGTTTTTGGAGGCCATGGTGCCGGCCTTTGCCACGCGGGCTCAAGCAGCGGTGGCGAATCCGCCGCCGCGTTTTCTGGCGATGTGCGCCACGCTCGGCTTTCACACGCCGTTTTTGTTTCCGCAGGAGACCGGGGCCGATTACACGCTCACGCCCTACCTCGAGCCGTTGAAGGATCTGAAGAACGATTTCACCGTGATCTCCGGTTTGCAGCATGAGGAGCAAAACGGCGCGAATGGCCACACCTCCGAGATGACGTGGCTGACCTCCGCAAAGCATCCGGGGCTCGCCGGGTTCAAAAACAACATCTCCATCGACCAGCACATCGCCGAGCGCATCGGCTCGCAGACGCGTTTCCCGAGCCTCATCCTCGGCACCGGCAGCGAATCGCTTTCCTGGAGCGCCAGCGGCGTGCCACTGCCGGCGGAAAGCTCCCCATCGAAGGCCTTCCAGCAGCTTTTTGTCGATGGCACACCCGCGGAGATCGCCGCGCAGGTCCACCAGCTCAAACGCGGCCGCAGCATCCTCGACACCGTCATGGGCCAGGCCAAAAAACTGCATGGTGAGCTCGGCAAACGCGATCAGGAGAAGCTCGATGAATACTTCAGCGCCGTGCGCGACCTCGAAGGCCGGCTGGTGCAGAACGAGGAATGGGCGCAGAAGCCCAAACCGAAGGTCGATGCGAAGCCACCGACGGACATCCAAAGCCGCACGGATGCCATCGGCAAGATGAAGCTCATGCAGGACCTCGTCGTGCTCGCTTTGCAAAACGACAGCACCCGCACCGTGACGCTGCGCCTCAACGGCATGAACGCCGTGCCGGAGATCGACGGCGTGAAAAACGACTGGCACAACCTCTCCCACCACGGCCAGGACGCCGCGAAGATCGAGGAACTGAAGGTCATTGAGCTCGCCGAGTTCACCGCCTTCGCCGCCTTCCTCACCAAACTGAAGTCCACCGGCCTCCTCGACACCACCGCGGTGCTGTTTGGGTCAAATCTCGGCAACGCCAGTGCCCACAGCACGGCCAATCTGCCTCTCGTCCTCGCCGGTGGCGGCTACAAACACGGCCGCCATGTCGCCATCGAGAAAGGCAAGCACGTCTTCTCCAATCTCTTCGTCTCCCTCGCCCAGCGGATGGGCGTCGAGACCGGTCAATTCGGCTTCAGCACCGGCGTGCTCGATTTGAATCAATCGTAGCCCGGCAGGTAAACCGTCTGCCCGCGGCCTTTCGGAGCCTTGCGCACCGGTTCAGGTGTCGAGCGGCTCTTCTGTCCCCACGAAGGCTTTTGCGGCACGAGGGTATCCAGACGCTTCAAGGTAAGCTTTTCAGGCTCCGCCTTCGCGACGGGCGGAGTCACTGAGGCAACAACGGGTGCCGGAGCAGGCTTGCTCACTATCACTTTCGGTTTCGCAGGTTCTTTGGCTTCATCATCGCCGCGGAAACCTCCCCAGAAGGAGCCTTTCTTGGGCTTCAACTCGGCTACTTCCACCTTCGGCGGAGCGGGCTTCTCGACGGGTTTCGGCGGCGCAGGCGGTGGTGGAGGCTCAGCGATGGCCACGCGGGCTTTCGGACGCGTGTCCTCCTCCTGCCGTGGTGCGATCACGATGTCGTCGCGATGCAGTTGGTGCGGCACGGGCAGCCAGGTGACCTGATGACCTTCAGGGGCAGTGCCGATGATCTCGACCGGTGTGCCCAGCGGCGTGGCCCGGTAGAAAATGGCCGCCATGCGCGACGGCAAACGGATGCAGCCATGCGACGCCGCAAAACCCGGCAGATAGCCCTCGTGCATGCCGATGCCACCGGTGATGCGCATGAAGCTGCGCATGCTGGCACCCAGGAAACGCGTCCCCGGCGGCGGCGTGTCCCTCCGCGAGTCCACATCCCCTTCGACGATGTGCCCATGCCCATCGACAAACGAACCATAGGCCGATGAGCGGTGATCCGCGTCCTTCTCGATGATCTTGTAGGTGCCACGCACCGTGCCGTGCCCTTCACGACCGGACGAAATCGGTGCCGCGCCGACCAGCTTGCCGCCTTTGAAATACTTCACCACCTGCCGGCTGAGGTCGATCTGGATGCGCGGCTCACCGGCGACGCGGTCACCGCTCCACCATCCCTGCGCGGCCATCTCGTTCTCGGGGCCGGAGGAGCAGGCGCTGAGGGCGGCCAGGAGGAGGGCAGCGGCCGCCATGCGGCCCATGGAGTTCCAAATCGTGTTTTTCATCATGCGGGCGTGCATTTTGATCCGCCCCGAGTGGTTTCGGCAACAAGGAAAATGCCTGTCAGTGCCCGTGGGGTCGTCCTTTGGCACATTGTCGAAGGAAGCAGCTTTCCGATTGCGTTCCTTGCGCCCTCGCCGCTATCCTCGCGGCCCTTTAAATCCATGAAGACCTCACTCTTCCCCAACCGTCGTGCGTTCCTCCGCAACACCGCGCTCTCCGCCGGTGGCCTTTTCGTCCCCAATCTCCTCCTCGGTCAAGACGCCGCGAAGAAGCTCAACGTCGCCGGCATCGGCGGTGCGGGTGGCAAAGGCGCGTCTGACATCGCCATCGCCGGTGAAGGCGCCAATGTCGTCGCCATCTGCGACATCGACAGCAACCGCCTCAAGGATGCCCAGAAAAAGTATCCGGGTGCCAAGATGTTCACCTCCTTCCAGGAGATGTTCAACGACATGGGCGACAAGATCGACATGTGCACCGTCTCCACGCCTGACCACGCCCACTACCCCGCCGCCATGGAGGCCATCAAGCGTGGCAAGCACGTCTGCGTGCAGAAGCCCCTCGTGAACCGCATCTGGGAAGCCAATGAACTCCACGCCGCCGCCAAGAAGAAGGGCGTGAAGACCAACATGGGCAACCAAGGCCACACCGGCGAGCAGATCCGCCAGCTCAAAGAATGGATGAACGCCGGCGTCGTCGGCAATGTGAAGGAAATCCACGTTTGGACCAACCGCCCCATCTGGCCCCAAGGCACCGCCGCCAAGGACATCTATACCGGCAAGGCCGCTCCGAAGCCCCGCAAGAAGGACGAAGCCGCTGGAGCCGAAGCCGTCGGCCAGGCTCCTGCGCATGTGAACTGGCAGCAATGGCTCGCCCAGGTCCCTGAGCATCCTTACATCCCCGGCCTGCACCCCTTCGCCTGGCGCGGCAGCCTCGACTTCGGTGCTGGAGCCATGGGTGACATGGGCTGCCACATCATGGACGGTCCCTTCTGGGCCTGCGAACTCGGCGAACCCTACAAGATCGAAGCCGAAGTGGGCGACCTCACCGACATGAGCTGGCCTGCCTGGTCCCACGTCATCTGCCACTTCAAGCACGTCAAATACGGCGAGATCAAACTGCACTGGTATGAAGGCAAGAACGGCGACAATCCCGTCAAGCCCGCCCGCCCGGCCAAGCTCGAAGACGGTCGCGACTTCAACAAGATGATCGGTGGCTTCATGATCGTGGGTGACGAGGACACCATCCTCAACCCCGGCGACTACTGCGAGGCCCTCGAAATCGTCGGCAACCGTCCGAAGCTCGCCAAGTTCTTCAAGGAAACGCCGAAGACCCTCGATCGCTCCCTCGCCCCCGGCAAGCCGCAGCTCGAGCTCGTCAAAGCCATCGAGCAGGACAAGCTCGCCGGCAGCAACTTCGACTACTCCGTGCCCCTCACCAAGCTCTGCCTCCTCGGCAACCTCGCCATCGGCAATCCGGGCAAGGTCATCGGCTGGGACAGCGCCAAGCAGGAGTCCGACAACGCCGAGGCGAACAAGATGATCAAACGCGCCGCCGTCCGCTCCGGATGGGAATACAGCGCCGCGAGCATCTAATCGCCACCGTTTGAACCTCACACGCCCGGCGGTCGAAAGGCCGCCGGGCTTTTTCATGGAGTGGTTCGTAGTTCTTGGTTCTTGGTTCGTAGTTCGGGCTTCAGCCCGTGCCTTGGCGTTCTGTAGTCCCGCCTTCAGGCGGCCTAGGGATCGGAGGGCCGGATTGCATTCCCGCCGATCAACCCAAAGCGAAGTTCACCGAAAGAGCTAAGGCGGATCACGGCGCTGCTTTCGACTGCCTCGCCAGTTCCCGGATGAACGCTTGATCATCGGCGGACAGCCGTGAGAACGGCACCTCAAACACCTGACCATCTGCGCGTTTGAAGCGGCCCGTGTCCTTCGCGTCGTTGGCAAAACTCTGCAATGAGGCCTGCATCACTCGTCCGGTCGCATCCTTCCAGTCGCGCACAGCCGTGGGCAACAACGCAGGAGGAGTGGTCATGACGGCAGGTGCTGTTGCAGGTGGAACAGGGGCAGTCGCAGCGCCTGCCAACGGGGGCGTCGATGGGGGCACGGGCTTTGCAGCAGGTGCAGTCCGCTCTCGACGGTCAGTTGCCAGCATGGATGTCACAGCCCGGTTCAGCTCGATCGGGGATTTCAGGGTGATCAGAGGCCTCGAGGGGGCAGCCAGAAAGGGAGTCAGCATCTCTTTGCCACGGGTGCCTGTCATTTCATATTCCACGAGCCATTGAGTGCCCTCCTGATTCTGCGGTGCACCGACACGCGTCAGTTCCATTCGCCCCTCATTGAAAAAGACCACGGCAACGCGTGCCGGAATGGGCGAGACTTGGGAGGAAATCATCGCGGCGAGGCGCCAGGCATACTCCTGCCCCACCTCGATGGCTCCGGGGCTCAGTTCCGTGCCCGCAGGCAGGGCAATGACGAAGGTCGCGGAGTCATCGCGCAGATGCACGTAGGCGGAGAAACACGGATCTGGAAGGGACAAGCCTCCGAGCGCAGGGTGGCTCGATAGTTGATCGTGAACAAACCCCGCATACTTGAGCGCCATCTGATTTGCCGCATCAGCATTGCCTGCCACAGAACCGGGCTTCAGGGTTGGAAACCAGTCTAGGAGCACCTCCACTTTTTCCTCCGGGCTTGGAGCGGTCTTGAGGTCATCGAAGGTTCGAGGATTCGGCACCATAGGCTTGGAATCAGGCACGGAACCGCTCGGGCTCGCATGAGGCACCTCAGTGGGAAGCTTTGCCAGCACGACATCCGGCGCATGGGGCTCAAAATAAAGCGCCAGGCGATCCGTCCCGTCGCTGCCTTTGGAGCGTAGGGCGATGCCTGCCTGCCAGTCCTCATTACCTTCCGTCGCGCTGATAGCCGCGGGGCCCTCAACGACTTCGTCATAGAGAAAGGCACCGCGCACGCCCACCACCAGCTTGGAAGGCATGGGGCGCAAGTTGGCGGCAACCTCTCGCGCCATGGTCCAAGCCATGCCCACCATGAATGTTTTGGCCTCGTCAGAGAAGTTTCGCAGGCTCGGCACATGCACCATGAAGACACATGAGTCCGGATTGATCCGGCAGTAGGTCAGGAACTTGCCATGCGTGAGGCTGATGGTGGGCTTCTTTCCCTTCTCCACCCCCATCTCCCGTCCTTTCATCACCAGTTCTGAGAACACCGCCGCCAGTTTCTCCGCATCAGGTGTGTTACCGTGCGCCGTCTTCCCTTTGTCGGAGTCGATCAACCGGTTCGCCTCCTTGAAGGCAGCCTTCCCTGGAGCCGCCACCGCCAGTTGCGAGTCGCTCATGAATGCTTCCGCGGGTTCATTGAAGGCACCCATTGTTGTCAGGCACGCCAGCACGGCAGCCAGCACGGCCCACGGCGTTGCCGGGATGAAAAACAGCGTGTGTGAGCTTTTGATGTTCACAGGCATCCTTGTGGCCGGGTCGACGTAGGTCTTCACGATTGTTTTGCCAAGGGTCCTGCCGTATAGCCAGATCGCGATAGCCGCGCCCCACAGATTGGACGGCACCACCATGCGATGCGCCCATTCCCAATTCGTGGCTGCAAAAATAGATGCGGTGGCAAAACCTGCCAGCAGGCCGCCGAGAATACCGAACACCAGAATCAAAATACCGTGGCCTTTCCAGATCAGCATAAGTGTGTGAATGATGAGTGATAAGAGGGATCAGACGCTATCACGACATCTCTTCGTTCGTAAAGACCATTTCCCGCCTCCGCTTTCGTAGTTCGGGCTTCAGCCCGAGCCTTTGTGTTCTATCGTCCCGCCTTCAGGCGGCTCAGCCATTCCCGCTGACTCCTTCAGCCGCGAAAAACACCGAAAGGGCCGCGACTGGAATCGTATGTGCTGCATCAAAACCCGTTTTGATCCGCCATGCCCCCAACCTCCACCGCTACCGTTCCAGACGGTTTTCATTGGAAGCCCCTGGAAGCCTACGACCGCACGCACCACCTCAAGAACGACACGTTCGTCGAAAAAGCCGTCAACACCCTCCAAAACCTCGTCGAGGGCCTGTTGGTGAAGTTCTCCCTCGTCGGCGACCATCCAGTCTTTGAGTCACGCCACTTCCCGTGGGTGCCCGCCGTCGAGGCCGACTGGCCAAAGGTCCGCGCCGAGCTCGACATGGTCATGCAATACCGCGAGGCCATGCCCAGCTTCCAAGACATCGTGAAGGAGGTCGGCATGATCCAGAGTGATGACCAGTGGAAGACCTTCTTCCTCCGCGGGGTCGGCATGGATTGCGAGGAGAATGCCCGCCGCTGCCCGGAGACGATGAAAGTGATCGCCAAGATCCCCGGCTGCACCACCGCCTTCTTCTCCATCCTTTCCCCGCGGAAGCACATTCCGCATCACCGCGGGCCGTGGGCCGGCGTGCTGCGCCTGCACCTCGGCCTGCTCGTGCCGAAAGAGGCCAGCCAGTGCCGCATCCGCATCGCGGACCAGGTGTGCGCCTGGGAGGAAGGCCGCTGCCTCGTTTTCGACGACACCTACAACCACGAGGTCTGGAACGACACCGATGACTACCGCGTCGTGCTCTTCATCGACTTCGCGCGGCCTCTTCGCTGGCCCATGAACCGCTTCAACGAGTGGCTCATGAACCTCAGCGCCCTCGCCCCCTTCCTCCGCGAAGCCAAAGGCCGCCAGAAAGCCAGCGAGAAGAAGTTCTGGGAAGCCTTCGGCAAGAAGCCGTGAGCTCACGAGTGAGGGCAGAAGGGAGCGCGGCCACTCCTGTCCGCCGTTCTTCGTTCGTAGTTCGGGCTTCAGCCCGTGCCTTGGTGTTCTGTAGTCCCGCCTTCAGGCGGCCCGTCCGTCCTTCACCCTTCGTCCGCCATCCAACCATCCAACCATCCAACCATCCAACCATCCATCCATCCAGCCATCCAGCCATCCAGCCAGCCAGCCAGCCCGCCAGCTCTCCCTCCGCCTACGGTTGAAACCCCATCGCCAGTTTCACCGCGGAGTATTCCGGATGATAGCCCCCGGCCTTGGTCCGGACGATCAGCGGCGGTTCAGTCCAGGTCTGGCCGCGAAACCACTCCGGCAGGTCGGCCGCCCGCATCATGGCAAACACGGCGATCAAAGGTTCATCGCCCTCTCGGAAAACGACCGGACGCTGGCGCACGATGACCAGCCCCGCCTCACGCGCCCCTTGTTGCACCCGCTCCAGTTGATGCGGCGCGTAAGGGAACACACAGGCAAACAGACCTCCCGTGGCCAGATGCTTCGCCGCCGTGCGACAGTAGTCCACCACACTCCCCCGCACCTCAAACCGGCAGGCCCGCTTCTGCGGATGCTCACTCACGATGCCATCCGTCTCCGGCCAATACGGCGGACTCCCCGTCACGAGGTCAAACCTCTCCTCCTCCCGGATCACCCCCGGCTCACGAAAGTCCCCGTGCCGGATCTCATAGCGATCCTCCAAACCATTCGCCGCCGCCGAGCGACGCGCCAGCGCCACGCTCTCCGCCTGCGCCTCCACCGTCACAAACCGGGCACCCGGACAACGCCACGCACAGATCATGCCCACCGTCCCGATGCCACTGCCCAGATCCAGGCCCGTCTTCACTGTCGGCGCCCACGACGTGCCATACCACGCCGTCAGCGCATCATCCGTGGAGAAGCGATGCCCGTTCTCCAACTGCAAGACCCAGAAATGGCCGCAAAGAGCCGCGCAATGTGCCGATTATGATTGGCGCAACCGGTGACCAAAGCGGCCAAGGCGCAGCGCCTCTCAATCCGCGCGTCGGCCCGCTTTCGTTGGGTGGCGGGCAGACGCCGACCCACGCGCTGCTCGGCGGCAGTCCGGCGCTCAATGCGGGCAATGCTTCGGGCTACACGACAGACCAGCGCGGCGTCAGCCGTCCCAGCAGCGGCGCGGACATCGGCGCGGTGGAGATGCAGACCATCCTCGTCGCCAACGCCAACGACTCGGGCGTGGGCAGTCTGCGCCAAGCCATCACCGACGCGAACGCCAACGGCGCGGGGCTGGACGACATCCTGTTCGACAACACAGTGTTCAGCACGTCACAGACGATCAATCTGCAAACCGTTCTGCCCGACATCACCAGCAGCCTGACCCTCAATGGCACGGGCGCGAATCTGCTGACCGTGCGGCGCGATGCAAATGCGGCGACCAATTTTCGCGTCTTCACCATTCCGGCGGGCGTGCCACAGGTCGCCTTCAGCGGCCTGACCATTACAGGCGGCAACGTCAACAACTTCGATGTTGGCGGAGGCATTTCTAGTCGGAGCAGTCTGGCGCTGA
>CALMTT010000544.1 GCA_937872615.1 uncultured Verrucomicrobiaceae bacterium | reverse complement strand
GATCAATGGGTTAGGTTTGAGTTAATAGGTCAGCCATGAGGAATATCCCGGCAAAGATGGCCGGCAACGACTGCAAGCAACTCCAGCCTCGCCACCTGCCAAAGCCGGTCAAAAATGGTTGGTATCCTTGATACGCTGCCAATTCCCACCGAAGCAGCTGATTTTCGCTAACTGTCCGGCATGAGAGACGACCGGGTCATGCATGTCAACAATGGTGTGAATACCGATTATTTCAACCCGGAGCTTGCGTTGCCTGATCGCCAGTACCATCCAGCCCCACCACCAAGCCATAACCGACCAGCTGGTTGGGGCGCACCCCCTGTACCGTCGCCAGATCCTTGATCCGCTGTCCCGCCTCGGTGGGCGGTGGTGCTGCCTGCGCCAGCGAAGCCAGCAGGATCAAAAGCTTCGGCGGAAACTGTTTGTCCGGCTCGCCCGCCGGCTCTATGGCTTCCAGTTTGTGCAAACATTGATCGGCCAGTTCCATCCCGTCGTGAAAAGCGCGATGGCTGGATTGACCAAGGCTGCCGGTGACGAATGCCAGATAGTTGAAGGAACTGTTCATCGCTCGATTCTCCCTGCTTCCCACACCGCCGCCCATCCTGTTTACGGCTCTTTCCAACAAGATTGCTGACAAGGTTGATAAAAATGGCTGAGGACGCATTTCTGAATCGGGGCACTGCTTTCAATGGCTTTTCACTTTGTTCGGCGCGGGTATTTGCAAGACGCAGGCCACGCAAAACCCGGCCGCGCGAAATTCACGACGACGACGACAAACCCTTGTGCAATCAATGCCTTTCGTCGCGCTTGCTGAGATTGAACAACCGCGCAATTGCAGCAGGTGCCGGGAAACAAATTGCACAGTGCGAGGAAAAGTGAGTAGAAACCGGGGAAGCCTCTGATGTCAGAAATCTTTTCAGTTGACCGTGAACGGCAAATCCGCCAACGCTGTCAAACCTCGGATCAAGTGACGGTGATTGAATTCCACATTACTTGACCGGTTATTGCGGCGAATAAAAAAACAGGCCGAAGAAATAGGAATTGAATGAAAGACTCAACTGTAGGAAGGCGCTGTGTACATCTTCGGTCGCAGCGGCGCGGGCTGGGTTCGTAAACATAAAGATCACCGCCGACAACGTCGGCAATTACGATGGCTTTGGAGCGTCCGTAGTCTCGGCTTTCGGCACGAGTCCGGCGATAAGCACGCAACTGGCCGCGGGCGCTTTGCCGACGGCGCTGGGCAGCACGACGGTCAAGATCAAAGACAGCGCAGGCATGCAGACCGCCGGTTTTGGAAAAGGTCTCCTGCGTGGCGCGGAGCTTGTCGGGTAGTGAAGCAATCAATTTGGGCGAAACGCTCCACTCGGCGGTGACGGGCGGAAACTGGCCGAAGACGCTTTCGATGCTCGTTTTGCCGCACAGGCCGCAACTGGAAGCGCTGAAGACATGCCGCGTGAGCGAGTCCCAGTTCACGACGGCCCCACCGAGCAGCACATCGACGACGTTGCCATGCTTGTTGTTGATGCTGGGGCATTGCGAGACCTCCAGAATGTCCCGCGGATGCTTCACGACGCCTTCGCTGACGAGGAAGCCGGCGGCGAGTTCCTCATCGTGGCCAGGCGTGCGCATGACGACAGCCACGCTGCGGCCCTCGACGCGGATTTCGAGCGGTTCTTCACGCGCGGCGACATCGTCCACCTCACGTGAAGCCCCCGTGGCATCCACTTTGAGCACTCGCACCTCGGTGATCGTTGGATGGGCGGTCTCCATCACGTCGCCTCCATGAAATCAGCGGGCAGGATGCCCGGCGGGACGTGGCGGGGCTCGGCGATGAGGCGCACGAGCTTGTCGAAGACCTCGCGGCCTTTCACGATCTCGATTTCCACCCGCATGAAGTAAAAGGGGACGTCAAGCTTCGGCAGCTTCGGGAAGCGCACGAAGTCCTTCTCCGTGGTGACCATGCAGTGCACATCACGCCGCGAGCAGCGCTCGATGAACTGCGTGATCTCCGGCCCGTGGAAGCGGTGATGATCGGGAAACCGTGCGGTGACCTCCACGCGGGCACCGAGACGGCGCAGGCCGTTTTCAAAGCTCTCCGGCACGGCGATGCCGCTGAGGGCTCCGACGAATTTCCCGCGCATTTCTTCGAGCGCCATCTTCTCGCCCGTCTGGATCTCCTCGAAGTGCATCGGGCGGTGGCGGCACTCGATGATCTCAGCGGCCTTATTGTAGCGGCGGATCTGCTTCACGAGATCGTCACTCTCCCCATCGCTCTTGGTGATGAAGATGTAGCTGGCACGTCGAAGGCTGCGCGGCGGCTCGCGCAAGGTGCCGCGGGGAAGCATGTGGCCGTTGCTGCCAAAGGGCGCGGTCTTGTCGATGAGCACGATGTCATGCCGGTGCTTCAATTTGAGATACTGCAGGCCGTCATCGAGCACCAAAACATCCGCGCCGAGGTGCTTGATGGCATGCGCACCGGCCATTACGCGATTCTTGTCCACCACAACCGGCACTCCGGGGCAGTTCCGGGCGAGCATGAAGGGCTCGTCACCAGCGAGGTGGGAGTCGAGCAGGACCTTCTCACCATCGCTGACGACGCGCGGTGGTGGCTCGTCCGGCTTTTCGACGAGTCCGAGCTTCGCGCCGAGTCGCTTGAGGAAGGGAGCTTTCTTCTGGCGCTTGCTTTTGTAGCCGCGGCTGAGGATGCAAACACGGCGCCCCTTGTCCCGCAGGGACTTGGAGAGCAATTCGACGACGGGTGTCTTGCCGGTGCCGCCGACGGTGAGGTTTCCCACGCTGACCACCGGCACGCCGAGATGGTGGTCATGGATGAAGCGCTCGCGGTAGAGCATGAGGCGGAAGGAGACCACGCTCGAATAGACGACGGCCAGACCGCGGAAGGCCACGCGCAGCAACGAGGCACGAATGCCGCGGCGGTTGTGCACCACGACTTCCGTCACGAAGTTTTCGAGATCTTCCAAGGCTTCCTTCACAGGCCGCCAATGGAGCGCAGGACGGAAAGTCGCTCAAGCTCGGATGCTCACAGCTCGCCGAAGTGCTTCTCACGCACTTCGACGACGGCGTTGAGCATGATCTCGGCTTCGTCGCGGACTTTGGCGTCGAGGGAACTGGCGCCGCGGTTGAAGCGGCGGAAGAGGAGCTTCAGGCGGGCTTTGATCTCGTCCTTGCTCATCTTAGGAGTGATCTCGCAGAGCTCCTCGGGCGTTTTGGGCTTCGCGGGGGCTGCGGCAGGCGCTTTGCCTTTGGCGACCTGTTCGAGCACACCGCCCTTGGGAGCGGCTGCAGCGGGCTTTTTGGCCTCGGCGGCGGGTTTATTGCCGGTGAGGGACTTCGAGAGGGATTTGAGGATCTTGAACATAAAAGCGTGGTTTCGGGGTTCGTGAGTCCTGGGTTACTCGATGCGCATCGTGCGGAGGTGCGCGCTGCGGCGTTTGAGTTCTTCCTCGCTGAGCACGCCAGCCCCTTTGTAGGAGACGGCTACCTCTTTGCTGCGGCCGGATTGTTTATCGACGATGAGGGCCCGGACGCGCTGGTTTTCATCGTAGCTGAAGGTCACGGCGATCTCGCAGCCTTTCGGACGGCCGGCGGGCACGTCGAGGGTGATGCGGCCGATGACATCGACGTATTTCGCGTCCTCATCCTCGCCCTGGGTGATATCGACTTCGATGATACGCTCGTTGTCCTCGCTGGTCTGATAGACCTGCGTGCGGGAGCAGGGGATGGGCGAGTTTTTCGGGATGACGACGGAGTTCATGAGCTTCTCCTCCTTCGTCTTGGCGTTGTAAACCATCGCCACGGTGCCGTAGCTGGCATTGCAGACTTCTTGAATCTTCGCGGATTTCTTCGCAAAAAGGGCCGCGCCGAGGGCGACGCATTCATCGACGTTGCCGCAGCTCTTTGGCGTTTTGCCGAACATCTTCTCAAGGATGGTTTTCACCTTCGGGATACGGGTGGAGCCGCCGACGAGCACGACGTGGTCGATGTCGCCGACGGAGATGCCCGCGTCCTTGATGACCTGGTGGAACGGCGCCTTGCAGCGCTCGAGCAGATCGGCGGTCATCTTCTCGAACTGCGCGCGGGTGAGCTTCTCGTCGAGGTGGATCGGGCCGGACTCGGTCATCGAGAGGTACTGCAGGGAGATGGTGGTGGCGGTGGAGCTGGACAGCTCCTTCTTCGCCTGCTCCGCAGCCTCGCGCAGCCGCTGCATCGCGATCTTGTCCTTGGACAGGTCCGGGCCGCCCTGCATCTTCACGGCCTGCACCAGGTGGTCGACGACCCGCTGGTCCCAGTCGT
>CALMTT010000543.1 GCA_937872615.1 uncultured Verrucomicrobiaceae bacterium | reverse complement strand
CAGCACCCTGGCCGACGCCGACGGGCGCATCGTGCTGAACGGCTGGATCCGCATCGCGCCGGACGGCGCCGTCGCGCTGGCGATGCCGCGCAGCGAGATGGGCCAGGGCGTGCACACCGCGCTGGCCATGCTGGCTGCTGAGGAGCTGGAGGTTCCGCTGCAAAGAGTGCGCGCCGAGCAAGCGGGTGCCGATGCCATCTACGGCAATGTGGCCATGCAGATTGGCAGCCTGCCATTCCATCCGCTGGAGTCTGAAGGTCCGGAAAGGCCCACCAAGGTCCGGTTGGGCGAGTGGATGATTTCCAAGGTGGCGCGTGAACTGGGTATCAACGCCACCGGCGGCTCGTCCACGGTCGCCGATGCCTGGGACGTCGTGCGCCTGGCTGCAGCGACAGCGCGGGCATCCCTGCTGGGTGCGGCGTCGCTGCAATGGAAGCTGCCGGTGTCGGAGCTGACCGTGTCCAGGGGCACGATTTCGCATCCGTCAGGCAAATCCGCCAGCTATGGTCAGATGGCCCGGTTTGCTGCTGCCACACCCCCTGGGGCGGTGCAACTGAAGGCGCCCAAGGACTGGAGCGTGATTGGCAAAGCCTTGCCTCGTGTGGACGTGGCCGGCAAGGTCGATGGATCGGCGGTCTATGCCCAGGATGTCCGGCCGCCCGGGCTGTTGTTCGCGTCGGTGCGCATGTGGTCGAAGTTGCTGCCGCCGACACCGGTTTTGCCACCGCCCATGAGCATGATGAGGCGGCCCTTCCATCCCAGCTCGCCGCGCAAACGCTTCACCTCGTCGTGCTCGAAGCATTGCAGGTAGCAGGCGTGCTTTTTGGAGGTGTAGCCATGCTTCGCCAGCACGCGGAGCACGATGGGGCTGATGTCGTGACCTTCCTTGCGATGCCAGGCGGGTTGTTTGATCTCCGGATAAATGCCCGCCACGCGGCCGGTGCTCTGATTGAGCCCGGCGATGAGCTCCAGCTCCTCATCGAGCGTGACGATGCGAAAACCGCCCGTCGAGGCCGGAAAACGCTTCGGATAGGCCTGCGTGCCTTTTTTGTGATCCATCCGCTCGTGCATCGAAAGCTGCCGCAGCTCGGCGAGCGTGAAATCGAGCGCGTAGTAGCGTCCATCGGCCCGTTTGCGATCCGGGAAACGCGTGGCGACATCGCTGGTGGTGTCGAGATGAATGTCGTGCAGCACCACAGGCACGTCGTCTTTCGAAAGCACGACATCCTGCTCGATGAACTCCGCGCCCATCGCATGCGCCATGACCTTTGCCTCGCGCGTGTGCTCCGGCACATACCCGCTCGCTCCGCGATGCGCGATGGTGACTGGCTGTGCGGCAGCTGTGACGACCAAAAGAAAAAGTGAAATCAGAGTTCTCATGAGGCGGAGGAGCTTTCGGCTTTGTGAGTGAGGGTCATGGCGCTGAAGACCATCGTCAGCACGCAGCAGACGCCCATGGTGATGATCACGCCGCCCCAGCCCCAGTGATCGGCGATCCAGCCGACGCCGGTGCCAGCGAAGGCGCTGCCGAAAACATATCCGAAGAAGCCGGTGAAGCCCGCGGCGGTGCCGGCGGCCTTCTTCGGCACCATGTCGAGGGCTTGCAGGCCGATGAGCATCACTGGGCCGTAGATGAAAAAGCCGATGACGATGAGCGCAGTGACATCGATCCACAGCGGGCCGTTGCGATTCAATCCATACGCGATGAGTCCGAGCAGTGTCGGGATCATGAACAGGATGGTGGCGGGAGCACGGCGCGATTTGAAGACCTTGTCAGACATCCAGCCGCACAAGATTGTGCCCGGCACCGCCGACCATTCAAAGCAGGCCCAGGCCGTGCTGGATTGCTGGAAGGAAAAATTCTTCGCGGTCTGCAAATACGTCGGAATCCAGTCCACGACGCCGTAGCGCACGAAATAGACGAAGGCATTCGCGGTGGCGATGGCCCACAGGAGCTTGTTGTTGAAGACGTGGCCGAAAAAGATCTCGCGGAAGGTGAAGGTGCGCTCGTGTTCGGCGCTGTAGTTCGGCGGGTAGTCGTTCTTGTGTTCCTCGATGGGCGGCAGGCCGCAGCTTTGCGGGGTGTCGCGGATCAAAATGAACGCGGCGATGGCCACGGCGGTGGAAACCATCGCGTTGAAGTAAAACTTCGCACCCCAGTCGTGAAACATCGTCACGCCCCACAGCGCGATCGTCGCCACGAGGGCTCCGCCGACATTGTGCGCCACATTCCAGATTGAGACCGCGCGTCCGCGTTCCTTCGTGCTGAACCAATGCACCATCGTCTTGCCGCAGGGCGCCCAGCCCATGCCATTGAACCAGCCGTTGAGTGTTTGCAGCACGATCATCGCGGTGAGCGAGAGGTAGATCTCCTTCACGAAGCCAAACACCATCAGCACCGCGCAGGAGAGCAGCAAACCCAGCGGCAGGAAGTAGCGCGGGTTGCTTTTGTCCGACACGCTGCCCATCAGGAACTTCGAGAAGCCGTAGGCAATGCTCAGGCCCGTCATCGCGGTGCCCAGCTCGGCCTTTGAGTATTGCGGGTAGTCTTTGAGGATGTCCGGAATGGCGAGCGAGAAGTTTTTTCGCACGAGGTAGTAGGCCGCGTAGCCGAAAAAGATGCCCGCAAAGACCTGCAGGCGCAGACGGCGGTAAACAGGATCGATCTGAGCCTCAGGCAGACGCGGCGTATGCGGGGCGGGTTGGAGAAAAGCGAACATGAACCGGCATGCTGGCAGAGGATGGCTTCACGCGTCAATCCATGTCTTGCGGGCGACGGTGCGGGGGCCTATGAAATGACCCGTGTTTTCGCTGTGGTCATGGTTTCGCTCTTTCTCCCGGCCTGTGCCGGAGGCTCCCGCCATGCGGGAGGTGGAGGCCGCCGCGGTCGAGCCGGTGGTGCAGGTTCCGGCCTTCATCAAACCCGTTGCGAAGCCCGCTGCGGGAGGGCAGAATCCAAGCCATGAGCAAACCGCTGCCGGAAATCAAGATCGGGACCCTGGCCGAGCGCTTGGCCGCCTCCGCGGCCGTGCCGCTGGAGCAGGCGATCGCGGGCGTGCGGGCGCATGGCCCCCAGCCGACGAGGCCGAATCCTTCTCTTGTGGCTTTGAAGCATTTCCAAAGCTCGATGCCGTCACCTTCACCAACGGCACCGCCTTCCTTGAGCACCGAAATGGAGCCGAGCACGATGCCCTCTTTGATCCCGTCTCAGGCCGTGTGATCAAGCTCACGCAGCCGGGCGAGTTTGGTGCCTGGGGCGGTTTGGAGGAGTATTTGCAGCGGCTGGCGTGGTCGAATGAGTTCTTTGATGATGACTGGCTTGTCGAAGGCTGGCTTCACTATCCAAATGAACCCTCGCCGCGACTCGTGACCAGCCAGCCATGGTATCGCGTGAATCCGGCGCGACCCGAGCCGACGCTTGATGAGATCGACGCCTATCTCTGGCGCATGGGCTGGTTGAAGGCGTATGACGGTGCCTGGATTCACAAAGATCGCGAGATCGTGATCAGCGATGCCTTGTCGAAAAACTTCGTGCTGGATGTGGCGGGCCATGTCCAGCCGATTGACCTCATCATCATCCAACCTGATGACGAGCAATGGGACCGCCTGCAAAACATGGCACGCAACCTCCCGCAGCATTCATGAAGCACTACCACGTTCACAAGACCTCGAACGCGAACGAGGCCGCTTTGCTCACAGATTTCACCTTTCCATGGGAGGATCGCGTGGCTCCGCGGACGGAGTTTCGGGCCTGGCATGATGAGGTGCGGCTGTTCTTCCGCTTCGACTGCGTGGATGAGGATCTCGTGCTGCCTGATGGGGCGACGGCGAAGGAGCGGGCGCTGGGGGCGGATCGCGTGGAGATCTTCTTGGCGACGGATTTGAGCCTGCAACGCTACTTTGGCCTCGAAATGAGTCCGCGGGGTGATGTGGCGGATTACGCGGCGAGGTTTTATCGCGAGATTGATTGGAGCTGGAGCTGTGAGGGCCTCGTGTTGGAGCCGGAGATTCGTGAAGGTGGTTACACGGTGAGCGGAAGCATTCCGCTGGAGGTGCTGCGCGGGCTGGGTGTGCTGCGGGGCAGCGAGATGTTCGCGGGGTTGTATCGCGCGGAGTTTCATCACCGGCCGGATGGCAGCGTGCATTCCGGCTGGATGCCGTGGGTAAATCCCGGCACGGAAAAGCCGGACTTTCATGTGCCGGCGAGCTTTGGCGTGCTGGAATTGAAGTGAATCCCGTCCCGCTTCGTTTCGTCTTCCTCAGCCCGTGACCGTCTCCGCCCTTCCATCCCATATGCCTGGCAAGTTCTTTGCCTCGCACTGGCGTGGCGTGAGCTACGGGCCATTCGCGCCGGATTCAAAGCGGGATGTGGAGGCGGATTTGAAGCACATCGCGGCGCTCGGCTTCAACAGTGTGCGGCTTTATGAGCTTCCTGATCAGGCCACGCTCGATGCGGCGATGAAGCATGGCCTGAAGCTGCTGTGCGGCATCCCGTGGGCGGAGCATATCGACTTCCTGAGCGATGCGTCCGCGTGGGCGGACATCCGGCGGCGTGTGGCAAATGGCGCGGCATTCCTCGGCAGGCAGGAGATGGTTTCGGCGATTCTGATCGGCAATGAGATCGAGAAAACCCTCGTGCGCTGGATGCGGCCGGAGCGGGTGCGTGCCGCGATGGAGGAACTGATCGCTCTGGCGCATGCGCAGGCTCCGCAAAAGCTCGTGAGCTATGCCACCTACCCTTCGACGGAGTATCTGGTGCCGCGAAACGCCGACTTTCTCGCGGTGAATGTGTACTTGGAGCATCGCGAGGACTTCTCGCGATACCTCGCCCGCTTGCAAAACCTCGCGGGGAACAAGCCGCTGGTCATTTCGGAGTTCGGGCTCGATACCGCCGCGCATGGTGAAGAGGCTCAAAGCGATGTTTTTCAATGGTTTGAGGCCGAAAGCCTTGCCGGAGGCTGTGCAGGCACATTTTGGTTCAGCTACACCGATGAATGGTTTCGCGGTGGCGAGGAGGTCACCGAATGGCGTTTCGGTTTGGTGACGCGTGATCGAAAAGAACGCCAGGCATGCCAGATCAAGCCAGCGCAGCTTTCACCGCCTGCGAATGCGCCGCGCCTGTCGGTGGTGGTCTGCACGCGGAATGGCTCGCGGACGTTGCGTGAGTGTCTGGAGTCGCTGAAAGCGCTGAACTATCCCGATTACGAGGTTTTGGTGATCGACGATGGTTCCACGGATGCCTCGGCAGAGATCGCAAAGGGCTTCGATTTTGTGAATTATCATCACCAGGAGCCGGCGGGGCTCAGCGTGGCACGCAATCGCGGTGCGGAGCTCGCCACGGGCAGCATCGTGGCCTACACGGATGATGATTGCATCGCGCATGCGGACTGGCTTTTGCACCTCAGCCATGCCTTCACGGATGAAAGCGTGATCGCTGCGGGAGGGCCGAACATCCCACCACCGCCTCGCAATCGCATCGAGCGTGTCGTGGCCGCTGCGCCAGGTGCTCCGGCGCATGTTTTGCTCAGCGATACGGAGGCGGAGCATCTGCCCGGTTGCAATCTGGCGATCCGCAAAGAGGCGCTGAATGCCATCGGCGGCTTCACGGCGGATTTCACCACGGCAGGCGATGATGTGGATATCTGCTGGCGGCTTCGCGAGCACGGCGGGCGTGGCAGCCTGCGCTTCGTGCCGGGTGCGATGGTGTGGCATCATCGCCGTTTCACGATTCGCGCCTATTTGAAGCAGCAGCGTGGCTATGGCTTTGCGGAGGCATTGTTGATGGCAGAGCATCCAGAGCGCTTTGGTCCGCTCGGCGGTGCTCGCTGGCGCGGCGGTATCTACGGTGATCATCTGCCATCGGATCATCCGCGTGAGGGTAGCATCTTCCATGGCCCGCTGGGCCTCGGTGCCTTCCAGACGATCTACGCGGCGAACAGCGGCTTCCGCTGGTGGGATTGGTTCACGGGCGTGCTGTGGGTGGCGGTGGCTCTCATCGCGATGCTTTTGAAGCTGCACGCGATGGCGGTGGCGCTTCTCGTTTTCGCTCTGTGGGCTGCATGGCGTATCAGCCTGCGCAATGCACGAGCGGCATGCCTCAGTGGCACGGTGGATCGAGCGCTGCTTTGGCTGCTGAGCTTCCTCCAGCCGGTGGTGCGGGAGTTTGCCCGGCTGCGTGGCATGCTGCTGTATGCCGCACGCCCGACCTGGCAGCCCCATATGCCGGACATCCTGCCACCGCTGATGCCTGGCAAGCGTTCGCTACAGCTCGCCACGCTGGCGTTTTGGAGCGAGACGAATCGGGATCGACATCACCTGCTCGATGCGCTGCGGGCCGAGCTCGCCGCGAAACGACGAGTGTATCGCGAGGATGATGGCTGGCGCTGGTTTGACATCGAGATGACGCCGCAGGCAGATCTCTCCCGCGCCTTATTGACCGTGACCGAGTATCACGGCGATGGGAAATGCCTCACCCGCGTGCGCTGCATGCTGCGCCTGCGTCATGGTCTGGTGTGGAATTTGGTGCTGTGGCTGGGCTTTACCGGCCTGCTAGCCACACTGCCGCTGCCTGTGGGCTGGATCGGTGTGATCGGTGGCGGTGGCACGCTGGTGGCGATCCCGCTGGTGCTGCGATTTATCCGCCGTGATCTGACGGCGATGGTTCGCCGTGCCGCGGCAGAAGCCGGGATGCCAGAATCCACAACACGACCGGCGTGATGGCACTCAAAGCGATGGCCCATCCGGGCTCGCTCTGCCCGAGATGACCGATGGCGGCAAAGGCAAATCCCAGCGGCACGCTGCCACAGGCCAGCGCAGGCAAAAACACCCGCCAGCGCATGCGGGCGATGCCCGCAAGGCACGCCACGCCCTCCGGCAGCACCGGCGTCCATCGCGAAAGCGCCACGAGCCATCCGCCATGATGCTCAAACAGCGCCTCCGCCTTTTGCAGCCCCTCTTCACCCGCGATCCACGCTGCCGCGCCGCGTCCCAGCCAACGACACGCGGCATAGGCGACGATGCCGGAGAGCATCGAGCCACAGGCACACACGATGCCGCCGATGAGCCAGCCATACACCCAGCCGATGGCGGACATCACGACCGTGGAAGGCACCGGCAGCACGATGTCACTCACGAGCAGTAGAATGCCGCCCGCCCAGGCCCACACGCCAAAGCCTTCCATCCACTGGCGAGCGCCTTCGAGGCTCAGCGCCGCGTCAAAGCGCCCACCCCAGATGAAAAAGGGAATCAGGATGGCCCCGAGCAGGACCAGAATCAGAAGCAGCAACGAACCGCGACGCGCAGGCATCCGGCATACCAACACGCCGCGAGGTCGGTTGCAAGACATGTGATGCCACGCATGCTTTCTCATGCCTGAGCCCACCGACTTCTCCCGCCTCTTCAATCAAGGCGAGGCCGTGCTGTGGTTCGTCATCGCGATCACCTTGCTCGTGCGATCGGTGCCGAAGCTCGCGAAGACCCTCTGGCGCTGGCTGCTGCCCGCTTGCTTTGCTGTCTTTGGCCTTTCGGATGTCATCGAGGCCGAAACGGGTGCGTGGTGGCATCCGTGGTGGCTCTTTGTGATGAAGGCGCTGTGTGTGCTTGGCTTTCTGGGTGCATGGCGTGCATCACGCCAGCGTGAAAAACACTGAGAGTGTTATTCGCCGCCTTGCACGGCTACCTTCTCGCCATTGGCGGGATCGTGTGAGATCGGCCAGTAGGCTTCCATGTTGAGCAGGGAAGGGGGATTCATCTTCAAGGCCTTGCCGTCTTTTGCTCCAAGACCTTGATAGGTGATGGGCATCAGCGTGACGCAAAGGCGATCATGATCAAACTTCTGCACATGCAGCGCAGCGGCGAAGGTGTTCTTCTTGTCGAGCGTGATCTTGTCTCCCGCTTGATACGGATCCGCTTTCTCCTTGAGGCCTGGAAGCACGATTTCCACATCCACATCCTCGAGTTCCACCGAACGCGCACGGATCACCCAGCCTTCCGTAATCACGTCGTTGGAGGCCAGCGGACGTGAGTTGATCACTTGATAGTCGCCGGTGACGTAGATCGGCTGTTCCTGCTTGTAGTTGCGAATGTAAGCACGCTTCAGAAGGTCATTTTTCACCGCGAGCTGCTCGTGCGAGAAGGCAAAGAATTCAGCAAGCAATTCACGTGAGGGCAAAAACTTGCCACCAGGGACAGAATACTTTGAGAAGGGGCGAATCGGATCAAGCTTGTCGAACTTCGCGAGAACCCGGTAATTAAAGGGTTTCTCCGGATGGGAGAAGACCATGATGCTGAAGAACCAGCAAAAAGTGGCGACGCCCATCAGGAAAGTGATCAGGATCGTCCACCAAAAGATCCCGCCGGAATCTTTCTTTTTTGAGAAACTACCTCCGCCATAAGAGCGGTATTCGCTTCCATCACTCAAAAATCGAACATGCATAGCAAATTTGCGAATGTTTTTATAAAAACTGGATTAATACACTTAAAATTCTACAAGGTTATGACGGTTTGAAAAGAAAATTTTGTGAACAATTTGGTAATAAATTTGCTTCATCCTCAACGAGAAGGATAGAGCATGGAGAGGGTTTCTGAGAGGAGTTGGTAAAGCATACGGACACCCACGTCCGGAACCTATCAGGCCGCATAAACATAAAGAATGCCACATTTGAGGTTTTATTGACCGCATTTGAGGACCGGCACCCTGACGTTTCAGCAAGATTAAAGACTTGAGATCGTTTCGAGCGGCCCATGCGCCTGCTTTTTGTCCTGACCTTGGCTTGCAGCTCCCTTTTTGCCGCGAGCACCGCTCCCAACATCGTGCTGATCAACGTGGATGATCTCGGCTATGCGGACATCAGCCCGTTTGGAGGCAAAGTGTCCATGCCGAATCTCGATCGCATGGCGAAGGAAGGCATGAAACTCATCAGTCACTATGCCGCGCCTGTGTGCTCGCCTTCGCGAGCGGCTATGATGACCGGTTGTTATCCGAAACGTGTGCTGCCGATTCCTGGTGTGTTGTTTCCGGCGGGTGCGGTGGGTCTTAATCCCGCGGAGATCACGGTGGCGGAAGTGTTGAAGCAAAGCGGTTACAGCACGGCGTGCATCGGCAAATGGCACTTGGGCGATCAACCGGAGTTTCTGCCGATCGCTCAAGGGTTCGATCACTACTTCGGCATTCCTTATTCGAATGACATGGGGCCTCGCAGCGAGGGTTCGAAGAGCAATCCAGACAAACCCATTCCACCGGAGAAGGACGTCGCGAGCAAAGGCGTGGACCCCAAAGCATTCGGTGGTGATGAAACAGGACTCAAAGGCGCATCACAACCGCCGCTGCCATTGCTGGAAGACGGCAATGTGGTCGAGCGGGTCAAGGCCGCGCAGCAGCACACGTTCACGAAGCGCTACACCGAACGTGCGGTGAAATACATTCGCGACCATCAAAAGGAGCCCTTCTTCCTCTACCTGCCGCACAATGCAGTTCACTTTCCTCTCTACCCGCATCAGGACTTCATGGGCAAGTCAGGTGTGAGCCTGCAAAAGGACTGGGTGATGGAAGTGGATGCCTCCACTGGCGCCATCTTGGATGTGCTGCGTGAATTGAAGCTCGATGCGAACACGCTCGTCATCTTCACGAGCGACAACGGCGGTCCCGTGAACAACGGCGCGGACAATACACCGCTGCGTGGTGCCAAAGGATCGACGCTCGAAGGCGGCATGCGTGTGTGCACCATCGCCTGGTGGCCCGGCAAAGTGCCCGCGGGTTCGCAGACTAGCGCGATCACGGCTCACATGGACTGGCTGCCTACCTTTGCTTCGCTCGCAAAAGCCTCCGCGCCATCGGATCGCAAGCTTGATGGCATCGACATCTCTCCCGTTCTGCTCGGCAAAGAAGGCGCGAAGGGCCATGAAGTGTTTCATTACTATCGCGGCTTCGATCTTCAGGCCGTGCGCAGTGGCCCGTGGAAGCTGCAACTCGACAAAAACGAGCTCTTTAACTTGGATGACGACATCGGTGAGTCCAAAAACGTCGCAGCGCAGCATGCGGACATGGTCGCGAGTCTCCAAAAGCTGGCTGATGCGATGAAATTGGATCTGGGTGACAAAACCAAGGATGCGCCGGGAGTTCGCGAGCTCGGTCGCGTCGAGCATCCACAGCCTCTCATCGGCCACGACGGCAAGGTGAGGGCCGGATTTGATCAAATCGCCAAAACACTGCCATGAAGTCTCTTCTCCTTCTTCTCGCCTTTGCGTCCGTTCTTGCGGCAGAGGCGCCCTTGCTGCGCGATGACTTTTCTGCGGCGCGACTCGATCAACGCCGTGCGATGCGTGGTGAGTGGAAGTTTGCGGACCAAGCAGCGACCTGCACGCAAGACGACGAGCTCTACAAAAAGAACAAAGATCACGGTCCGATCCTGTTTTACGACCTCGCCTACACTGATGCGTCCATTCGCTTTGCCGTGAAGCCGGATGCGAATACTCAATCGGTCGTTTTCACCGCGAATGGTGCCGAGGCGCATCTGTTTCGACTCGTCTTCAGCAAGGCAGGCATGGCCGTGCGAGCCTTTCCGGCGGATAGCAAAGATCACAAAGCCGTCGCATTGGCCAATGAAGCCATGGTGAAGCTCAAAGCCGGCGAGTGGAATGAGGTAAGCATCGACCTGCGAGGCGGCAAGGCCACGGTGAAGGTCGGCGATTTCACACGCACCTATGAAAATGCCTCCATCGGTCTCGCGAAGGTAAACCTCAGCGTGGGTTTCTCTTTTGGCACGCTCAGCGTGAAGGACCTCGTCGTGACGAAGTGACGATCAATAAAGCAGGAAGCTGATCTCGCTGTCCGTGAACTGAGAGCTGTCCTCGACGGCGAAGAGTGCCTCCGTGTGCAGCGGGCTTTCCCAGGCCGCTTCGCTCTCCGGCAGGATCGGCATTTCATCGAGCACGACAGCCGGTTGCACGGCTTTGACGGGCTCATCGGCCACTTGAAGAGAAGTCTCGGAAGGTTGCAGAGCCACAAAAGCCAGCGCAACAGCTGCCACGGCACCTCCCGCGATGCTGAGACCACCAACCATGGTGGTTTCCTCCCACCACGCCCGCAGCGAGGCCAGCCAGCCGCGGTCCTGCGGCGTCTGCCGGGCCATGCGCATGACGTTCTGGGTGAAATTCGGGCGCACCTCGGCTTCCCGGGCCTGGCCGAGCAGCTTGCGAAGGGGATCTTGAGGTGAAAACGGTTCCATGACGTTTCAAAAAACCACGGCCAAGGCCTGAAGTTGCAAAAAAAACTCAACCCGGAGGCCATTCGAGCTGGCGACCGGCGAGCAGGTGAACATGCAAATGAGGCACGCTCTCGCCCGCATCACGGCCGTGGTTGATCACCAGCCGGAAGCCTTTGTCGCGTGATCGGATGCCGAGTTTCTCGGCGATCTTGCCAGCAGCAAGAAGCAGCGCACCGAGCGTGGCCTGATCCTCCGCCACCGCTTCGCCGACACGCGGAATGAGCTTCTTCGGCACGATGAGGATGTGCGTGGGGGCCTGCGGCTGAATGTCGTTGAAGGCAGCCACCAGATCGTCTTCATAGACGAGCGGCGCGGGGATTTCGCGATCAATGATCTTTTGGAAAATGGTCTTTTCGCTCATGGCGGCCGCGATCCTAGCCACACATCGCGGTTCGTCATTCGCGAATCACATCGCCGGTCGTGCCATCTCTTTCCACGGACCTTGGCGCAGCACGATGTCCGGCACGAGCGAACGCCAGCGGTCGTCGCCGGACTCGATCATTTTGCGGACCTCGGCGCTGGTGTGGAAGATGAACTCCGCATGCGGATCATCCAGCGGGCGCACGCTGTTGGTATCCATCAGGTAGCGCAAAAGATGGCGCTTTTCTGGGCTTAGCTTGGCATCAGCGGCCCCGAGCACCTTGCCGGTCATGGGATCGCCCATCGGATAGACATAGACGCGGACCTGATTTTTGAAGAGGCGGCCAAAGGACTCCAGCAGGCCGCCTTCGAGATCGGCGCACCAGCGTTCATTGAAGAGCTCCTGGAAGAGCGGCTGGCCCAGCACGATGGCGATGGGCATCTGCGTGTGACGGGCAAGGAAGGCGCTGACCTTGTGAAACTCGGGATACTTCGAGATGAGCACGTTTTTGCCGAGCGCTTGGAGAACGTCCGCACGGGCTAAAAACTCGCTGTCAGGCACCTCGCAGCCGGAGGCGAGCAGGTTATGCATCGTCAGTTCGAGGATCTCCACGTTGTCGCGGGCCTGGTCGCCGAAGTCAGCGAGGAAGGCGGCCTGGCCGCGGGCGATCATGTCGAGGTTTAGATTCGTGATCGGATCAAAGCTGCCGCGCTTGAGGAAGACGGGCTTTTTGTAAAGCACATCGCTGGCCTGCCAGATTTCGCCGTTGGCACCAAACAAGGCGGCGTCGGCGAGGCCGAGACGCACCAGTTTCAGCGCCACGAGGCGGTCTTGATAGTCCATCGAGGCAAAGGCGGGGCCGGTGAAGTCGATCATGTCGATCTCCACACGTTTCCGCGTGAGGCCATCGAGCAGGCTGGCGAGGAATTCGTCGATCGAATCGCGGAAGTGGAAGGCGGCGTAGAGCAAATTCACGCCGAGGATGCCCACCGCCTCGGATTGGCGGGAGTTCGCATCGTCAAAGAGGCGCACATGCAGTTGGATGTCATTGCTCGGGGCACCAGGTTCGGTTTGAAAACGCAGGCCGATCCAGCCGTGGCACTCTTGATTCGTATCGCTGTAGGCGCGGGCGCGGATCGTGTCCGCCATGGTGAAGAAGCTCGTCGTCTCACCACGCTTCGCGGCGAGTCGCTGCACGAGCATCGGATACTCGTGCTCCATCATCGAGCACATGCGCTGGCGGGAGACGTAGCGTGTGGCCTTGCCGTAGATCTCGTCGCTGATCACCATGTCATAGGCGCTCATCGTCTTCGCCACGGTGCCAGAGGCGCCGCCGGCGCGGAAGAACCAGTTCGCGATCTCCTGGCCGGCCCCGATCTCCGCAAAGGTGCCGTAAATCTGCTTCGAAAGGTTGATTTTGAGCGCTTTTTCAAGCGTTCCGGGTCGAGGGACGGAGGTCATGGCTGGGCTGCCAAGATGAGCAGGCCGCGGGCCGATGCACGGAGCTTTTCTCCGCATCTGATTTCCGTAATTTTACCCAGCAGGCCTCAGCGACCTCCTTCTGCGCAAAAAAGACACGAATCTCCGCCGGCGAGCACGCGGCCCACACGATGGGCACGCGGTCCCGCCGCATCACGGCGAGGCTGAGCAGCAGTGCGGTATTAAAAGGCAGGCAAAGCGGCAGCAGGCCGGTTTGCAGCAGTTTGTCACTCAGCCACGGATGCGCCCATGCCATCGCCACCGCGAGCAAAAGCATCCACGCGAGGCTGCGGGCGTTCAGGCGGAGGTAATGACCACCCAGCGCCACAAACATCGCCACCAAGTTCATTGCCAGCGAAGCATCGGCGAAGCCCGGAATCCATCTCGAACCCACCAGGCACATCGACACAGCCATCAGCGCCATCGCCGCGCTCGTGCGCGAATGCCACACGATGCCGAGAAAGAACCACAGCCAGCACAGCAACACGCGTGACGAGGTGAATTGCGCCGAAAGCGAGAGCTGCGACTTCAAAAAGGTGCTCGCCGCCATCGCCACCTGCTTCACCGGACCTTCGGCAGAGGTCATGGCGATGCCTTGCCAGGCATCCGCAAACAGCGGCGCACACAAAACGGCCATCGTGAAGTGTCTTCGAGCTTCCTCGGGCTTTTGCGTCGCCAAAGCAGACCAGCCCAAACCATCCCACGAATCGGCAAAAAAGCCGTCGAGTGCCACCGCACGACGAAAAGCCATCTCGGCATCCTCGATGCGATTTTCGCGGAAACGGCTCCAGCCAAGGCCGTCGTAGGCATCCGCCACGCCGGTTTCGAGCGTGAGCACACGTGAAAAAGCCTGCTGGGCACCAGTTTGATCGCCGCGACGAAACAGACTCCAGCCGAGTCCGGCACAGCGCGAGGCCTCTGCTTCAGAGGTGTGCACATCCGTGTGCAAAAAGTGTCTCTCGGCCTTGTCGAGATCGTTGGCGAGCAAGGCACGCCAGCCTCGCGTGAGCTCCGCGTCATGCACACCGGCCGCCATCAGCGTCAAAATCGCCACCCAGGCCGCGGCCACATACGGCAGGCTGAAAAGCACATAGGCCGAGCGCTTTTGATGCATCCGCTCCGCGATCGGAATGAAGACCTTTGCCATCACCACCGCACCGAGAACGGTCGCCGTGATCTGCGCCCACAGCGGCATCTGCGGAAACGCCATCCACACGAGGCCGAGCAGGGCACCATTCACGCTGAACAGACCTGTTTTCAAAACGTCCGTGTTTAAAGGCTGACTGCGAAGATCATCGCGTGAGCGTCCTGGAGTGCGCCGGTCCTCCGGCGCTTTCGTGCGGTCTTCGGCCTGCGAAAAGCTCCAGAGGGCTGGAGCACTCCAGGACGCTGTCGCGCTCAACGAATGCTTCGAGAGGTTCATCGCCGCCCACGATATGACCGAAGCACCGAGCAAGGCCAGCAGCGCCGCTTGCGGCGAGAGAAGAAACAGGCCGATGAGCACGCACAAACCCGTGCTACGATTGTTGCACACAATCATCTGGCCGAAGCCGCGCAGGACATGGTCGAATAGCGTCTTCATGCGGCTTGCGGGAGTTCGGAGACGACCAACGGCACCTTATGGCCGCGACCGTTCGGTTTGATTTCGGGCACGAACTGCACGCGCACATCCATGTCCGCATGGTCGAGCACGCGGAGGAGATGCGGCTCAAGATCAGCGGTGCTCGTGGCGACCACTCGCACCTCGATGGAGCCTGCTTGCTGCTGCACGACTTGATACTGCGCCAGCCCCGGAACCTCCTCGATGGCATTCGTGATCACGAAAGGTGAGAGCCACACGCCGCCGCGAGTGCGCAGCATGGCCGCGCTGCGGCCTTCGAGCTGGCGGATGCTTTTCAAACTGGAGCCGCATGGGCAGGGCGAGGTTTCCCAGCGAGCGAGGTCGCCAAGTCCACGATAGCGGATGATGGGCGTGGCATCGTTGGTGAGGTCGGTGATGACCAGATGGCCCAGACCATCGGTGGCGTGGCCTGCATCATCGACGATTTCGGCGATCACATTCGTCTCTGCGATATGCCAGCGGGCATCGTGCGGGCATTGAAACGCCACGAGGCCGCCTTCGGTGCTCGTGTAGGTTTCGATGAGCTTCGCGTTTGGAAAAACCTGGCTCAGCAAATGCCGCGTGTGCGCATCGAGCATCTCGCTGGTGAGATGAATGAGCTTCGTTTGGGCGATGACGCGACGGCCGAGCTCCAACGCGATGGCTCGCAGCGTGGATGGATAGGATGAAATGAACTCCGGTGAGATGCGCAGCACTTTTTCCGTGAGTTTGGACACGGGGTCGTGCACCGAGAACAAACGCGAATCCGGCACCGTCGTGCGTAGCAAGTCTGCTGCGGCGAAGTCGATGCTGTCCGGCGCGAAATCGACGAGATACAAGCCATTCGAAATCGGCTGACCTCCGCACCAGTCGAAGAAGAGAGCGGTGTTCCAGGCCATGTAATGCCAGAGCGAGGCTTCGCTGCGGGCGATTTTGGCGGGGATGCCGGTGGAGCCGGAGGAAGCGAGCCAGCGGAATTCCTGATTTTTGATTCCTGATTGCTGATTTGCATCCCGAAGCTCGTCTTTGGTCAAAAGAGGCAGTTTTTGCAGATCGTCCCAATCTTCGAGCATGTCGGGCTTGAAGCCGTTTCTCGCGAAGAGCCGCTGGTAGAGCGGCAAGTGCTCAAAGGCATGCTGCACGAGCTTTTTGAGCGTTCGCCACTGATGTGCGCGACGCTTCGGCGTGTTCCACGAACGCTGCTCGATGACGACATCGAGCGCGGTGTGAAGCTTTTCGCCGCGTTCGCGGATCTGGGCGGGCGTGAGCATTAGTAGAGTGGTCCGCACAGTCCTCTGTGCGGTTTGGGAAAGATGATGGAGGCACTTTGGTGCATGATGGTGTTAGCGGAGCGCCGCACAGGGGACTGTGCGGACCACTTTTAGCGGCGGTTGGAGGCCTGAAGATTATGCGGCGGCATGCCGTGGGAAATTTGGAAGCCGTCCCGCACGAGGTAGCCGGAGGGATTGATGAGCATGAGCTTCTCAAAGTTGGGCGCGGCGAGCTTCATCTGGCCTTGCGCAATTTGCGCCCAGCCGAGCCAGCTCAGCGCGAGGGCATCTTCGGGCCGCTGGTGGTGCGCACGGTCGAAGTAGGTCTCCGCTTTGCGGTAGTCGCGCTGGTTGAAGAGCTGCTCGCCAGCGATGAGCAGCAAGGCGAAGTGGTATTGATCAAGCTTGAGGCCGTTCGTGGCTGCGGCGAGCGTCTCCTTCGGCTTTTGCATCGCTTGATAGGTGTAAGTGAGGCCAAGGTGCGGCGTGATGGCACGTGGTTCGTATTTGATGGCCGCGGTGTGGAACTGCACGGCCTTCTCATAGTCCTTCGCTTGGTATGAAAGCCATCCCGCACGCACTGAGGCGAGATAAGGATCGCCGCCGGCGTTTTTGAAGTTGATGACCTGCTGCATCGCCGTGGTGAAATCGCTGCTCGATTCCGCGGTGATAGATTGCTGCCAGGCGTCGGCGGCTTTTTGAGCATCGGCTGCGTGGCCGAGCGTGACGAAGAGAAGAAGGAGAAGCGTCGTTTTCATGGGAGGGTGGAGGTGAAGCTGGTTTGCGTGAAGGTGACCTCGCGGTCGGCGTAGCGGGCGGTGAGCTGGGTGAGGCCGCGGATGGGTTCGAGGGTGAATTCGATCTCGCGCGGGAGATGCGCGGGAGCATCGGGGAGCGTGGTGAGAAGCTGGAGGCGGTGATGCGTGGGATGCAGCGCATGCTTCGTGATGACACGCTGCATGCGCTGCCCCAGGTAAGCGCTCGCCCATGCCCAACCGCGACGCTTCGCGCTCGAAGCGACACAATCCTCCCAAATCATGCCGCTTTGATAAGCAAAGGGCACGGTGGGCATGGCGAACGAAAGGAGTCGCAGCAGCTCGGAGGCACCATCAAGGCGGCTGTGCGTGATTTGAAGGGCGTGAAGGCCGAGGACGGCGGTGAGGTGGCTCTTCCCTTCAGAGAAGAGGTAGCGGCCTGCTTCATCGAGGTTGGTGGTGAGACGTGACTGACCTGATTGACCAGTCTGACGGTAGGTGGCCACTCCCGGTGCCAGATGCGCCAAGGTGCCGAGCACGGTGGGAGAGAGCACGGCAGGTGCGATGCGCTCTCCGACCTGCGGCACGCTGGCAAAGTGCCAGCGCAGCGTGTCGGCGGTGCGGCTGAAGATGTTCGTGAGGCAGAAGGGCGTCGTGGGTGCGCCGGTGTCGGTGGTGGTCTGTGTGTGCAGGTGGATGTGCGGCACGGGGCTGCGGCCGGTGTTGCCGCAGTAGCCGAGGAGATCGCCGGCGGTGACGTGCTGGCCGGGTTTCACGAGGATGCCGTTCCGCGTGAAGTGGGCCAGTTTGATGATGCCGCCGTGATCGAGACGGAGGATGAGGTGGTTGCCCCAGTTCTGCGCGAAGTTGCATCCGCCGGGGGCGTTGTCGGGCACGCTGTCGATGACGCGGAGGACTTCGCCGCTGCCAGGAGCACGGACTTCGAGGCCCTGGGTGTAGTAGCGGGTGAGATCGTCGTCGCAGCCGGGCGGGCAGGCGTTTCCAGCGGCGTCGTGGACTTCAAAATCGAGCGCGTGCTTCCAATCGCCGCGATGGCTGAGCGTGTCGTCGAAACCTTGCGTGACGGTGACCTCACGTGAGGTCGGGAGCAGCACATGCGTCTCGTGGCGATGCGGGAAACGTGCATTCGCGAGCGCGATGCTCGCAGCGGCGGCCTCGGGATTTTCAAAGGTGCCGACGGTGGGCAGCAGCGAGCCGGATTTCTCGCGCAGGCGCATGGCGCAGAGGAAACTCCAGATCGTCAGCAGATACGGCAGCGGCAGATACTCCCAGCCGGAACCACGCAGGAAGTGCTGCACAGCGGCGACGTTCAACGCGGCCACCGCACCGCCACCGAAGGCCAGCGCGAGGCTGCTCCATGATGGCACGAAGTACACCGCACCGAGCGCCATGCCGGCGAGCAGGTAGTTGTGACCCGCGAACCATCCAAACCATTGCAGGCCGCATGCTTCGAGCATTTTCACGACGACGATGCCGCCCGCGTAACCTGCGATGGCATTCACGATGGCCACGCGTGACCACACGAGCAACGCGACGAGCACAGCGACACCGGCCCACACATTCGGCATGAACAAGATGGTGCCCAGGCTGCGCAGGAAGGCATTCACGACGAAGGGCAGCGCGGGATCGGCCGGAAGCGCATACGGCAGTGCCGCCGATGCGGCTGCGGCGAGCGGGAAGAAGGTGAGCAGCGTGCCGAAGACGACGACGAACGCGACGCTGAGCGGCGGCAGGCCGGCCTTCAGCGGAAACCAGTGCCACAGCGCGGCGGAGAGCAGCAGCGAATACACCGTGGCGATGCCGAGCATGCCGTAGATGGCGGTATGCGGCAGTGTGGTGTTTCGTGTGATCCACGCGACGGCGAGGGCGCTCAGCACCACGTTGTAGAGCAGCGTGCCGTCCTTCCGCATCGCGGCGGGAAGGTGCATGAGCTTCGCGATGATGCCGCCTAGCAGGGTGGCGGACATCGCGAAGAGGAAATAGCGCGGCACAAGCAGCAGCGACGCGCAGAGCAACGCACCTGTTTTCCAACTGGAGCAGAGGAAGATGGACGCGGCGGCGCGGGAGGTATCGAGGAGGGGCGAAAGAAAGTGGGACAGGTTTTTAACCTGTCTCTGGGCGAAGGCCTTGAGGATCGCGAGAGCGCTGGGACGCACAGGTTGAAAACCTGTGCCACTTTCTGGTGTGGCCTCGAGAAGGTCCATCATGGGGAGGGAGGATGATGGTGGGTTCATGGTGGTGGTGTGGTTTCATCTTCCTCTTCCTCCTACTCTTACTCCTCTTCCCTTGAGCGGGAGCTTGGAGACGTTCGGCGGGGGAGGAAGAGTAGGAGTAGGATTTAGTTCCGCGACGGAGCCAGCAGATGATCCGGAATGCGCTCGAGACGCTGCACGTAATCGAGGTCCTCGCGTTCGCGGATGACATCGACGCGGCCGTCGAGGCCGATCATGACGACGGCGGGACGGTAGGTGATGAATTGCATGCTCTGCGTGATGTTGTAGGCACCAACGGGATGCATGACGAGATGATCGCCGGTGGTCATGGCGGGCAGGGAGACCTGCTCGCGAATGACGTCGATGTTCATGCAGAGGCAGCCGTAGAGTTTCACGGGCTGCGCGGCGGCCTCGCGGAGGGCTTTGGCGGGCTTCACGTTGAAGCGATACCAGTTGCCGCTGTAGAGGAGGTTGATGCCGGCATCGACGACATAGGCGGTGCCGGGTGTCTCGTGGACGTAGGCGGGGCCTTTGTTGGCCTTGCCAGCGAGCGTGATGGGGCCGCTGGCGGTGGTTTGTTTCACGGCTACGACGCTGGTGATGAGATAACCGGCTTCATCGACAAGAGCGCGGCCGCTTTCGAGGTAGAGACGCGGACGGCGGTCGCGTGGCAGCGAGTTCAGCACGCCGGTGATGGCCTCGGCATACTTCTCGATGGGCGGCACGAACTGCTCGGCGCTCTGATACGAGTAATGCAGCGTGCTGAGCGAGGGGAAGCCGCCGCCGAGGTTCAGGTAGCGCAACTGCCAGCCGTAACTCGCGCGGCAGCGCTCCATGAGGGTGACGAGTTTTTCGGCGGCGAGCTTGTAGGCGTTCGGTTCGAGAATGTAGGTGCCGATGTGCGTGTGCAGGCCTTGCAGACGCAGGCGGCCCTTGCTCTCGGCGATGCGGCGGATGGCACGCCAGGCTTCACCGTTCTCCACGCCGAAGCCAAATTTGCTCCACACCGGTTGGATGCCCGCATCGAGCCAGCAGCGGATGGCGAGGTCGATGCTGCGGTTCTGCTCTTTCGCGATGCTGTCGAGCAGCAGCAGCTCGTCCCAGTTATCGACCTGGATCATCGCGCCCTCGCTGACGGCGAGTTCGAGGCCTTCGCGAGTTTTGTGCGGTCCGTTGAAGATGATGTCGCGTCCGGCGATGCCATTGCGGCGTGCTTTTTCATACTCGAACTCGCTCACGACCTCCGCGATGCTGCCCTCGCTGTGAAACACGCGGCAGATGGCGTTGAGGTAGTTCGTTTTGTAGCTCCACGCGAAGCGCGTATTCGGATAGCGGCTCTCAAAAGCCTCTCGAGCGCGGCGAATTTTGTCGCGCAAGGTGCGCTCGGAGAAAACGAAGAGCGGCGAGCCAAAACGAGCCGCGAGATCGGCGACGGCGACGCCATCAATGCGCTCGCAGACATTGTGATTGAGACCGTGCGCGTTGCGATTGCGATTCACCGCGCTGTTCGCGCCGTGAAGATGACGCGTGATGGTGGGAGGGGTGTAGGGGAGAAGAGCGTTCATGGGAGGAAGGTGGGTTAAGTGCTCAGTTCTTAGTGCTCAGTTGATGGTTTTGAGTATCGCAGTGCCGTGAGGTGAAACTGAGCACTGCGCACTGAACACTTCGGTCTGCCGGATGAGCTGCCCAGTGGCCGTCAAAGCCGCCAAGTCTCGAATATCTCCCGTCATATCAATGGCGTGGCGGATGAAGAACTTGCCGGGGGTGGCGTGGCGCAGAGGTTCGCGGGGCTGCCAGCCGAGGGCGAGCTCGACGGCGGCGGCGGGCAGGTTGCAATTCAGCGTCGAGGGGAAGTCACACCACGCGGGGAAGCGTGGATTGATCTCGATGAGGCAGTATTCGGCCTTCGGGCCGTCGGGTTTGACGAACTCGAGCTCGAACGGGCCGTTCCAGCGCAGCTCGGCGATGAGCGATTGCGCGACGGCGTCGAGCTGCGGATCACGCACGACCATGCCGCCGAAGCCTTTGCCATTGGCGGTGCGCAGCATTTTGCGGATGGCGCAAGAGCCGAGGATGTGCCCGCGGCCATCGCCGATGCCGATGACGTTGAACTCCTCGCCCTCGATGCGCTCTTGAACGAGCACCGGAGCGCCCCAAGTCTCCAGCATGTGCCAGTAGGCCGATTCACGCGCCGCTGGCGTGCTGGTGAGTTGCGCCTCATAGTAGCGGCCTTTGATGAAGACGCTGCCGCCGAAGCCTGCCGCGGCTTGATGCAGGGTGCTCACATCGTTCACCGCGACGGTTTGCGGCGTGCGGCAGTGCGTGCGCTCGCAGAGTTCCGGCAGCTTCGATTTGTCTCGGGCTTCAAACGCCTTCCACGAGGGCAAACAGGCCGAAATGCCGCGCTCGCGCAGTTTTTCGGGCGATTCGACCAACGGGGCCATTTCCGCGTCGAGACAGGGGATGAGCACATCGAAGCGCTCGATTTCGCGGATGGCATCGAGGCGATCCCAGAAGGCTTCGAGGCCCGCGGAAGGATACGGCAGCGTGAACGCGGCATCCGGCGCGTCTTCTTCGCTGTAGAGTCCGCTTTCGAGTGTGTCGTAGCAGAGGCCGATGATGCGGAGCTCCGGATACACGCGGCGCAGGCTGCGGATCACGGCGGAACCAGGCTGAGGATTTTCACCGCGATGAAGGCCGGTGACGGCGATGGTGGGGGAGTTCATGGTTTCAAGTTTCAGGTTTCAAGGTTTCAGTCGCGGAGGCCGAGGGTGGTCAGCTCGGCGAGGAAGGACTCGAGATCGCGTTCAGCGGTGCGGCGCGGCACGTCGAAGGTGCTCGTGAGGCAGTCGAGGATCTGTGCCGTGCTCTGGTGGGCCGCGAGGCACTGCATCACGAGCAGGGCGGTGGGGCTGGCGGTAAAGAATTCCCCGCTGGTGGCATCGAAGCCGAAGCCGTCCGCCTGCCAGGTGGTGGTGCGGAAGGTGAAGGAGGTGTTTTTGGGGGCCGGGGTGACAGGATTGACCTGATTAACGGGGCGTGAATTCGGAAGCGCGGGAGGAGGGAGGAGGCTCATGGCTACCCGCATAGAAACCCGGCCGCTTAACGGCAGGGCCTGAGCAAAGATGAATTGGCATTTATCTTTGCTTCCCGGGCTGGCCGCGGCATGCGTGGCCACGCATGACTGTTGATTGGAAAACTTGGAAGCCCTCGATGCTGGCGACGCTGATGTTCATCATTGATGAGGCGCGTGGGGAAGTGCTCTTGATTCGTAAGAAGCGCGGTCTGGGGGCAGGGAAGATCAACGGGCCGGGCGGCAAGATCGATCCGGGTGAGACTTCCGAGCAGTGCGCGATTCGCGAGACGCAGGAGGAACTGGGCGTGACGGCGCTTGCCCCGGTGAAGCATGGCGAGCTGTGGTTCCAGTTTGTGGACGGGCTGAGCCTGCGTGTGGATGTATTTATCGCCACG
>CALMTT010000542.1 GCA_937872615.1 uncultured Verrucomicrobiaceae bacterium | reverse complement strand
CGGCCTTCACGAGCACCTCGACCAAGGTGGGCACGGTGCTGCGGATGCGAGTGTGCAGGTAAGGCGGTGTTTTCTTCTCCGCGTCGGTCAGTTTGTCGGCGCGCTTGAAGAAGTTGTTCGTGTTGTTGACCAGTCCGTTCGTGTGGCTGTGCAAACCGGTCATGATGCAGGCCTTCGACGCCGAGCAGACTGGATACGCGACATAGGCCCGCCGAAACAACGCACCGCTCGCCGCCAGCGAATCCATGTTCGGCGTTTGAATGTCCGTGCGGCCGAATGCGCTCATGTGCGCCCCCTGATCCTCGGTGAGGATGAAGAGGATGTTCGGCTGCGCCGAAAATGCCGAATGCAGAATGGCGAATGACGAAAGGAGAAGGATGAGCAGTAAACGAAGCATGAATTTTTCTACCAAGCCTGCTACCGCTCATTTTAAAGTTCGCACGCGAATGTTCCGATAGCGCACGGTGCCGCCGAACTTGTCGCCGCCGTGGACTTGGAGGCCGAGGTGACCTTTCGCGGGGTGGACGCTGGCGGGTTCGGTGTGCTGCATGATTTGCACGCCATTCACCCAGGTGGTGATGGTGGGAGGATCGCCGGTGATGCGGGCGCGGACTTCGTTCCATTCGCCGATGCGCCAGAAGCTTTTCCACGAGTCGGGCAGCACGGGGCATGGGTGAGCCTCGTTTTCGTTCAGCGTGATGAGGTCGGGCGAGGTGCCGAAGGTGTAGTTGCGCACGCCGCGGCGCTTCCAGATGCCTTCGCCGAGGATGCCACCGATGGTGCCGCCTTCGTGGTAGTCGATGAGGCATTGGTAGGCTTTGCCATCCTCGGTGCAGCGCATGAAGAGGCCGCTGTCGGGGCCGAAATCGTTGTTGGTCTCCAAAACGACCTCGAAGTCGCCAAACTGCTCCTCGGTGATGAGCAGGCCGCCGTTTCCGGGTGTGTCCTGCGAGCCGATGATGGCTCCGTTTTCCACGCGCCAGTATCCGGCAGTCTTATTGCCGCTGGCTTTGCTGTGCGGACTCTTCGCGGTGGGTTTCCAGCCAGTAAGCGTCTTGCCGTCAAAGAGCGTGCGCCACTCGCTGGGGCTGTTTTGGGCCCAAAGCGGCATCGAGAGGCCGCTGGCGAGTGCTTGGAGGAGATGGCGGCGGTTCATGATCGTCTCGGAGTTTAAGATGAACTCACACCGGAACCGTCGTGCCCGGAATGGCGACGGGATACCAGCCATCGGCATCGGGTTTGACGGGCGGTTCGGTGTTCCAGGTGAGGTTGTCGGGCACGAGGGACTCGGTGGAGTTGAAGGCCTGCTCCCAAGTGATGACCTGGCCGGTGTAGGTGGCCATGCGGCCCATGACGCCCATCATGCTGCTGTGCGCGGCGTATTCGGCGTCGTTGCGCACTTTGCCGGTGCGGATGTTTTCAAAGAAGGTGTCGTGCTCGAGCTGGTAGGCGTCCTCTTTGTTGCGCGTGCGTTTGCCGCCGGGCGGTTGGCCGTTGATGAGGAAGCGGCCGTTGCTCGCGAGGTCTGCCGTGCCTTTGATGCCGTGGAAGTGCTCGCTCACGTCCTTCTGGCACTTGCCGCCGATCTGGCAGCACTGGCTGAGGATGCGCATGCCGTTTTCGTATTCAAACTCGACGGTGTGATGGTCAAAGATGGTGCCGTTTTCCTTCGCGCGACGCACCTGACGTCCGCCCTGGCCGATGGCACGCACGGGCATCTTGCCCTGCATCACCCAGTTGGCGACGTCGAGATTGTGGCAGTGCTGCTCAAGGATGTGGTCGCCACTCATCCAGGTGAAGAAATACCAATTCCGGATCTGGTAGTGCATCTCGCTCTCGTCGGGTTCACGCGGGAAACCGGGGCGCGAGGTGCCATTCCAATAAACACGGCCATACACGAGGTCGCCGATCTCGCCCTGATGGATGCGATTGATGACGTCGATGTAGCTCGGCGCATAACGACGCTGAAAGCCGACGCAGACATTGAGGTTCTTCTTTTTCGCCTCCTCGGCCGCGGCGAGCACACGACGCACACCCACGGCATCGACCGCGACCGGTTTTTCCATGAAGACATGCTTCCCGGCCTTGATGGCCTGCTCGAACAAAAACGGCCTCGGTCCCGGCGGCGTGGTGATGAGCACCACATCGGCGAGTTGATACACCTTTTGCCAGTCCTCAAACTGCGTGAAGACCTGATCCAGCGGCACATCGACCTGCCCCTCGTGCTTCTGCTTCAAAATATCGAGCGCCGCCTGCGCCTTGCCTTCGAGCGGATCGAGCACCGCGACGAGCTTGATCGTGGAGCCCGCACTGAGTGCCTGATTGCAAGCCCCCGTGCCACGCCCCCCGCAGCCGATGAGGGCGATCTTGATGTCGCTGCTGCCATTCGCGGCAAAAGCATGCGTGGCAGCGGAGAATGCCAGTCCTGAGGTGCTGGCGAGGAAGGAACGGCGGGTCGGGGTGTTCATGGTGGTGGTTGGGTGTTGAAGAAATGGAGCTGGCGGCCGGGTTGACTTTGATGAATGTCAGGGAACTGTCCCATGCATGACCCCTTTGGCCGAGAAACTCGAAGCGATACTCCAGAAGCAGCAGCCTGTGAGTTCCGAGGTCTTTTGGGCGCAGGTGGAGGCGTTCAAGGACAAGCCGGTGGAGGAGATCCCGGCATCATCGAGCAGCTTCGAGGCCTCGATGTCTGGGCGGAAGCGCGAGGAGCCCTTCCAAGTGGTGAATGGCTGACCACGGCGGAACGTGGAGGTGCGGAGCACTTCATTCAACATGCTCCGGGTGAGCCGCGAGTGATCAAGATCACCTATCCGGGTCAATTCGGGCTGCGCATGAGATTCACGCTGAAGCCGGGTGTGATGCCGAAACGACTCGCGGATGCCATTGGGTTGATGCCTGCGACGCCGCTGGAGTATCTGGACCGGCTGGCACTGCACAACGAGCTGTTTGGTCGAAGCATGCGGTTTCTTGGTATCGTGCGTCAGGAGAAAGGCTGGAGCCTTGTGACCTCGCAAATCTTCCTGCGGGGTGAAAAGCCGTCGATTGCCCAAATCGCGGCTTTCATGGCCGAAAACGGCTTTCGGAAGCTGGGCGATGAAAACGCTTACTTTCGCCCCAGCGACCACCTGGCCGTCTTTGATGCTCATGCGCGGAATTTCGTGCTCGTGGATGGCATCCCGGTGCCCTTCGATGTTATTCCCCAATACGTCAGCGGGCGCTTTGAGGCGCTGCTGGGGCTTTGGTGAATGGCATCGCGTCCGCAGCATGAGGGTGATGGATTAAAACTGCAGCAACTCACCCACCGGCAGCGGCTTCTGCTGACGGATGGATTCTTCGGCGACGAGGCATAGCCCAGCACTCCACAAGCCATCCAAACCGGTGGCGATGGGCTTTTTGCCGCTGCGGACCATGTCGATGCATTGGGCGATCTCTTCGCGGAGTTCGAAGACCTCGCCGCTTTGCTTGGTGAGTGTCACGTCTTCCAGCTTTTCGCCGTCGAAGACTTTCAAGAAGGCGGTGGGCTCCAGCGTGCGATCAAGCGCTCCACTCCACCCGGCCCAAAGCGCACCTTTGGTGCCACTGACCTTCACGGTTTGATGATGCTCGAAGGCGGCGAGCGTTTGCGACACGACGGCGTAGCTGCCGTTCGGATATTTGAACATGGCGCTGAAGTTGTCGAAGAGTGTCGGGCGCTGCGGATCGCGCGAGTTGCCGTAGGCGTAGAGTTCGACGGGATCGCCACTGCCTTCGAGATACCAGCGAGCAAGGTCGAAGAAGTGAATCGGCTCCTCCAGCACCCACGAACCGACGCGGCTCTGATCGTAGCGCCAGCCGCTCGCTCCCGTGCGGTAAGGTTTGCGCAGCAATTCGACGAGCACGTATTGCGGATCGCCGATGGTGCCTGCATCAATGATTTCCTTGATACGGCCCCATTGCGACGAAAGGCGCAGCTCATGCCCGACGGCGAGATGCACGCCGTGATCGCGTGCGCCGGCCACGATGGCTTTGCAATCGTCGAGCGTGATGGCCATCGGCTTCTCCAAAAGAACGTGTTTGCCCTTCTGCATCGCCGCGAGGGCGATCTCGCGATGCGTGTGACTCGGCGTGGCGATGTCGATGATGTCGAAGTCAGCCTTCGCGATCATTTCGAGGCTGTCAGCGAAGATTTGGGCCTCGGGATAGAGTTTGCGAGCCTCCTCACGCGAGGCCTCTGAAGGCGCGGTGATGGCAACGAGTTGAGCATCCGGGTTTCCGGCGATGGATTGAGCATGAAATTTGCCCCAGGCTCCAAAGCCTGCGAGTGCGAAACGAACGGGATTCATCATGTGGGGTGGAATGGGAGAGTTGGAGTCTAGGCTTTAGCCGATCTGGGTAGTCATGGAGGTCGAAGTGTCGCCTAAAGGCTGGACTCCAACGACTGTTATCGACGCTCTGCTGTGGTCAATGGCGTGACGGGATCAGCCACGCGGCGGTTTTGGAGTTCGTTGATGCGGCAGGTGGGGAGCTTCGGCAGGACGTATTTTGCGAAGAGGTCGCACTCATCGAGATGCGGGTAGCCACTGAGGACGAAGGCTCGCATGCCCATGTCCATGTAGCGGTTCAGTTTCGCAAGCACTTGGTCCGGATCGCCGACGATGGCGCTGGCGCAGCCGCTGCGGGCGAGGCCGATGCCGCTCCAGAGGTGATCCTCGATGTAGAGGTCCTTGCTTTGAGCACGGAGTTCGTCCTGGCGCTTCACACCAGCGCTTTGGCTGTCCTGCGAACGTGCTTTGATCTCCGCGCCCTTGGCGGCGTCGAGCTTGGAAATGAGCCGGTCAGCCGCAGCGCGAGCCTCGGCTTCGGTTTCGCGCACGATGACATGGCTGCGGAAGCCGAAGTCGATCTTGCGACCGTATCCGGCGGCCTTTTCGGACATCACGCGCATCGTTTCCGCGATGCGGTCCTCGGTCTCCGGCCACATGAGGAAGACATCGCAATGCTTCGCGCACAAATCCTGCGCCGCGGGCGAAATGCCGCCGAAATACATCAGCGGACCGCCATTCTGCTGATAGGGCTTCGCGGGCTCCGTGGTGGGCAGGTTGATGTCGTAAAACTTGCCTTTGAACTCATACGGACCGTCGGTGCGCCACAAGCCCTGGAGAATTTCAATGATCTCGCTGGAGCGATCGTAGCGCGTTTGGTTGTCCTCTTTGATGCCGGGCATGTCGGAGGAGATGATGTTGATGGTGAGGCGGCCTTTGAGGATGTGATCCAGCGTGGAAAGCGCCCGCGCCAGCATCGGCGGCCACACCTCGCCCATGCGCAGAGCCACGAGCAAATTGATCTGCTTCGTCTGCGGCGCGAGAGCCGAGGCAAAAGCGAGCGCGTCTTGCCCCGCGATCCAGCCGGAGGGCAGCAGGATGTTTTGATAGCCAAGCGCATCGGCCTTCCTCACAATGTCGCCGCAGTGCTCGTAACTGCTGCGGATCGAGCCATCCGGCACACCGAGGAACTCATAATCATCAGAGCAAATGGCGGAAAACCAGGCCACTTCACATTGGCGGCCTTCAGTGCGGATGGGGATGGGGGGCATGGCGGTGGAGACGATGAATGATGGGCGTGGAAACGAGCTGCTTGCATTATATATTGCAGTATTGGAATATGTGACAAGACTTTTGTTTTTCACATCATGAACGCCTCCTCCACCCCGCACATCGTCATTATCGGAGGCGGCTACAGTGGCACGTTGGCTGCGGTGAACCTCGTCCGTCTCGCGGCCCGGCCGCCACGCATCACGATCATCAATGATCTTCGCCCCGATGGCCGCGGGGTGGCCTACGGCACGCGGCGGCTGGAGCACCTGCTGAATGTGGCCGCGCGAAACATGTCCGCCTTTCCCGATTTGCCGGATCATTTCGTGAGCTGGCTGCGCACGCGTGGCGAATACGACCTCGTGCCCGACTACGAACTGCGCGAGCGCTTCATCCCCCGCATGATTTATGGCGATTACCTCAAATCGCTCGCCCACCATCACCTCCATGAGGTGAATCACGTCAAAGCGGAAGCCATCGACATCCAAGATGACGGCACCATCAGCCTTTCCGACGGCAGCGAGATCAAAGCCGACCGCATCGTGCTCGCCACGGGCAATGAAGCGCCTGCTGACCTGCCGGGCGCGGAGTCGCTCACAGCGCATCCCGCATGGGCGGGCAATCCTTGGCTGCCGTGGCATGAAAAACTGCCGCCGGACACCGGCACGATCATCCTGCTCGGCACCGGTTTGACCACCGTCGATGCCATCATCACGCTGCGGGCGCTTGGATGGCTCGGACGCATCCACGCGGTCTCGCGGCATGGCTGGCTGCCGAACGCGCATTTTCGCGGCATCGACTATCCCGACTTTCCGCCAGCCGATGTCGATCTCGCCGATCTCGGCCTCGAAAAGCTCCTCGCGCTCATGGAGCATCACTGCGCCCGTTTGCGCGAGCGGGGCGCGAATCCCGCCATCATCGTCGATAAGATGCGACCGCACACGCAGCGCATCTGGCAGCGTTTTTCGCTGGAGGAGAAAAAAGCCTTCGCTCGGCATCACGCCGCCCGCTGGAACATTTTGCGCCATCGCATCGCCCCGGAAATCCATGCGCAGATCGCCAGCGCCCAGCTCACGGGGCAGTTGCAGGTGCATGCGGCGAACATCGAACGCGTGGAAAGCACCGGCGACCGTGTGCGCGTGATTTTGAGCCCCGACAAGCAACTCGAAGGCGATCTCGTGCTGAACGCCACCGGCCCGCAAACGCGCTTCACAGCCACGAAATCCGTTTTGCTGCAAAATCTGCTCCATCGCGGCCTCATCGGCCCCGACGACATGGAAATGGGCATCCGCATCCTACCCGATCACACCGTCATCAATCGCGATGGCAGGCCCTCGCCGCATCTCCTCGCCCTCGGCCCGCTGCTACGCGGCACCTACTGGGAAACCATCGCCGTCCCGGAGCTGCGAGGGCAGGCACGCCGCGTCGCAGAGACTCTCCTCGGCCTCGGTGCCAGTGCCGAAACTCCGCCGGTGATGATGGAGTTCATGATTTGATGGTGGTAGAAAGATTTGGGGTAGAAAAATTTCCCCAGACCTCGGATTCTAAAATCTTTTTACCCCCAATTTTCCTACCAGATCCGGTTCACCATCCAATGCGAAATCCCGAAGACCAGCGCCATCTCCTCTCGCAAGCCGTGCTGCATGTGCGCAGCCAGCGGGCCACCTCCCGCCGCGAACTGGCGGATGTGATGCGCCTCTCACCCACCACGGCAGGGCAGTATGCCGATCAACTCATTGCCAGCCGCCATCTAAACGAAAACGGCGTCGAAAAAGGTCCGATGGGCCGCCCGAAGCGCTCGCTGACCACGAACGCCGATGCGGGATGGTTCGCGGGCATCGAGTTCAATGCCGAGCGCATTCAGGGAGTGCGCGTCGATTTCTCCGGCGTGAAAGCGGCGAGCCTCACCACGAGCCTGCCCGAGTCCGTCACGCCAAAGGCCGTCATCGTCGAGATCAGCAAAATGATCGCCGCGCTCGCCAAAGGGGCCACAGGCACACTTCTCGGCATCGGCGTCGGCGTGCCCGGCATCGTCGATCCCGTCAGCGGCATCGCCCGCGACTACACGTTCATCGAAGGCTGGAAAGAGGTGCCGCTCGCCCAAACACTGCACGACAAACACGCGGTGCCTGTCACGCTCGGCAATTGCGTCAGCCAATTGCGACGCGCGCACGTCGAGACGGTAGGCGGCCTCCTTCAGCCCCACCACGTCAACAAGGTGTGCGAAGGCGTCGCGCAGGGAGGGCGAATTTCGGAACCGATTGCGAATGGAAAGGGCGTTCCCAAAGGCCTTGAGCGCGGATGTCGCGACCTTCGGGGTCACGAATCGATTGATGTGGACATATCGCTCGTCGTGCTGCAGGGAGAACCGCTCCCTCCACTTCTCGCTCGCGGTTCGCGTCCTGTAGGTGCTTTGGGGTCCGACACCGAGTGTGACCACGGGAAGGCCGCGTCGCTTCGCCTCGGAGAGGAGGGCGTCGAAGTAGTGCTCGTACGCCTCCTCACGCCCATGGGCGTCGATGCGCGTCCTCCAGAAGGCCGCGTGAGAGAGAAAGACCACGGGCTTCGGCACCAGGCGAACGTCCGCGCCGCCCGCGAGCCCCGACTCGAGCGCGATGAAACCCGCGTCCCGCCCCATCACCTCGAGCACCATCACGCGGTCGGAGTGTTCGAACACGACATCCATGTCATGCTCGGTGAAAAAGACGCCGATCGTCCGGTCGCGCGCAATGCGCGTGGTGAGCGCCATCAGGTCGACGCGTTCTTTCGGCGCCATGCCGGCGGTCGGCTCGTCGAGCAGCAAGAGCTTGGGGTCGTTGGCGAGCGCGACCGCGAGCTCGAGGCGCTTGAGATCGCCGTAGGCGAGTTCGCCGCAGGCCCGCCCGGCCTGCGCTTTCAGCCCCAGGAGATCGAGGAGGCGCTCGGCGAAGAGGAAGGGGTAGCCCTCGCCCAGATCGACGGAGCGACCGCGGAGGTGCCGTCGAGGAAAGTAAATGACGGTCTGTCCTGCTCCGCGAAGGGTGACGTCGTATCTGGCGGTTCACCATTCATCGGCAAGGCGATGGGAGCCTTCAGGTCGACCGCTTCTAACGCGGCGATGACTTCCGCACAGTTCGCGAACCGGTCCTCTTTCTTCCGGGCGATCATCTTTTGGCAGATGGCGGCGAGCTGTGGCGGGATGCCGGCATTGAGAATCAGCGGTGATGGTGCCTCTTGAACCGACTTCTTGCCAATGACCTCGATGGCGCTTCCCGTGAACGGCCAATCACCGGTCAACATCTCGAATAGCATCACTCCCAGCGAATAAAGATCACTGCGGTGGTCAATCCCT
>CALMTT010000541.1 GCA_937872615.1 uncultured Verrucomicrobiaceae bacterium | reverse complement strand
GGCGGCCCGCTGCATTTCCATGAAATGGCGCTGCCTCTCGGGCGACTGGGGGCCGCTGAGCAGCATGTCCTTCGGGCGGATGTCGTCGGCGGTTTTGAGGCCGCCCGCGCTCGTCATGACCTGCATCGCGGGCGAGACGCTGCGGATGGCATTCAAAAACGACTGCACCGGACCATGCAGATAAGCATCGGCGACGGTGCTTTGGGCGCGAGGCAGCAGTTTGGCAAAGGCAGCGGTTTGATGCGACAACACGACATGCGTGAAGCCGCACTCGCGGAGGATTTCGCCGACGCGAAGCTCATGCGCGGGATGCGCGTGACCATGCATGAGGCACACGGCAGCGGTGGTGATGCCTTTCGCGATCGCATCGAGTGCCGAAGTGCGCACGGCGGCTTCATTGAGCGGTGTGAGCACTTCGCCATCCACGCTGATGCGCTCGGGAACCTCGCAGGACAGCTCGTGAAACGTCGGACGAGGCTCGTGGCGCAGCGCGAAGAGATCGGCTCGGCGTTGATCGCCGATTTGAAGCAAATCGCCGAAGCCCTGCGTGATGAAGAGGGCGATGCGGCTGCCTTTGCGCTCGAGCAGGGCATTCGTGGCCCGCGTGGTGGCGATGCGGAGCTGCATCGGCGGAAAAGCGGCTCCGGGCGGTGTATTGGTCAAAATACGGGCGCCGAGCACGGGAGCTTCTTCACCGGTGAAAAGCTCAACGAGGGCTCCGGCATGCCATTCGGCCGGCGCAGGCGAATTGAGGGCGATTTGGCCGTTTTCGTCGTGTTGGACGATTTGACGTGATTCGGGATGCGTGAGGCTGCGGATGGAAAAGCCACGCAGGAGGCCGTTTGGCAGCGGTGGGAGGCCGGAGAGGCTTTCTGCTTGCCAAGTGGCACGGAGATGGCCGGTGGAGAGGACTTTGCAGCGGGATTCGCGACCTTCCGGGTCGAGAGCGTGGCAATCCGTGAAGGTGCCGCCAGTGTCCGCTGCGATGCGCCAGTTCACGGGTTACTTGCCAGCGGAGGGGTCGGGAAGGGCTTGGTAGTCCACATCGGGAATCCAGCGCATTTCCTTGAAGGCATCGATGTAAGGTCCGGTTTGCTGTTCCTTGAAGATGCTGGTGGCTCGCAGCATCCACTCCTGCGCCATCTTCTCGTCTTTCTTCGCGAAGGAGATGGCCGCGTTGCTGAAGTAGTAAGCGGGCGTGTCATCCATGAAGGTGAAACTCTCTTTGATGATCTTTTCGGCCTCGTCGTATTTCTTCTGGCGGGCCTCGCAGATCACGATGCGCGAGATGGCGAGGTGACGGATGACCTGCGGGAGCTTCGGGAAGTCAGTCACGAGCTTGCGGAAGGCGGCGGAGGCGGTGGGGAAGTCGTGACGAGCGAACTCGAGTTCGGCGAGGTTGAAGACGGGGCCCGCGTTTTGCGGATCGAGTTCCTTGGCCTTGGTGAATTGCTCCTTGGCGAGGTCGAAATCCCGGCGACGCGGCGCGAGGTAGACATCGCCGCGCATGGTGTAGATGAGGCCGTTCTTGGGCGAGATCTTTTCGGCCTCGTCGAGCTTGGCGATGGCGTCGGTGTAGCGGTTCTGCTTCCGCATCTCCTGCACTTCCTGGAAGGTCTTCACGAGCTTTTGCTGGTCGGCCTCGGAGAGCTTCGCGTCACCCAGTTGCTCTGCGGTGGAGGGCGCGGCGGGTGCCTGCGGGTTTTGCTGGGCCGTGGCGGCCAGCGGAAGGATCGCAAGGAGGGCGAGAAGTTTTTTCATGCAGGAGATGGTTGGGTTTCAGGTCCCAAGTTTCAAGTTTCAAGTTGGTGAAGATTCCTTAGCGCGGCGTGGCGAGTTGCTTTTCGCAGGCTTCGTTGATCAGGCAGAGATCACCGAGGGCATCCGTGAGCGGGTCGATTGCAGAGGCGGAGAAGCCGAGGTGCAGATGTCGGCGCCAGCCTTCGGCGAATTCGAACTGGCCGGAGAGCTTTCCGACGGCACGCGAGGCTTCGTCCATGCTCACGAGGTAGGAGTCCATGCCCTGTGACACGTCCAGCCAGTGCTTTTGGCTCTCATGCGCGGCCAGTGCCTCGCGTTTGCGGGCGTGGACGGAAGCGGTGTTCACGTAGGAACTGGCTTGGAGCTTTTGGCGGAGCGGATCGCATAGACCATGCGGCATGGCGTGATAGACAGTGACGTCGTGCAGGTAGTGCGGGCGCTGGGGATCGGTGACGAAATTCGGGATGCAGTGCGCAAAGGCGGCCGTCACCGCGAGCCGGGAGGCTTGCATGTGATCCTCCATGTAATCCGAAGGCGCATGGGTGAGCACGATGCTCGGTTGAGCCTCGCGGACCACCGCCGCGATCTTCCGCAGGTAAGGCACGGTGTAATTGAGCTCCAGATCATCACAGATCGGCGGATAAAACGCTGCACCGAGGATGCGGGCAGCCTCGCGACCTTCTTCGAGGCGTTTTTTCGCCGTCGTGGGACCATCCATCTGCACGCTGCCGCCATTCCCGGTGCACATGTTCATGTAGTGAATGTCCCAACCACGTTCCTGAAGCAGCAGCATGGTGCCTGCTGCGACGAATTCAATGTCATCGGGGTGGGCGAAAAGGGCGAGTGCGGAGGGCATGGTGAGCGGAGGATGGCACGGGGATGCGGGAAAGCAAAACGCTGCGATCGGCAGTCGCCTTCCGATTCGTGGACACGGTCTAGCCGTTAGCGCACTGAAATCCGCTCAACGCTAAACTCACTTCGCAGGAAGCACCTGCACGGCATCGAGATGCACGTTTCCTCCCGCTCCAGCCGTGCGGAAGATGACGGCGGCCTCCTCACCGGCGGCGAAGGTGAACACGCCGAGGCTGTGGGCACCCTGCTTGCCGTTGGCGGCCTTGGTTTGATCGACGCTGAGGGCTTTTTCGCCCTCGCTGCTCAAAACAGTCACCGGAGCGGATTTGGCGCGGTTGGCGTGAGGTTGGAAGAAGATGCGGACTTCGTATTTGCCGGTCTCTTTGACGCTGAAGGCGAAGCGTGCGCTGGCGTCCTTATCGCTGCCGTAGCTGTAATACTCGCCGACGTAGGGCTTGAGGCCTTCGCCGTGGGCCCACTTGCCGTTCAGTTCGGCTTCTTTGTCGTCGATGACGATGCCTTCGAGCTTTTTGGGGTCGATGCTGTCGGCGCTGAGAGAGGTTTCGGGGAGCTTTTTGGCATTCGCGGGCATGTAGAGATTGCCTTCGATGCTGTCGCGACGCATCGCGCCGGGCTGGCTCATGAGGTCTTTGAGGATGTCGAGATATTGCTCATACACACCGCGGGGGCTGGTGTGATGACGGACGCAGATCCACGCGGCCTTGCCGACGACCTCGCCCATCATGCCGCAGGTGCGCATGACGCGGGTGGAGCCGAGCGCGTGCCGCTCGACGCTGATGGTGCGGCCGGCCATGAAGAGATTGCCGATGTCCTTGCTGTAGAAGCAGCGGTAAGGCACCGGATAGCCGTTTTTGCGGTCGGTGTGCTTGCCAAACTGGGCGCGGCTGATGAAGGGATTGTCGGGGAATTTCACCATGTATTGCTCCTTCGGATAATGCAGGTCCTGGTCCCAGGTCGTGGGCACGCAGCCATCAGGATGGATGATGCCTTTCACCATGTCTTCGCCTTGCAGGATGAGATCGCCGACGATGCGGCGGCTCTCGCGCGGTCCGCCGATGTAGGCGAGCCAGGTGAGGTCGTAGCTGCCGTATTTGTCTGCCTTGAGCGTCTTGAGCGCGGAAACGGCACCATAGACGGCGCGGAAGTTGTGATCGCGGATGAGTTCGAGGTCGTTGATGGGATGTTTATCAAATCCGCTCTCCCAGAACCACTCGCCGTGTACATAGTCCTCAGGATTCGGCACGGGCGTGTAGCCGAGGTCGTAGCCGTTCTGATTCGCCGCGTTCTTTTTGCCGACGGGAGCCATGGTCTGCGGCTCGGGGAAGTCGGCGAGCTCCAAAGGCAGCGCCCACGGTGTCTGCGGCCATGAAATAGGCTTCTTGAGGTTCTGCATGACCCACATGTTGCTCATGCCCATGCGGCCTTTTTCTTCCATCATGAACTCTGCGCCCGCGAGAGCACCGACGCTGCCGTGGCCGGTGCAATCGACGAAGAATTTGCCGACGAAGCGGGTTTCCTTGCCCGTCTTGGTGTCGAGGCCAGTGACGCTGCGGATGGTCTTTTTGTCCGCGCTCATCTCCACGCCATAGACGTGCGTGTTGAGGAAGAGGTCGGTGGTCTTCTCTGCCTTCACCACATCCTCCTTGAGCTTGTCGTTGAACTCCTGCGGATCAGCGGCGGGACTGTTGCTGGCGCGGTCGGCCATCTCTTCGATGATTTCGCCAAGGTGCGGATAAAGACCGCGACGCGTGCCGCCCATGGCCCAGACCTGGATTTCGCTCGAACCATTGCCACCGAGCACCGGGCGGTTTTGGATAAAAGCGACCTTCAAACCTTGGCGGGCACCGGAAACCGCCGCGCCCATGCCGCTGTAACCACCACCGACGACGACGAGATCGTATTCGCTGGTCTCGGGAGCCTTCTCCGGCAAACCGAGCATCTTTTTGCGCATGCCGACATCGGGCGTGAAGCTCGCGTCATCGCTCAACACGATGGCATCGACGCGTCCGTCGAAGCCGGTGAGGTCTTTGAGCGTGATCTTGGCCTTGCCGCTGACTTTGACGGGGCCGACCTTCTCCCATTGCCAATCCTTGCCCGTGGCGCCGAACTCATGCTTCAGCGTCTCGCCATTCACCGCGATCTGAAAACGTCCCGGAGCTCCCTGTGCATCCCACGGGCCGACCCAGTTCTTCGTGCGAGCCCAGAGCGTGTATTCGCCCGCAGGCAGCTCGATCTCGGTCTCGGCGTCTTTGACCGGCTTGCCCATGCCATGCGCCATCAGGTAGGGCGAGCCCATGATGTCGATGAACTGCGTGTCGAGCACCCAGCCGCCGGGATTCGTGTAGTTTTTAACGCTCGCCTCCACGATTTTGACGCCATCAGGCGCATGCCCGACGCGCATGCGGCACCATGCGCCGCTTTCCAGCCCCGCCGCCATGCGGTATTGCGTTACGCGCTTGGTGTTCGTCGCGCCGTATTGATAATAAATGGACGTGCCTGGATGGACGTGCCCGCAAAACAGTGCATTCGGGCGCTTATCAGCCAGTAGGATGTCAGCGAGTTGTGGGCTGTCCACCAGCGTTGCGTCAATTGGATAATGCACGAACACTAGCACAATATGGCTGGTCGTATCTGCGGCAAGGGTTGCTGCAATCCATGCGCGCTGGCTTGCGCCTAACTGCCGGTTATAGCCAGCGAACGCCGCCTGCGTATGATGTCCAATGCGCTCGCCAATCGTCGGGTGATTCGGCGTTATCTCGCCGTTATAGTTGCAATCAAGCCAGATCAGCCGCGCCTTCAGGTTGCCGTTCTGCGCGCTCAGTTGCATTGTGCCGTATTCGGGCGCGGTTTGGTTGAAACAATCCGACGCTTCGATCTGGCTGGTATTCGGCACGCCGGGGTTGGTAATTTCCTCCTCGTCGTGATTGCCGATGACCGCGATCAGCGGGCAACTGATCGACGTGCCGCGCAGCAGCGAAAAACCGCGCCGCACATTATCGATCAAATTGTCGCCAATATCGCCAGTATGCACCACCGCATCCGCCCCCCAGGCATTTGCATCCGCTAATGCACCTGTAATCGAGCTATCACGCGGCTCAAACGCGTGCGTTTCGATGTGCGTATCTGTCACCCAAATCAGGCGCAGATCGCCATGTACAATGGTCGGCGCGTTTGCGTGGCCGCCGCCAACGAAGCCCATCAGCGGTACGTCACGCGCGCATAGCCATCGCCGCCGTTGCCACCCCCGCCGCCGTTGCTGCCGTTCAGCGAGGCACCACCACCACCACCGCCGCCGCCGCGTGTGCCATTCCCG
>CALMTT010000540.1 GCA_937872615.1 uncultured Verrucomicrobiaceae bacterium | reverse complement strand
CAACCTCGCCCAGGCCAAGACCCAGGACTGCGACCTCACCGTGACCGTCGGCTTCTGGTTCGGGCACGAACGCCACGGCTTCGACTACCGCGACACGGCGCAGGTCGCCGCGCAGCTCGAGCGCGTGCGCCTCGGCATCCTGCGCTACAAGGACCATCCCGCGGTGCTCGCGTGGGCGCTCGGCAACGAGATGGAGGGCTACGAGGACGGCGGCAACCCGCGCATCTGGGCCGCGGTCGAGCAGGCCGCCGCGCTCGCGCACACGCTCGACCCGAACCATCCGACGATGACCGTGACCGCGGACATCGGCGCGAAGCGCGTCGAGAGCGTGCACCGGCTCTGTCCGAGCATCGACGTGATGGGCATCAACAGCTACGGCGGCGCGCCGTCGATTCCCGAGCGCTACCGCGCCGCGGGCGGCACGAACGCCAGCCGGCTGCTCTTCGCACCAGACACGGATTCATCTGTGAGCCAGACCGCGCCCGCGGGACCGGCCTTTTCCACCTTCCTGCCGCGTGATGCGTGGCAGGAGAACTACTTCACACCATGACGCTTCACCAGCCCGCTCAACTTTTGCGCCAGGCCGGCTACACGCTCATCGAGGTGCTGGCCGCCGCCAGCATTCTGGCCGTCGGCGCCACCGCTGCCGTGAGCCTCGCGGCCTCATCAATGCTGCAGGAGGAGCTCGCATTCCGCGTCGCCGTGACGCGAAACCATCAGGAGAACATGTTGCGCCTGTGGCAGCTCGGTCTCTCACGACAGCAGGTCTTTGCCCTCATGCCGGACCAGGACCAGAATTCTCTGCTCCAGACGCAGATCTACGGCACCACATCAGGCGGCACAGGTCCATCCTTCATCGAAAACGGCACCAGCGTCACCTCCGGCGTCAGCATGGAGAGCGCATCCTGCACCGCCGTGGTCAACATCGCGCAGTCACCTCCCGCGGAGATCGCCGGAGCCTCGCTCACACTCACGGCCTACCGCCCGCGTCTCCTCACCAGCATCCGCACGCCCGCCCCTTAACCCGCCACCTCAACGGCCATGCTTAAAAAAGTCAAAATCACCAACGTTCACACCGGCAAGAGCGCCGAGGCACTCGTGGACACCGATTCGGATGACAAGGCCATCCTTGGCGCGGGTGTGGCCGCGAACGAATCCTCCACCATTTCCACCATCACGGGTGTCGATGAAAAACTGCATCGTCTCACCTCGCCAAAGCCGGGCATTGATGACCGCGCCGCCTTCTTCTCAGGACTCGGCCGATGCCTGGAGCGAAACATCTCGCTCACGAAATCGCTCCAGCTCCAGACCAACCGCGTGAAATCAGCCACCTACAAAGGCGTGATCGCGGAGCTCATCCACGGCATCTCCGTGGGTGACAAGTTCAGCGACACGATGGCGAAGTATCCCAAGCTCTTCCCGGAGGATCTTCTCTCGCTCATCATCGCCGGTGAGGAGGCCGGTCAGCTCGCGAAGGTGTGCAAACGCATCGCGATCTCCTCCAAGAAGTCCTCGAAGGTCATCAAGAAGCTCAAAGGCGGCCTCATCTACCCCGCGGTCGTCATGGTGCTCGGCGTGGTCGTGGTCATCGTGATGAGCTTCACGCTCGTGCCGGCCATGGCAAAGCTCTTCACGTCCTTCAAAACACCTCTGCCACTCGGCACGAAGATCCTCATCGCCCTTTCCGATCTTTTCATGCACAAGCCTTACATGGCCATTTTGCCATTTGTGGGGTTGTACATGTTCTTCTCGAACTGGGGCAAAATCTCCGGCCTGCGTCCTGTGCAGGACTTTTTCCTCAAACTGCCTGCCATCGGCGTCATCGTGCGCAAATCCGCCGCCGCCGCCGGCTTCCGCACACTCTCGCTGCTCACGGAATCGAACGTCCGCCTCACCTCCGCGCTCGACATCACCGCGCAGGCTTCGTGGCACTACCATTACAAGGAGCTCTTCTGGCGGCTGCGTGACCACATCACGGTGGGCCGCACGCTGCATGAGGCCTTCCTCATGGAGGCCCACTGGCTCGGCCCTGATGCGCGAAACCTCTGCGGCCTCATCGAACTGGCCTCCGAAACGGGTTCTGGCACGGAAATGCTCGCCGAAATCGCCGACGACTACGAAGAGGAGCTCGACAACCTCGCCGCGTCTCTCGACAAGATGATCGAGCCTCTCACGATGCTCATCCTCGGCGTCATCGTGGGCTTCCTCATCTACGCCATCTACGGGCCCATGTTCAGTCTCGGTGATGTGATCTTGAAGAAGAAATAACAACAGCCCGCTTTCACGCTCATGAAATCAGAACTCATGACTTTTTGCTGCGAGGCCTGCGGCATCACTTTGAATGTGCCACGAGCCATGGCCGGGATTTCCGGCCCATGCCCCAGCTGTGAGCGAGTCATCACCGCGCCGCGGGATGATGCTCCAGCGCCATCATGGCAGATGCCACCCGCTCCCGTCCCGGCTCCGATGAACGACGAAGAGCCAGATCGCGTGCTGCGTCGTGCGCCCACTCCTCCACGACCACCCACCGCAGGCCCTCCGGAGAAGAGCGGCATCTTCTCGCGCATCGGCGTGTGGCTGTTCCTCCTCCTGCTGGCATCGCCTCTTCTCGTATTCGGCGGCATGATGGTGGACATGAAAGGCATGTTTGACAACAAGCAGGTCGAAAACCAGAACTCGGACGAGACCGCGCTCATCAACATGATTGACCAGATCGTGCATCCCGGTGATCCCAAGTGGCAGCAGGAGCCAAACGACGGCCTCACCCGCGGCGCAGCCCTCATTGAAGGACAACGCATGAACCACGAGGAAGAGGCAGGCACCACTCCACTGGAGATCGGCCGCCTTCTCTCCACCGGAGCAGACCAGTGAGAGGCGCTTTCGGCCGATCCTGCTTGCCAGCGCAGGTCCGCGGCCTTTGATCAGACCACAGGCTTCGCGGCCTGTGTTTCTCTAATTCCATGATTCCATCCCTTTTGATGCTGCTGGCGGGCGTGGTGCTCGCCTGGTTTGGCGGTGAGTTCTTTGTGCGTGGAGGCGTGGGACTGGCCCGCTGGCTGCGCTGGCCATCCGCTGTCGTCGGCGTCACTGTGGCAGCGTTTGGCACCTCATCACCTGAGCTACTCGTGGCCGTGCATGCCGCGCTGGAAGGCGTGCCGCAGATCTCGCTTGGCGATGTGCTTGGCAGCAATGTCGTCAACGTGGCCCTCGTGCTCGCGATCGTGCTGGCCCTGTCCGGCATGAAGGCCGAGGACGATGGTGTGCGCCGGGACTGGCTGGTGGGACTAGCCGTGCCAGGTGTGGTTTATGCGCTGCTCATGGATGGCTGGTTCTCACGACTCGATGCCGGCATCATGCTTGGCCTCTTCGGCATCTGGCTCGTGGTGGTGATCCGCCACGCACGACGTCACGCCTCGGGAAATGCTTCCACGGAGAAGGCAGCGCCTGGGAAGACTATCGGTGCGCTGCTGATCGGCCTCACCCTGCTGATCCTGGCAGCCCAGTTTGTGGTTCATGGAGGCAAAGGAGTGGCCGAGGCGCTGGGGT
>CALMTT010000539.1 GCA_937872615.1 uncultured Verrucomicrobiaceae bacterium | reverse complement strand
ACCTCGCGAGGCGATGATGCGGCTGGCTGAGCGTGAGAAGTCGGAAGTGAAAGGTCAGAAGTTCGTGTCATTGCCGGATTTGGTGATCGTGGACGGTGGCAAAGGTCAGCTCGGCATGGCGGTGAAGGAATTGCAGCAACTCGGCCTGCACGACCTGCCGATCATTGGCCTCGCGAAGGAGAACGAGGAGGTCTATCAGCCCGGCGAGAGCGATCCGGTGATCATTCCGCATGATCGCGGGGCTTTGAAGCTGCTCCAGCGCATCCGTGACGAGGCGCACCGCTGGGCCAACGGCTATCATCAACTGCTGCTGAACCGCCGGGTCGCCGAGAGCATCCTCGATGAATGCCCCGGCGTGTCGCAGAACCGCAAAACGGCACTCTTAAAGCACTTTGGCTCCGTCGCCCGAATGCGCAAAGCCAGCCCCGAACAGATCGCGAAGGTGCCCGGCATCGGCGCAGGCCTCGCGAAGGAGATTTTCGATTTCCTTCTCTCGCGGGCCTGACGCGAGAGAGCCATCCAAGCGCACGTTTTTTCCAATCATGTCCCAACCAAAGCCCAAGCCAATCGATCCCGCTGAAGTGCCCACACTCGCCCGCGAAACCATGCAGCGGGCCAAATTCCCCATCCTCGCCACTTGCGATGGCGATCAGGCGCGAGCCCGGCCTGTCTCGCCGGTGCGCACGGATGGCTTTGTCGTTTATGTGGCCAATCTGCGCCGCTACGGCAAGACGAAGGAGCTTGAGGCCAATCCCAAGGCGGAGCTCTGCTACACCGATGATGATCACAACCAGGTGCGCATCACGTCCACAGCCGAAATCGTGACAGACAGGCCGCTGCTGGAAGAGATCTGGGCTTCGAATCCCCTGCTCCGCGCCTACTTGGGCAGCCTCGAAAATCCCGAGTTGATCATCTATCGCTTCAAGCCCTCACGCGTGCGTTACATGCGCGAGTGGGCACTGGAGTATTTTGAGGTGCCGCTTTGATCGCGCGACGGAAGGATGCGGCAGCGTCAGGCGTTTTCTTCAGCGCTCATGAAACACGTTTTGCTCGCTCTTTTCCTCTTCAGCGGCCTCACAGCCTCCGCGGCCACCTTCCGTGCCGGAGTGGCCACGGCGGACATCTCGCCGACGGAGTTCCCGCGCATCATCGCGGGCGGGTTTCTCGAAGGACGGGGCGAAAAGCTCGCGGACAGGCTCTTTGTGCGCAGTTTCGTGCTCGATGATGGCAACATGAAGATCGCCTTCGCCATCGTGGACACGTGCATGATGGAGCAGTCGCTCATCGATGAGGCCAAAGGCATCGCATCAAAGCAATGCGGCATCCCGGTGGATCGCATGATGGTCAGCGCCACGCACACACACTCCGCGCCCGCCGCGATGGGCTGCCTCGGCACGCGGAAGGACACGGTGTATGCGAAATTCCTCATGCCGAAGATCGCCGAGGCCATCGTGGCGGCGAATGCGGCGCTGCAACCGGCCCGCATCGGCTGGGGTTCGTTCGACGACTGGGAGCACACGCACAACCGCCGCTGGATTCGCCTGCCGGGCAAGGAGGTCGTCGATCCCTTCGGCCAGCCCACAGGCCGCGCGAACATGCACCCCGGCTACCTCAGCAAAGACGTCGTCGGCCCCAGCGGCCCCGTCGATCCGCAGCTCAGCGTCATCGCGCTGCAAACGCTCGATGGCAAACCGCTCGGCGTACTCGCGAACTACTCGCAGCACTACTTTGGCACCGCGCCCGTGTCGGCGGACTACTTCGGCCTTTTCAGCAAACACCTCGCCGCGAAAATGGGTGCCGCAGACGGCTTCGTCGCCGCCATGAGTGCAGGCACCAGCGGCGACCAGATGTGGATGGACTACGGCGCGGAGAAAAAGACCATCACCATTGATCGCTACGCCTCCGAAGTCGCCGACAGCGCCATGAAGGCCCTGCAAACCGTGAAATACGTCGATCACGCCCCGCTCGGCATGGTCGAGAAGACGCTGGAGCTCAAGTATCGCGTCCCCGACGAAAAACGCCTCGCCTGGGCCAAGCCCATCGCCGCGAAGATCGAGAATGATGTGCCGAAGAACAAAGAGGAAGTGTATGCGAGAGAGGCGCTGATCCTCCACGAGCGTCAAAAGACGAGTGTGAAGCTCCAAGCCATCCGAATCGGCGATCTGAGCATCGCGACGCTGCCGAATGAAGTGTATGCGATCACGGGGTTGAAGTTGAGGGCTGCTTCGCCGTTCGGGAAGCACTTCAATATTGAACTCGCAAATGGAGCCGAAGGCTACATCCCGCCTTGGAGCCAGCATAAACTGGGCGGATACACCACTTGGCCGGCCAGAACAGCAGGATTGGAAGAAGGAGCGGAGGGCAGCATGGTTACCACGTTGTCGGAAACGACATTTCAGCTCGCCAACAAGCCCAAGCAGGAGGTCAAGCATGCGAACGGACCGTATGCCGTAGAGGTGTTGAACTCAAAGCCCATCCGATATGCACGGATGGAACAGTTTGGAGCATGCCAGTTGGATGAAACGGTCAAGCGCCCGGCTTGTGGTGTGATGGCTTATGAAGGATTCGGCTCTTACCTTGCCGGCCCCGGCAGCGGGCTGGGTTACGGCGACGAGTCAGCACTCACGGCTTCGGCCTTCTCCGGATCGAACGAGATCAACCGCAGCATTCACCTCGCTGGCGGTTATCTCAGAACGCAGTTGAAGAACACCGAAAGGAAACTCATCAACGGAAACTGGCAGACGGTGGACATCACTCCGCCCACCTCCATCGCCCTCTGGTTCTGGCTCGGCCATGAGAGCGGCGCGAGTGATCGCACGGGCGAGTTGATCAATGCACTGGGCGTCAGCTTGAAGGCGCATCAGTTCCCGGATCACACGCTGAGGCTCGAATGGGGCAATAAAGTGGCTTCGGCTTCAGCCGAAGGATCAGATTCGGCTAAAGCCGAAACCACTTTCTTTGCCGATGACTGGCATTTCGCCGTGCTCATCCGCGATGGCGAAGACTTGCGCGTGCATCTCGATGGCTCGGAGAAGCCCGTTTTGACCGGAAAGGCCGGAAAAGCGGCGAACGAGGTGCTTTTCGGCCAGGGGCTCGAAGGGCGGCTGGATGAGATCACGATCTGGGATCGCGTCATTGAGTCATCGCTCATCGCGAAGCTTTGGGACATCTCGAAAGTGGGCGAGGAGAATGCGAAACGGGCCGTTTCGCGAGCGGAGCGCAAAAAGCGTGTTGCAGCCGTCTCGGCTGCTCAGAAAGACGCAGTCCAGAGGACTGCACCACACTCGGAGAACTGGTCCGCGTCGATGCGCTTCAAGAACACGAAGGCCAACAACGTCAGCGCCGTGACCGCTTACCTCATCTCGCGCGGGCCGAAGGGCGATCATCAGGCACCCGGCGATCATCTCGGCATCGGTGGCAGCTACAAGGACTCCGAACCCGGCAAGCTCTTCGTCTTCAACGGCAACGCGGCCTCTCAAATCGTGCGCGGCAAGACGATCATCGAGCCCGGCTCGTGGAATGATGCGAAGCTGGAGCGCCTCGGCT
>CALMTT010000538.1 GCA_937872615.1 uncultured Verrucomicrobiaceae bacterium | reverse complement strand
TGCGCCTGCTTGGCACCGTCGGCGAGCCGATCAATCCCGAAGCGTGGATGTGGTATCACAACAAAGTCGGCGGCGGCAAGTGCCCCATCGTCGATACCTGGTGGCAGACCGAAACCGGCGGCCACATGATCACGCCGATCCCCGGCGCCATCCCCACGAAGCCCGGCACCGCCACGCTGCCCTTCTTCGGTGTCGATGTCGGCATCGTCGATGACCTCGGCAACGAAGTCGGCGCGAACGAGCAGGGCAAACTCGTCATCAAGAAGCCCTGGCCGTCCATGCTGCGTGGCATCTGGGGCGACAAAAAGCGCTATCAAGAAACCTACTGGAGCGACTTCAAAGGCTGGTACTTCGCTGGCGACGGAGCGCGTCGCGACAAAGACGGCTACATCTGGATCATCGGCCGCATCGACGACGTGCTGAATGTCGCCGGCCATCGCCTCGGCACCGCCGAAGTGGAAAGCGCCCTCGTTTCGCACCCGAGCGTCGCTGAAGCCGCCGTCGTCGGTCGTCCCGATGAACTGAAAGGCCAGGGCGTCGTCTGCTTCGTCACCGTCAAAGAAGGCATCAAAACCGGCCGCGACCTCGGCGATGAGCTCAAGAAGCACGTCCGCAAAGTCATCGGCCCCGTCGCCACGCCGGATGAAGTTCGCTTCGCCGCCGCGCTGCCCAAAACCCGCTCCGGCAAGATCATGCGCCGCCTCCTCAAGCAAATCGCCGCCGGCGAAACGCTCAAAGGCGACACCACGACGCTCGAAGACATCAACGTCATCGCCGCGCTCTCCGCCGCGAGCGGCGAGGATTGATCAAGCCGGGCCAAAGCCGCCACCGCCCGGTGTTTCGAGAATCACTCGATCACCGGGCTCAACTGGGAAGCTCGCGCAGCCTTCCAACTCCACGTCAAGGCCGCCACGCATCAAACGCTGGCGGCCTTTTTGTGCCGACGAGCCGCCTTCAAAGCCAAACGGAGCCTCCACGCGATGCTGCGTGAGCAAACTGACCGTCAGCGGCTGCAAAAACTCAAATTCACGCACGACACCATCGCCGCCGCGCCACGTTCCATCACCACCGGAGCCGCGGCGGATCGCAAACTGGCGCAGACGCACGGGATAGCGGCTTTCGAGGATCTCGGGATCGGTGATGGCAGTGTTGGTCATGTGCGTGTGCAGCGCATGAGCACCGTCGTAGCCATTTCCGGCCCCGGAGCCGCCAGCGATGGTTTCGTAGTAGCCGAAGCCCGCGCCACCGAAGAGGAAGTTGTTCATCGTGCCCTGGCTGCATGCTTGCAGGCCGAGCGCCTTGATCAGCGTGTCCACGAGCCGCTGGCTGACCTCGACATTGCCGCCGACGACGGCGGGATCATTCGCCGGATCGCCGGTGAAGGCCGGATTGAGCATCGAAACGGGCAAAACGATCTCCAGCGGCTCCATGAGGCCTTCGTTTAGCGGCAGGTCTTCTTGGAGCCAGAGCCGCATCACATACAAAACAGCGCTGCGCACGATGGCAGTGGTCGCGTTGAGGTTTCGCGGATGCACGCCGCTGGTGCCCGTGAAGTCGAGCAGGAGCTTTCCATCGCGTTTTTCGAGCGAAACAGCGATTTGATGGCCGTCGTCGAGTTTTTCGATGGCGGAGGCTTTTTCGCTCAAACGTTCGATTTGAGCTCGCATGACCTCGGCGCTGCGGTCGAGGATGCGCTGCATGTTTTCGAGCAGCGAATCGTCTGCGAGGGCTTTCAAGCGCTCCGCGCCGTGCAAATTGGCCGCGAGTTGGGCGTGCAGATCGGCGAGGTTGTCGGCGAGATTGCGCGTGGGTTGCGGCGCGGTGGTGAGCAGGGTGCTGATGGCATCAAAACAGGACCTTCCGCCGCGAATGAGGTGCGTGGGAGCGATGACGACGCCTTCCTCGATGAGTCGCGTCGCATGCGCGGGCATCGAGCCAGGCGTGATGCCGCCGATCTCGGCATGGTGAGCGCGGTTCGCGATGTAGCCGATGAGTTTCGCTTCGGCAAAAACGGGCGTGATGAGCGTGACATCCGGCAGGTGCGAGCCACCGAAGGCCGGATGATTCGTGATGATGGTATCGCCGGGTTCCATCGTGACCGCTTTCGCGACGGCGCGGACGCATTCTCCAAGGGCTCCGAGATGCACGGGGATGTGTGGAGCGCTGGAAAGAAGTCGTCCGTGTGGATCCAGAAGCGCACAGGAGAAGTCGAGGCGCTCGCGGATGTTCGTGGAGATGGCGGTGCGGCAGAGCAGGGCACCCATGTCCGTCACGATGGCGTGGAAGCGGTGGCGGAGGAGATCGCGCGTGAGTGACGCGTGATTCGTGATGCGTGAATCGCGGCGGAGGATGTGGCCGTGATCGGGAATGGTCTCGACGGACCAGCCGGGGGCGATGACGAGGGTGGAGAAGGCGTCCTGGAGGAGGGATTGAGTACGTTGTTCACACTTTAGCGTGCTCTGGGGACGCTCGTCGGACGCGCTAAAGCGTGAACAACGTACTTCTTCGCGAATGATCGTGCGCAGAGAAACGAGTTCGATCTCGCGGTTCGCGGGCGGTGGGTAGCCGAAGAGGCGTTGGTAGGCTTCGTGGTAAAGACGCGGAAGGTCGTGGGCGTTTTGGTATTCGACCTGGAGCGGCGTGTCCTGGCCGCGGAGGCGTAACTCAGCAATATGGGTCTCATGGGACCCATGTGACTCATGCGTCCCATGAGATAGAAACTCTGAAAGTGGCATGCGGTATTCTTTTTCCTCAATGCGCTCCGGGATGGCCTCTTGCAGGCCTACGGCGCTGAGGATGCCGGCGTGCTGCGGCACGAGGATGGTGCGGATGCCGAGGCTCTCGGCGACGGCGCAGGCGTGCTGCGGTCCGGCACCGCCGAAGGCGAGCAGCGAGAAGATCAGCATGAACAGCGGCTTGGCCGGGCCCGACACCTCGAAGAAGCCCAGCTCGCCGTGCATCTTTCTATCGGCGTCGTTCTTGTGCATCACGTGGGCCGCGTACTCGGTGCCTTGCCGATGATCCCGCAAGGTGACGATGGCCGTCATGAAGGGCTGCTCGGCCGGGCGCCAGCCGCCGACCAGGGCATTAGTGAACACGATCCGCTCGGGTTCCTCGACGGCGAGAAAACAGGCGTTGAGGTGCGGTGCGAACGCTTCACCGCTCTCGCTGATCTCGGTGGCGAACGCGCCGCCGGGGCGCACCGCCATCTCGACCACCCGGCATCTGGCCGGCGCCGGAACCCACCATTGCTCGAAGCTGCGAGGATCCGTCCAAGCCCGCCAGAGCGCCGCGCGCGGCGCCTG
>CALMTT010000537.1 GCA_937872615.1 uncultured Verrucomicrobiaceae bacterium | reverse complement strand
GAGGAAGGCGGTGACGGTCTGCGGGAAGGCGATGACGATGCCCACCAGCAGCAGCGGAAGCATGGTCACGAGCACACCGAGCAGCACCCATTGCAGTCCCTGCGTCGAAAACACCGTCGCTGCGAACTTTTCACCGGAGAGCAGGCCCACGTTCGCGAGGAACAGAATGATGCCGAGCTCGCGGAGCGCTCGATTGGCATTCAGCGGCATGTGCATGACCATCGGCCCGAGGCGGCCGAGATGACTCAGCAGGATCGCGACGACGAGCGGACCTCCGGCAAGGCCGAGACGCACCGGCGCAGGCAGGCCTTCAATATGCACCGGATACAGCCCGAGCAGCACGCCGAGCAAAATGCCCGCGAAGATTGCAGCGAACTTCGTCTCCTGCAGCATGTGAACGGCATTGCCGAGGGCTTGCGTGGCGTGGTTGAGGCTTTCGTCATCACCGACGAGCTGCAGCATGTCACCAAATTGCAGCCGCACCTCCGGCAGTGCCGTAAAAATGAGGTCACCGCGGCTCACGCGGGTGACGGTGACATTGTGAAGATGCTCCAGGCCAAGCTCGCGCACCGTTTTGCCGAGCATGCGCTTGTTCGTGAGCACCACGCGGCGGTAGGTCACATCGCCGGGAGCCTTCATGAGGTTCTCCTCGCTCACGCTGCCAATGATGAGCCGGAAGTGATCGAGGTGCGACTGGGTGCCCACAGCCATGATCGCATCCCCCACATGCAACCGCGCCTCCGGCGTGGCCGCTTGCACTTCCGTTTGATGGGCAGCGCGATACCGCGAGATGACGACACCGGTTTCATGAATGCCCGGCACATCCGCGAGTTGAAGACCATCGAGGTTCGGATTTTCCACACGCAAGTTCATGCGCTGCAACGGCTCAACGCCCTCCCCCTGCTCTTCGCGGAATTTCTCACCTTCCTTCGCCACATCGACTTTGAAGATGAAGCGCAGCAAGATGAGGGAGCCGATGATCCCGACGATGGCGAGCGGATACGTCGCCGCGTAGGTCAAAGCGGGCAGTGTAACGAGATCCGGCGCGACGCCCGACGTTGTCAGCGCCTGCTGGGCCGCGCCGAGGGCCGGAGTGTTCGTCGTGGCACCCGCAAACAGCCCCGCGATGGCAGGCAAAGGCATCCCCAGCATCCAGCCACCCACTCCCGCCACCACCGCACCACCTGCGACGAGGATGAACGCATAGCCATTGAGCACGCGCCCTTGTTTGCGAAGCGAGGCGAAGAACCCAGGCCCCATCTGCATGCCAAGCGCGAAGACGAAGAGCACGAGCCCGAAGTCCTTCAAAAAGTGCGAAACCTCCGTTTCCGGCTTCAGGCCGAAATGCGAGGCCAGCAAGCCGCTGAAGAGCACGCCCGCGATACCGAGTTTGATGCCTTTGACGCGCACATTTCCCAGTCCAATGCCTGCGAGCACCACCATGCTCAACACGAGCAAATCATGGGCGACGGGTGAGGACTCATGCAGGTGATGAAGAAAGGACATGTGCCTGCTCCATAGGCACGAAGAGTGCCATTCGTCCCGCTCTTTTGCGTGCCAATCTTGTCCTGCGGTAACTGGCATAGGCTGCTCGTCGTTTGGCCTGGGCTTATTCCACCTTCCACGCGGCCTCTTTCCTGCTTTCAGTGGTTTTGCCATGAGCGACAATCCCCCCTCTCTTTATGAACGCCTCGGTGGTGAGGACATGATCTCGAACCTCATTCCCGCGTTTTACGTCAAAGTGCTCGCCGATGCTGAATTGGCGCCCTTTTTCCGTCACACCGCCATCGAGAAGCTGCACGACATGCAGCGCGAGTTCTTCGCGATGGCCACTGGTGGACCCTTTTCCTACTCCGGCAGACCTTTGGCGCATGCACATCACGGCCGCGGCATCTCAAAGCATCACTTTGCCCTCTTCACCACCTACCTCGTCGATACGCTGCTCGACATGGGCGTGACTCAAACCGAGGCCGATGAGGTCATCGACCGCGTGAATACCTTCGTGAACGAGGTCACCGGCACGTCGTATTGATCAGGCAAGGCTCCGCACCGCCTCGACATCACGGCTGATCTGCGCTTTGAGCGCGTCCAGCCCATCGAATCGCATCTCGCCACGGAGATGCTTCACAAAGCGCACCTCCATTTCTTTGCCGTAGCAGTCGCCCGACCAGTCGAGCAGGTGAACTTCGAGGTTGGGTTCGGCGTCTTCGGCCACCGTGGGCCGCTTGCCGAGGTTCGCGACGGCCGGCAGCCACACGTTATCCAGTCGCGCACGCACCGCATACACGCCCAGCGGAGGTAGTTGCTCGTTTTCGACTTCCACATTGGCAGTCGGAAAGCCGAGCTGCCGCCCTAGCTTGCGCCCTTCGACGACTCGACCCATCACCGCATACTCGCGTCCCAGAAACCGCGCCGCTTTGGTCAGATCACCTCGCGTCACCGCTTCGCGAATGGCCGTGCTGCTCACCACCTCGCCATCGACTCGCACTGGTGGCACGCCATACACGGCGAAGCCATGCACCTGCCCAAGATCCGTGAGCAAATGAATGTTGCCTTCGCGCCCCTTGCCAAAGCTCCAACTATGTCCCACTGAGATGCAGCCCAGCGGTTTCGCCGCCTCGGCCAGCCTCATCACAAAGGCCCGTGCCTCCGTTCTGGCTGTCTCTGTCGTGAACGGGCACCGCAGCAAGGTCTCGACGCCGAGATCCTGCAAAATGCGTTCCTGATGCCGCGGGCCACAAAGCATTCGCGGAGCACTGCCGGGGCGTAACACATGCAACGGATGCGGATCAAAGGTCATCACGACCACCGTGCCGTCATGCCCTCGCGCATGATCACAGGCCGCTCGGATGACCTCCTGGTGTCCCAGATGCACACCATCAAACACCCCGATGGCCAATGCCACGGGGCCGCGAAGGGCGGAAAGTTGCTCGATGCTGTGCAAAACCTGCATGCAGGCCTTTATCCGCCGCTCACCATCCCGCAAATGGCGGATTCGGACGTTTGTTATCACAGGATGATAAGGCGTGGAACAGCAGAAGGATTATGTCGCTCACTTCCCCGCCACCTTCGCATTGCCGCCGGGGAGCGTGCGCACACGTTGCGTCGGAGTGAGGCCGTATTTGTTGGGCTCGTACATGGCTTCGATGCGGGCGGGAGGGGCGGTGGTGTCGCCTTCGGCGATGACGCGGGCGAGGTATTGGAGGGTGAACTTGCCTTTCGCGGGGGCGTAATCGGTGAAGAAGAGGGCACGGTCGGTGCGGATCTCGCGGTGGTCGCAGAACCAGGGCTGGGTGCCATCGGGGAGTTGCTCGCCTTCGCGGGCGTTCATGGTGGCGAACTCGGGATTGATGGCCTCAAAGACCGATGGCAGCGGATCGTCGATGGCGAGGTAACGATCCCCGCCGCCGATCTCGATGGCGAGGCTGACGACAACCATGTCGCCGACGCGGAGGTCGTCGATGCCGGTGGTGGTGCCGTCGATGTTGAGCTTCTCGTAGCTGCGGGAGATGGCGTAGCCTTTGTTCTCTCCGGCGAACTCGCGTGAGGGCGGGAAGGATTTGGCCTCGATGCGACCGAAGACCTGGCGATCAGCAGGAACTTCAACTCGCAGCGGCTTGGCGGCGATCTTGTCGTTGAGCACGAAGTTCACGCTCGCGGTGGTGGCGGGGCCGTTGAGGTTCAGCTCGGGGCTTTGGGCATCCCAAATGGCCTTCGCGAGCAGCGGATCAGCGTTTTTCTTCAGGCTGCGCTCATACGCGGTGAGGGCGGTGAGCGTCCACGCATTCGCGT
>CALMTT010000536.1 GCA_937872615.1 uncultured Verrucomicrobiaceae bacterium | reverse complement strand
AACCGAAGGCGGTTCCGTTGAGCGGCGTCGCCAGCGGCGCATTGCCGACGGGCGTGGCCGCACCGGATGTGGTGTCGAGCGTATAAACGCGGCTGGCGCTGGTCAGCGCGAACAGTTGGCCGGTGGCCGGGCGGAAATCAATGCCCAGCACCTGTTCGCCGCCTTGCAAACCCAGTATGGGAATGGCGGCCACGTTGCCCGGCGTGCCGTTGTTGAAGCGCAGCAGTTGATTGTTCGCATTGACGGCGAAAATCGTTTCGACGCGCGTAACCACGGCGATGTCGCGCACGATGTCCGTCGAACCAATCGGTCCGATCAGCGTGGCCGCGCCGGTCGCCAGATTGATCGAATAAAGCGAGGAAGCGGTTTGCCCCTGCGGCACCAGCGAAGCCAGCGCCACATCGCCCGGCGAGGCAATGTCGAAACCGACTTGATCCGAAGTGTTCACGCCCAGCGCGCCGATGGTGGACAATTGCCCAGTGTTAGGCGAAGTCGGCGCGCCACCCGCCGAACCTTGCCGCACCAGAATGTCCTGAGTGGAATCAATGCCGAAAAGCGTCGTCGAAGTCGCGCCGTTGAAGTTGTTGGTGTAAGCGACGGAAGCCACATTCGGATTGGCAGCAGCGTTCGCATCGCCGGCGGCAAAGGCCAGCGCGGTGTCTGTCGCGGCCACCGCACCTGTGTCCGGGTTCAAACGCAGATTCTGTTCAGCGTCAGTCACAACGCGAATACGGTCCGGCACCGGATTGAAATCCACTCCGATCCTGGCGCCGGACAGTGTCGGCGTGAAGGCTGCGCCGACAGCGGTTGCCGCGCCCGTGGTCGTGTTGATGATGTAGACACGACTGGCGCTGCTGACTCCATAAAGCAGCCCGTCGGGTCCTTGAAACAGGCCTCTTGTGGAACTGATGGCTGTCGTCCCCGTAGTCGGTGGCAGGTGCGCGATGATGGCCGGTGCCCCGCCGAGCGGCAGGCTGAAAGCAGTGCCGTAGCCCGCCGCAAGCCCTCCCCCGACCGTCGTGCCAAAGACCGTGCCGTCCGCTGCTTGTGCCAGTCTGCCGAGTGTGGGCACCCCACTGAGATGCACAAGCGTGGTCAAAAAGCCCTCTATTGTCACCTTGAAGATCGTGCCACCACCGTACATGCCGCCTGACGCACAGAGTCCATAGTAACTGCCATCTGCGCCGCGGACCAGGGTCCCCTGTGGCGTGGTTCCGGGTGCCGTGCCAGTGGTGCCGGTGAAGTTGACCAAAGTCGTGAGCACGCCCGCCTTTGTAATGCGGAACACGGTGCCACTGCCTCCGCCGGAGCCGCCAGTCGTCGTCGAACCCATGAAGCTGCCATCGGGCAATTCCACCAGCCCCCCCTTGGGACTGGAGCCCAATACAGCTCCAGTAGTGCCGGTAAACTGGGCCAGCGTGGTCAACGTGCCGGTGGGTGTGATCATGAAGACCGTGCCGAAACCGCCCGCGCCACCCCCCGCCGTAGTTCCGTAAAGATTCCCATCGCTACCCGTTACCAGGACACCATTGGGTGCCGATCCCAGTGCCGCTCCAGTGGACCCTGTAAAGTTGACCAGCGTGGTCAGCACTCCAGCAGGGGTCATTTTGAATACTGTCCCGGACGAACTGGTGCCGCCACCATTGGTGACGCCGTAAAAATTGCCATCGGAAGCCAGCAAGAGACCACGAGGCGCGGATCCAAGATAAGAACCGGATAATCCTGTGAAGTTGATCAAGGTCGTAAACAACCCGTCGGCCGTGATTTTGAAAATCGTTCCGTTGGAAGGCGAGCCGCTCGTTGTCGTGCAGCCATAGAGACTCCCATCCGGCCCCAAAACCAGTGGTGCCACCGAACCGGAACCACGATTACCCACGCTTCCATTGAACTCGGCCAGCTTCGTGATGACACCTTCTGGGGTCATCTTGAAGACCGTGCCGAAGCCATTGACGCCTCCCGTGTTTGTCGTGCCATAGAAGTTTCCGTCCAGCCCTTGCAGCAACGCCGCTTGCGGACTGCTGCCGAAGGTCTGCCCTCCAGCCGTGCCGTAAAAGCTGGCCAGCACCGTCATGGTGCCGCCCTGGCTGAGCCGGAAGGCGGTTCCCTGATTGATCGTGCCGCCCGTGCTCGTCGTGCCGTAGAGGTAACCGTCCGTGCTCATCATCAGACCGGCCTGTGGCGACGTTGCGGTGCCAGTGTATTGGAAAAGCGGCTCGACCACGGTCAGAGCAGTCGCGTCCGGCAGTGTACGGAAGACCTGATCGTCGCCGTAAGAGGTGCCGTAGCTGTTCTGGGCCACCAATCGCACGTGGTAAACCTCATCGGCGATCATTTCTCCGATGGAGGCAAAGACCTGCACAGCGGCGATGCCGTTGGTGACATTTTGTGGTCCGTCCGGTTCGGTTTCAGGATCGGGTGTGACGGGCGCTCCAGGCCCCATGACCTGTGGCGGCGTGCTTTCATCGTAATCCGTAGTCTCGCCATACTCGAACCAGTAAGTCGTGGGACTCCCTAGCGGATTGACGAAGCCATTCAGAGAAACGCCGCTCTGTCCCACTCCCGTGAAGGAGCCGGTGATGACCAACGGAGCCCCCGGGGTGGCAAAGGTCTGATCAGTCGAGAAAAAGGTCCCCTGAGCTGTCACAGTGACCAGGCGGTAATGGTAAATCATGCCCTGCTGAAGGCCACTGAGTGCCGCCGTGACGCTCACCGGAGTCAATCCGGGGTCCAGCGTCTGGGAGGGCGTTTGCTGTCCGTAGGCGGCGGTCAGCCCCCATTGGTAATACACCGTGGAGATGTCTTGATTGGGCACCACCGAGGTCGAGAGGGTCGCGCCCGCCGGCGTGAGGTCCACGGCGGACAAGTCCCCAAATGCCGGCTGCGAATGTACACGGAAAAGCGCACCGAAGGTTCCCCCGTAGAGCATTCCATCCTCGGCCGCCACCAGCCGATAGGACAGGCTGAGATTTGTCGAACCCGGGAAGGTGGGCGCACCACCATCATTGCGACTGCCAAAGTGGTACAACGTGTGAAGAGTGCCATTGGGATGCACGCGGTAGAGCACTCCCAGACCATAGGTCCCGCCAGTGCCCGCCAAACCGTAAATCCAGCCGTCCGACGACTGGGTGAGCATGGCGGAGGCATTGGCGCCGGGAAAGGCCCCACTGGAGCCGGTGAAGGCCGCTAACGGCGTGTAAATGCCCGCCGTGGTGCAGCGGAACAGCACCCCGGAGGCACTGGCTCCCCCACCAAGCGTCGTGCCGTAAAGATGACCGTCCGCGCCAAACATGAGATTGATGGCCGGAGAAGATCCCGGGAATGCTCCAGAAGTGCCTGTGAAACTCATCAGCGTGGTCAGCGTGCCACCCGTGGTGAAACTGAAAATAGTGCCGGAACCTGATCCGCCTGCCGTGGTGGTGCCATAGAGCTTTCCATCACTTCCAAGAATCAGCGTGGAGTTTGGATTGGTTCCCAAAGCTGCGCCTGTGGTTCCCGTGAAGCTCAACAGCGAGGTGACCGTCCCCGTGGAAACATCCACTCGGAATATGGTGCCAAAATTTCCCGTGCCGCCGGTGCTGGTGGTGCCGTAGAGGCGTCCATCGCCCGCCAGCACAAGCCTGCTCTGCGGCCCATTGCCAGGCATGGCACCCGTCGTGCCTGTGAAGGCACCCAACACCGTGTAAGCACCTTCCGGTGTGATCCGATAGACGCACCCCAGATTACTCGTGCCTCCACCAGTGCTGGTCACACCATAGTAATTTCCATCTCCTCCTGCCGTGAGGTGGGCGTTGGGCGTGGTGCCAGGCGCTGCACCCGTGGTACCGGTGAAGGTGGTCAGGGTGGTGAATGAGCCGCCTGTGGTCACGCTGAAAAGACCGCCCGCCCCCGAGGCACCGCCAGTCTGGTTTGTCCCGTAAAGCAAGCCATCGGTGCCCTCGATCAGGGAATTGGGCAGAGTCGAGGTTGTTCCGCTGCTCACCAAGCTGGTAACTGTCGAAAAAGCACCGCCGGCGCTCCATTTCACCACGCTACCGAAGCGGTTCGCTCCTCCCGCCGAAGTCGTTGCATAGAGGTTCCCATCGCTGTGCTTGATGAGGTTTCTGTAGATCGGAGGCGCGCTCGGATAACCGGTGATGAAGGTGAATGTGCTCGTGCCGGGGGCCAGCTTGAAAAAGCCGCCGCGGTTCGCGCCTACGCTCACCAGATTGCCTGTAAGCGTGCCATACATGTTCGTGTCACCGGCCAGCACCAGCCCACCAATCGGGGTAGATGCTCCATCCGAGCTCAGGAGAGAGCGTATGTTCGTGAAAACCCCAGCGGTGGTGATTTTGAAAAGGGTGCCATAAAAGGTCGTGCCGGACCCTGCCGTGGTGCCATACAGCGAGCCGTCACCGCCGAAAATCATTGGCGCGGAACAGGTGGAGCCGATCACCGCCCCCGTGCTGCCGGTAAAGCTCTGCAAGGTGGTCAAAACACCTGCCGTGGTGCATTTAAAGATCGTGCCGTTGGAACTCGCTCCGCTTGTGGAGGTCGTTCCATACAGCGTGCCGTCGGCCGCTTGCACCAGAGCCCCGAGCGGCGTGGATCCGAGATTCCCCGTCGCGCCGCCAAAAGCTGCCAGTACCGTGTACACTCCCGCGGTGGTGCATTTGAAGACACAGCCTAAACCACTCGCGCTACCACCACTGCCTGTGACGCCATACAGGTTACTATCCAGCCCCTGAATCATCGCCGCCTGCACATTCGATCCCGGCGCCGCCCCCGTCGTCCCTGTGAGATTCACCAGCACCGTCAGAACACCCGCTGGAGTCACTTTGAAGAGCGTTCCCACACCGGATGTGCCTGCCGCTGTGGTGCTGCCGTAGAAACTCCCGTCGGCAGCCTGGACTAGAGCTGCCTTCGGCTGCGTGCCGGTGTTGGGAGATGCTGAGCCGAGATGCACCAGCGTTGTCAGCGTGCCCGCTGGAGTCATTTTGAAGATGGTTCCGCCATTGAAATTCCCACCTAACTGGGTGGTACCATAGAAGTTTCCGTCACTGCCCAGGCAAAGCCCCCCTTGCGGCGTCATCCCGTTGTAGCCGTAAAAGTTTACGAGCGTGGTGATGATACCTGCGCTGCTGATCTTATACACCGCCCCCTGGCCGCTGCTGCCGCCCAGCTGCGTGGTGCCGTAAAACTGGCCGTCCGCGCCGATCACCAGAGAGGACATCGGTTTGGTGCCATTCACAAGGGTCAGCGGGGTGACGGGCTCCACCACATTGATGACGCCGACATTAATGGAGATCGTCGCGGGCGCGCTGGTGTTCGTGCCGTTGCTGGCGGTGAAGGTGAAGCTGTCGCTGCCGGTGAAACCCGTGGAAGGAGTGTATGTCAGATTGGGAGCAGTGCCGCTGAGCGTGCCGTTTGCCGGGTTCGTTGCCACCAAATAGCTCAGTGGCAAAGGTGGAACACCGGGGTCACTACCAGTGAGTGTGAGAGGCGTCGCCGTGTTCGTCGCCACATTCAGTTGCTGGGCATCCGCGGTGGGTGTGCCCAGGCCCACCGTGATAGTCACCGTGGCTGGTGCGCTGGTGAGACCGTAGGTGTTCGTGCACGTGAAAGTGAAGCTGTCCGCGCCGTAGTAGCCAGCCGCCGGGGTGTAAGTCAGGTTCGGTGCGGTGCCGCCCAGTGTGCCATGTGCCGCGTTCGTGGCCACTGTGAAACTCAAGGGCACGCCTTGTGGTGTGTTCGGATCTGTTCCGGCAAGTGTGATGGACGTGGCGGTGCCAAAATTCGCATTCACACTCTGCGCCGTGGCCACAGGGGGCAAGGCGTTGCCGGTTCCCGTGATGAGCACATCATCAATGTTCCAACCAGACTCGGCAAACACACCGCCGCTGCCGATTTGATAGCCCCAGCGGATGTAAACGGTGGGTTTGTTGTCTGCCACGGCCGAGATGTCATAACTCACTGTCTGCCAGGAGGAATCATTGACGGAGTTGGTGCCGTTGTCGTAGACGTTCGTCCAGGTGGTGCCGTTGTTTGACACATCGACTGTCGCATAGGCATAGTTCTGGTAATCCGTGTTCAGCCAGCGTTTGAACTGCAGCTTGGTCTGTGAAGCTCCGGTCAGATTGATGGCTGTCGTGGTCAGGTAGTAAGGGCCGCCAATGGTAGTGGAGTAGTTTCCACTGAGATTCACTCCAAAGACACTGGCACCGGTCGCCCCGCTTGTGGGATCCGCGTTCCCAACTCCTCCCACCGCAGAGCCTCCTGAGCCAGTCGGGGCCCCAAATGCCCACTCGCCCTGTGTCGTCCAGCCTGGGTTTGTGTCCATCGGAAAGCTGATGAGCGCGTTCTGGATCAGCAGTGTCACCGAACGGGTGGTGTTGCCCGTGCCATTCGTCGTGTTAATGAAGGTGACCGTGTCACTGAAGGCACCGTTCAGCAGTGCATTGGCCGCGGAATTGATGGATACCGTCACCGTCGTGCTCGCTCCGGCTCCCAGCGTGCCACCAGTGTTCGACAAAGTCACCCAAGACTGGGTTTTTGCCGCTGTCCATGTCATTGAGGACGAGCCAGAATTCTGCACCGTGTAGTTGATGCTCGAAGGCGCGAATGGCCCGCCTACCAGACCGGAGGAGCTCAGGTTTCCGGCAGTCACCGTCATGGCCGGAAGCCCGGTGACGCTCAGACTCACCGATCGTGTTGTGTTTCCCGCGCCATTGGAGCTGTTGGTGAAGCTCACTGTGTCCGTGTAGCTCCCGCTCACCAGCGAATTGGCCGCTGTGTTGATGGACACCGTCACCGTCGTGCTCGCGCCCGACGTCAAAGTTCCGCTGGTCGCGGAGAGCGTCGTCCACGACTGGGCTTTCGATGCCGTCCAGTTCAGCGAGGTTCCTCCAGTGTTAGTGAGCGTGTAGCTCGTGCTCAAGGGTGTGAACGGACCTCCGACTGGCCCGCTGGAGGACAGAGTCGTCGTCGGCGTGACCGAAAGAGCGGCCACATCATTGTCCAAGACCTTCAAATACGACATCCCCGTCTCATACCCCGCCGCGCTGGCGGTGATCGTCACGGCTTGGTCGCCGTCATTTACCGCGTCATCCCCCGGTGTGATGGTAAAGCTTCCCGTCGTGCTTCCCTCAGCCACCGAGGCCGTGCCCACCGTTGCTTTCGTCGTGTTTCCAGACGTGATCGTCACCGTCATAGCGGATGTCGCCGCGCTCGGCAGCGTCACCGTACCACTCGTCGCGGCGCCGCCTTCCGTCACACTCGCCGGCAGGGTCACCACGATGGGGTTGCGTGAAAAACTCACCGGGTCGGAGGCGATGCCGTTCGCCACCACGCTCAGGTCGTAGGTTCCTGCAGGAACAGTGGAAGGCACATGGAATTCGGTGCTCACCGCGGACGCGCCAGTGACGACGTTGGTGTTGCTCCAGTTGAAGCTGCGCGCGTAATACACATTGGTCCCGCTCGTCGCAGCCAGTTTGATGATGGGGTAGTTGGTTGAGTTCTGGTTGTCGTCCCCATAGCTCGAACCCTCCGACCAGCCGTTCAGCTGTGTGCCCACGAGGTGGTAGGTGCCATCGGCGTTTTGTGTCACGCTGCTGATCACCGGCTTTCCTGCCGTCACCACACTCCCGTCATGCTGGTAGCTGTAAACGGTGGAACTAAAGCTCGAATAAAGTGCGGTGCCGTCTGGCAGGACCAGCATCGTGCCATAGTAGGAGGCATGATTCTGCGTCCCGCCTGGTGTCGGTGCCGCAGCCCAGGAGTCAGTCACATAATCGTACTCATAAAAGGTGGTCGGACTCGGAAAATGGTTTGCCGAGGTCGGCACAGGAGACACAGCGCAGAGCACTTTGCCATTGGGGAGGATGCACATCGGCGCATCTGGAGCACCACTCGAGTTCGGAGTCGTCGCGGCGGCCACCCAAGTGCCGTTGGCGGTGCTGCCGGATGGGGTGTAGATGGCATTGAGCCCCAGCGAACCGAGGAAAAACACCTTGCCGTTCGGCAGTTGGATCGCGCCGCCCGTTTCCGACCCATAGGGATCGTAGAGAGTCACCGGGACCGACGCGTCAGTGATCCAAGTATTCGACGACGGAATGTACCGCTCGGAGGACTGGCTGTCACGCGCCACCATCAGGATGCTGTTGTCAGGCAGCTTCGCCCACGCGGATTCGTTGTGCATGCCATTGCAACTCGGGGCGGTGGACCAGGTGTTGGTTGCCGGGTTGAACATCGTGTTTCCCTTCAAATTCCCCGTGACTAGCGCCACGATCACCCTCCCGTCCGGTAGAATGCCCGAGTTGGCGTCGCTGAAGCGCTGACTGGAAGAGGGAGCCTTGATCCACTGGTTGGTCAGCGGATTGTACGTTTCCCCCTCATACATGCCTGTGCCATATTCACCCCCCGCCACAAAAACCCGGCCGTCTTTGAGCACCTGGGTGGCGAAGTACAATCTCGTGTCGAACATGGACGTCAGTGTGGACCAAGTTCCCGTGGTGTAATGCCCCTGCGCATTCGGAGTCAGTTTGTAGATGACTTTATTCGTGCCGGAACGGAAGGCCATCACTGAGCCATCTGATAGCAGCACCATCAAGCTGATCCCCGCAGGCGCAGATGGCAAAGCCGTCCACGTTCCAGCGCCCTTGAGAGGTGAGGCGAATCCCACAAGGAAGGTCAGCATGGCAATCAGCAGTGGCCACAGGGCTCGGTTGGGAGCGGTTTTCATAAGAATTTGGGATAATGCTTGGGTTAAATACCAAAATGCAATTTGTGGCGGCAAGCATGATCTTCCCACCCCAACGATTTCGTATCGAATTCCGGCACGCCCATACCACGCTCCGGCCTTGCCTCCCCTGCCCCGGCGGCTTCTGTGGCGATCCATGGCTGAAAAAACCATTCAACTCGCTCTCGTCGGTGCCGGCATGTTCGGCGGGGATGTCCATCTACGTGCTTATGCGGACCTCCAGCGCTTTGGCATCGCCGGGCAGCTCGCCCGCGTGGGGTTGGACAAATACTCCCGCGACCTCGCACCCGTGAAATTTGACCTCGTGGCCGTGGCCACGCGTTCGGAGGCCTCCGCGAAGAAATCTGCCGCTTTCTTCAAAGAGCTCACTGGTCATGAGCCGCGCTGTTTTCATGGCGAGGAGCCTTGGAACGACATCCTGAAGGCCTTCCCCGATCTCGATGTCATGGCCGTGGCCACGCCAGACCACCTGCACACCGCCCCCGTGCTCGCGGCGCTGAAGGCGGGTGTGCATGTCCTCACCGAGAAACCCATGTGCCTTTCCACCCACGAGGCCGATGAGATCATCGACGCCGCCAAGGCGAAGAACCTCATCGTTGGCGTGGACATGCACAAACGCTACGACCCGGACCACCTCCGCATCCGCGACGACATTCAGAATCGCATCGGAGCCCCGCTTTACGGCACCGCCTATCTCGAAGAGCCGCTGGAGGTCTCCACCAGCACCTTCAAATGGGTCGAAAGCAGCGATCCCTTCAGCTACGTCGGCCCGCACTGGACCGATC
>CALMTT010000535.1 GCA_937872615.1 uncultured Verrucomicrobiaceae bacterium | reverse complement strand
AGCGATGGTGTTGGAGACGGTGGCCACCTGCACCGACGCACCACTGGAGCCCAGGCCATTGGTGACGACGACGGTGAGGCTGCCGGAACTCGTGGGCTGCGTCGTGAAGGTCACGGTGAGTTGCGTCGCCGTGGCTGCGGTGACGGTGCCGACCGCGCCGTTGTTGAAGACCACCGTGTTGTTACCGGGTGTGGGGTCGAAGTTGAAGCCGTTGATGATGAGCGTGGGGGCGTTGGCCAGCAGCGTGGCCGTGGAACTGGAGACCTGCAGAACCGCTGGCACAAGCACGGCGTCGTTACCGTCACCGCCCACATAAGTGATCTGTTTGGCGACACCGTTAAACGTCACATTCGTGCCCTCGGGAAGTGCCGTGAAAGTGCCGGTGAATGCGTCCGCACCATCATTGCGAACAAGGAGGAACGAGTCGCCCGTGCTGCCAGTCGTCGGAACATAAGCGCCAGTGAGCACCAGCGTGACTCCAGTGAGGTCCACTTTGCCCACCACGTTGAGAGGACTGTAGTCGGTGTCTTCGATGGCACCGGCGATGGCGATGCCGAGCTTTGATCCGGCCCCAAATGCAACACTGGCCCCGGCTGAGGTGGTCACATCCGTTCCAAAGGTGAGTGGTTGCACGCTGCCTGCAGCGCCAGAGGTGAGCGTCAGCGCGCCGCCAGCTGTGTCGATGCTCCCGGCATTGAAGACAATGCCGCTGGATGACCTCAGCGCCAATGCTGTGCTGATGCCACGTGTGATCGCCGCGCTGATGGTGATGGTGCCGCTGTTTGCATCGCCGATGCTCAGCGTGCCGCTGGTGGTAATGAGATCGAGTTCCGCATCGGAGAGGTCGGCGCGACTGTCGGTATCGGTCGTGGATCCCAGGTCGATGGGCAGACCTGCGCCCGCCTTCACCGTGACGCCCGTCGTTCCAGAGATGGAGCCGTTGGACAGCATCATGCGCGCTCCCACGCCAAAGCCGCTGACGAGATTGATCGTGCCGCTGGTAGCGATCGCTGTGGCGCTGTCATAGAGGATCCCCGGGCCGGTCCCGTTTCCTCCTGCGACGTAGCCCCCTGTGATCGTGATGCTCCCACTGGTGGAGGCCACTTGTCCGGCGGTGGTGATCACCACACCTTTACTACTCGCCTGATCGGCTCCGGTGCCGGTCAGGACCAGATTCCCATTCACGGTCGTGACTCGTGATCCAGCGTCGGTGACGACAATGCCATTGCCGTTCGATCCGAGTCCGCTGGCAATGCGGGTGATGCCGATCAGTTCCACCACGGCGGCACCAGTGCCTGTGACGCCCGCCCCGTTCTGAACGACGACGCCGAAGTTGTTGGAACTGCGACCGAAACGGGCATCACCATCGAGGGTGATCTTCCCCGCAGACGATGTGATCAGGGCCGTGGCACCCGTGACTTGAATGCCATGATGCTGCGCATTGGTGTCGCTGGCGAAGGTGGCAGAGTTGCCTTTGCCAGTCAGGGTGATCGTTGCTGTTCCGGTGGATTGGACCGTGCTGTTGTCAACGACGATGCCTTTAGAGGTTCTGTTACTGGCATTGGCATTACCGAAGCCGGTGATCGAGATGGCCCCCTCGACCGACGTCACTGACGATGTGCCGGTGAGCGTGAGCCCCGTCCCGAAGCCACTGCCCGAGCCGAGCAAGGTCAACAAGCCTTGGTTGGCGGCCAGACCGATCCCGGTCGAACTAATGACCGAACCGCCGCTGATGGAAATGCCACCGCCGTCCCCGACACCGGTGCCCGTGACGGTGACATTGCCTGTGCCGCTGGTTGTAACCGTCGCTCCGGTCAGGGAGATGCCTGCAGCCAGTGATGTGAGCGAGATCGCACCATTCACGGTCTCCACGCTGGCACCTGCGGCCATCGACACCGTGCCGTTGCCTTTGATCGTGATGTTGCCTGCGCCGGAGACAATCAAATTCGCGCCCGCTGCCACCGCCACACTGTCCGTGCCGGGGGAGGCGTCGTCATCAAAGAGGTCTGCATTGAGGTTCGCACCCGCCGCAAAAGTGATGTCCCCATTGAAGGTAATCGCGTCATTCCCGGTGCCGCCGTTGATGGTGAGGCTGGGGAGCGTGTCGGTGAAGGCACCTATATTGATGGTGTCATTGCCGCCCTGGCTATTGACTGTGATGCTGGTGACGCTGGCGCGGGAGAGATCGCCGGAATCGCCGGAGACGGGTGCCCCGCCGTCCACGCTGAAGTAGCGACCCGGAGCGGCAAACTTGATATTGCCTGCACTTGGCTCAGACACCGTCAGCGTGTCGCCATTGCCAGCGACATCCGTGACAACGATCGCATTGCCTGTCGTTGTGACCTGATAGTCAGGCACGACCAGCACGCCTGACATGGCATACATCCGGTAAGAAGTGAACTGGCTGATGCCAGCCGTAGCCTGCGAGATCCAGGTAAAGGTCGTTGAAGACACATCCGAGGCATAATCCATTCCATTTGCTCCCAGCGGTCCGGAAAAGTGATTGCCGGCAGCGTCTGTTCCGCTGAGCGCCCGGCCCGATGACACCGTGCCGGTCGAGTCCGTAATCGGAGTGTTAATGCTGCCGTCCCAAAGGTCCGTATTATTCGTCGCGACGTTCAGACCGTTCAGCGTGTAAATCCCAACGCCTCCAGACGCTGGCAACGTGTTCGTATTGTCCTGTGCTCCGACAGCGCTGGTGCTGGCAACAGCCGTCCATGTGGTGCCCAAGGCCGCCAGAGCAGGAACGCCAGCCGCCTCCGCAGTCACGAAGGCATTGTAGTCGGCAATGTTCGTGGACGACCCGTCGCGAGAGCCGGAGGTCAGATAGATCAAGCGATACGAACTCCCCGGAGCAAGACCCGGCGGGACGGTGACGGTCGCCGCCTGCCCGCTGACTGCGGCCGCAATAAGGGTGATCAAGGCGGAGCAGCATCCGACGATCGAATGGCGGGCGGGTAATGAGATTCTCATGAGGGCTGGGATGTGCGGTTTGGCGGCGCGAAGGCTTGGCCTGCATGGTCCAGGCCCGGTTGGGGGCGCGGTGTTTCACTTCTTTTTGCCTTTTCTTCGCCGGTCCCGCCGAAAATCTCCCGGCCGCCTGCCAGAACCCACGCTGCCGGCTCGTGTCAGCTCACCCCAAATCCATGCTTCCCTCCGTCCTCGTTCCGCCACATCATGCAAGCACAGATGCTCACCCACCACGCGGACTTCCCCACCACCCACTGGACGCTCGTCCAGGCGGTGCAGCATGGCAGTCCCGAGGATGCGGCCCAAGCGATGGAAGCGCTGTGCAAAGGCTACTGGTATCCAATCTATGCCTTCCTGCGCCGCAGCGGTCACGCCGCGCATGACGCGGAGGACCTGACGCAGGCTTTTTTCCAGCGCCTGATTACCGAGGGCGGCCTCCTCGAGGCGGAGAAGCAGGACGGCAGACTGCGCTCGTGGCTGCTCGGTGTGCTGAAGCATCTGCTGAGCGACCACTTCCGCCATCTCGGAACGAAGAAACGCGGCGGCAGCGTGCCGCACATCTCTTTTGACGAATTGGCCGCCGAGGATCGCTACACCCATGAACCGCAAATGGAGAGCGATCCCGACGCCTTCTTCACGCACGTCTGGGCGCAGGATTTGCTCGCCGGCGTTCGGGAGAAACTTCGCGCGGCCTATGAATCCGCAGGCCGTAAAGATGTCTTCGACCTGCTGCTGCCCTATTTGATGTGGGACAAGGAACCGCCCTCCGGTCGCGAGATCGCCGAAAAAATCGGCTCCAGCGAAGTCGCCACCCGCATCCTCATTCACCGCCTTCGCGTGAAGTTTCGCACCCTTCTCAAGGACGAAGTGGCCCGCACCGTTCTCACGCCCGAGGAGATCCCCGGTGAACTGGCGTGGCTGCAAGGAGTGCTGGCGAAGTAATTTGCTGAAACACCACCTTCCAAACCGGGCCTGAAACCCAGCACTCATGCCCGCCGACTCCCAACTCCCAACACCACCACCGCTCGGGGTGGAGAACTACCAACTCGGTCCAGAGATCTCCACCGGCGGCATGGGCAGCGTGCTGGAGGCCAAGGATGGCAAACTCGACCGCACCGTGGCCATCAAGGTCATGTTGCTGGAGGCGAATGCGGATGAGCGCATGAGGCAGCGGTTCATCCGTGAGGCCCAGGTCCTCGCGATGCTCGCGCATCCGAACATCGTGCCCATCTACGACATCGTATGGGAGGACGGCATGCCGCTTTTCTATTCGATGAAGCTGGTCATGGGCCGCACGCTGCAGGCCATCCTCACCGATCTGCGCCATGAGGTGCCCGAAGTCCTTCACGACTTCCCGCTCACACGTCTCCTCGACATCTTCCGCAAGGCCTGCGATGCCATCGCCTTCGCCCACAGCAAAGGCGTGCTGCACCGTGACCTCAAGCCGGACAACATCATGGTCGGCGAGTTTGGCGAAGTCATGGTGATGGATTGGGGGCTGGCGAAACGCCAGAATGACGAACCAGAGCTCGTCGCCGCTTTTGATTCGTCATTCCTCATTCGGGATTCGTCCTTCACCCTGCACGGGTGCGTGCTCGGCACGCCGCAATACATGTCGCCGGAGCAGGCACGCGGCCAGAGCCATGGACTGGATGAACGCGCGGATGTCTATGCGCTGGGCGGGATTCTCTACGCCATCCTGACGTTGCGACCTCCGGTGGAGGGAAAAACACCCGAGGAGGTGCTCTCGAAGGTCACCAGCGGTCAGATCACAGCGCCGTCCGATTTGAAGACCACCTTCCGTGGCAAACATGCACCGTTTGAAAAGAAGGAGGTGCTCGATGCGCGGCAGATCCGGCCCCTGCCGCACCTTCACGCTGGCCAGGTGCCCGTCTCCCTGTCGTCCGTGGTGATGAAGGCGCTGCAACTCGACAAGGAGATGCGCTACGCGGATGTGCCTGAGCTCAGCGCGGAGATCGAATCGTATCTCGCCGGCTTCGCGACGAACGCGGAACAAGCCGGCACTTGGAAGCAGCTTCAGCTCCTCATCTCGCGCCACAAGGCCGTCAGCAGCGCTCTCGCCACGCTGTTGGTCATCAGCATCGCTTTCGTGATACAATTGATCTCCAGCGAGCACCGCACCGAGACCGCGCTGGCAAAAGCGCAGATCGCGCTCGCCGATGTCGCCTACCAAAATGGCAGCGCTGCGAACATGATGAACGCCCTCGATGGCGTTCCCGCGCACCTACGGGATCAAACGTGGGACTATCTAGCCAGGCGAAGGGACTTCTCGCTCGGTCTTCTGGAGATTCCCGGCCTCTCCGAGCGCGTGTCCGATGTGTGCGCCCTGCCGGCGAAGCCAGCGCACTTTGCCCTCGCCGGCCACGACGGAAGAATCGGCATCGTCGATGTCATCAGCCGCAAGCTGCTGCGCACGCTCGACACGCATGATCCGGGCGATGTGTGGATCACGGTCTCGTTTGATGGCAGACGACTCCTCAGCTGGACCGACACCGTGCCCCGTGCGCACTTGTTCGACCTCACGACCGGCGATGAACTCAAAAGCTTCCAAATCACCGGCATCCGCCGCGAGGGCGGGAGGCAAATCATGCGACCGATCGCGCTGAATCGCGATGGCACGCTCGCTGCCTTTGCTCAGCATGATCCGGGTCAGGTGCAGATGATCGATACCGCCACCGGGGCCGTGCGCTGGACCGTGCCGTGCAAACCACGACAGCTTCTCTTTCATCGGGACGGCAAGCGTCTCTTCGTGTTGCAATACGACGACTGGCTGCTGCTCCACTTCGACGTCCAGACCGGTGCATCGACCGGCACACGACGTCTCTTTGCCCACGGGCTGAGCATGGACATCGGCTGGGGCGGAGACAAGCTGGCCGTGGGACTCATCTCCGGCGATGTGATGGTTTTTGACCTGAAAAAAAGCGCCACGATCCGCCAGCGAGTCTCCACGATGCCTGTGACACAAGTCTCATGGACCGCAGGCAACCGTTGGGCCTCCGGCGATGATTTGCTCACGCTCGAAGGTGGCAGCAATCCCGTGCAGCATGTCTCGAACAGCCTCCATCTGTGGAAAGTGCATGGCGATGGACTGGAGTCTCTGGGCTTGTTTTTGGGCATCAAGGACTACGCCGGAACGCTGCCGCTGAATCTCCACCTGGACAGCCACCACCTGCTCACCGGCCAGTCACCACCGCAGCTCTGGCACCTGCCCAACCGTGCCCTCGGCATCATCACTCCAGGCGGCGACGGCGGCATGTCCTGCCAGTTCCTCACCAACACCGTGCTGCTCTCCCGCCTGGACGGCCGCATGACGCGCTTCGACCTCACCAAGCCGCATCTTCCGCAGCCGATGGAGCCAGCCCTTGAAAAACACTACATCACCTCTGCCGTGCATCTGGCCACGGGTTTGTTCGCCACCGCCTGCCCGCGCGATTTGCATGCGACCGATCAAGGCGCGGTCATCCTGCGTCAGCACACCCGGGAGGGCATCGCAGAGAAATGGCGGCTGCCTGCCAGCAGCACGAGCGACTTCACCGAATTCATGGACTTCGATCTCCACGCCGAGCGTCTGCTGCGCGATGCGCCCGGCGGCTGGCTGGAGGTTTGGGAGGTCAAAACAGGCAAACTCATCGCCCGCTTCG
>CALMTT010000534.1 GCA_937872615.1 uncultured Verrucomicrobiaceae bacterium | reverse complement strand
TGCGAGCCTGCAACGCCTCCCAATTCACCTCTACATAGCGATGCAGCGCATCCAAAGCCGCGCAGGCCTCCTCCTCCATCGCTGCCGTGCCACCAAATTCGGTCAGAATATACCACGCCCGCAAACCCTGCGGCACCGCCGCGAGCACTTCCGCCGGAAACTGCGGCCACGGACGTGCCGAAACCACGCCCGCCGGAGGCTGGCGATGCGTGATCGTGATCGACGAAAGCCTCCGCGTGACCCCATCCTGCTCAAACTGCGGAATCGCCTCCAACAGACGGAAATCCACGCTGCTCCACGCACGGCATTCGATGCCCTGATGCACCCACCGGAGCTCCGTCAGCGAACCTTCATACACCCGCGCCGTAAGGTTCAACAGCGGTGGCAAAGGCGCGGAAGGAGCCGTCGCAGCCGGCTGCTGAGCCGCCGCCAGTGCTGCGAGCTGCTCCGCCGTCGGAGGCGCGATGTGCTGGTAAGTCGTCGTCCCGCCATCCGCCTTGCGCACCGTGCTGGAAAACAGAATGCGCGGATTGGGAATCAGCTTCGAGGTGTCTTGGGCGAAGGCTCCGACTATTGGAGCCAAGAACAACAGACCTAACAGGCCTGCGGGTTGGAGTCGTGAGGGTGGTTTCATGCAGAGCGTCTTGGATGATCGTGAACCAAGGATTTCGGTTTGGGCTCTGCTTGGGACTTTTCCCTCCAGCAGGGGTGACACCTTGGAGCACCCAACACTGAGGCTCTGGAAGGGCCTTGGAGCGAAGCGACATCCAAGGCGCACCCGATGGGGTGCGCACTCGAATGGTCGCTCGGCGTGTTTTGAATTTTCCAGATTCCAGTGTTGCCGTTTGAAGAATTCCGACTGCGCAGAATTCGATGTGGAGAGAAAGCTACTCGATAGGAGAAGAAGGGGTGAAAGTTCGAGGCGGGTTGTACCTTCCCGTCGCCGGGCTGTAAATCTTTTTTGCTGCTTCAATTTTGTCGCAGCGCGAGGATCAGCTCATTGCCGGGTCGAGGCCTGCGCAAAGGGCGGCCCCGGCGGGCCCTCCGGTCCCGGCCCGCCATCATTCCCATTCTGGCCGGGATCGCCTTTGTCACCCTTGGGTATGCTGGTGATGAGCTCGACGAGGCCGTGAAGCTGCGCACGGAGGGCATCGGAAGGTTCGTTTTTGAGAAAAAAGGGCTCAAATGGCACTAAAAAGGGTTCTGGCGGCAGGTTTGGGGCCTCCTGCCCCCTTGTCCAAGTGCTCTCGAACCCTTCACCAAGGGGTGCGTAACCCTTTACCAAGGGGTGCATACCCCCTCATCAAGGGGTGCGGAACCCCTCACCAAGGGCTGGGGAGGCCTCTGGCAACCCCGCCGACCCCTTGGCGAAGGGATCGGCTGGCTGGAATCAAGCCCTCGGCATGCCTTGCTGCCTGCCTGCCTCACCCTCTGGAAAGGGATCCCCACCCCTTTCCAGAGGGGCATGCACCCACCGACAAAGGGAGAGGCCACCCACTCAGCAGGACAGCACATGCCTGCTCAAGGGGCGGGCGGAGGCGCAGGAGCAGGGGTCTTCTTGCCACGTCGCGGGTAAGCGGCCTCCATCTGGTCCAGCGCGGTGTCCGCCCCGGAGATGCTGCCACGCTTGACCGCATCACGCGCCGTGTAAAAGACCCCGTGGTCGTAATCGAAGAGGTCCGCACCGACGAGGATGTCAAAGTCACGCAGCTTTTCAGACAACGTGGAAACAGCCAGCATCATCTGGCCGAGCTTGAGACGGTCCGCCCGGTCCTTGACCGCCTCCGGCGTGCTCAGGTAGGCGGGCACGAGCTGGGGAAACTGCGGCACCACCTCCGCCACGGCATCATCAAAAGGCTGGAGGCGGGTGCCGATGGTGGAGATCTCCTGGCGATCCTCCGAGGAGAGGGAAGGAGCGGCAGGCAGGACGGCAGAGGCCTCGGCGATGGCGTCAAGGAAGGTCTGCAACTGGGCGGCGGTGATGTCGAGGGCGACACGATTACTGGTGGCCATGGGATAGGTGGGTGGAGTGGTTGAACTGGCAGTGGCACCACCCCAAACAGCTCCCTCCTGGCCCCAAACGAGGCCGTTCATCCCCCATGTCAAAGGTGTCGTCGCTGCGGCAGGCATAGTTGGTTATTTTTGCTGCGTGCCAAAATCACAGCAGATTGCCCCGGTTTTGAGAAGAGGAATTTTTCACCCCTGACGAACTGGTGGCTTACCTGACCGTGAGCCAGAGCATGAACCCCGCCCACATGACGAACAGCAGCAACACGGGGCGAATCCACGTCGCAGTGGTGGATGGAATGTGCGGAGTCAGCCTCAGCACATGCGCATACGAGGGATGAAGCACCCGCCGGGTGGGCGTCAGAAACAAAAAGCGGAGGACAGCGGCATGAAACACCATGCCCACGAGCGATGACGGGAGGTTGATGACATTCGCCAATCCCAGCCCCGCGGACCAGAACACCGCGAGCCACCATGCCCGGGCATGGAGCCGGATCAAACCCACACCCGCCAGGGCTGCGACGATGGAGATCACCCAGGCATCCCAGCCAATGGCCCACAGTCCGGGCTCAACGCTGAAGTCCATCCAACGAAACTTCTTCGCCAGCCAGTCAGCAAACAACGACGTGATCGAGATGGCGGCCAGGAGCCATCCAAGCGCCTTCGCATGCCCCTCCGTGCGCAAATGCTCAAAACGAGTCCGGCTGGCATCCGCATCGGTGGGGAGCAGTTCGGCCTTGGGGGCCGCATAGGGATTGATGTCGTCCATTGAGGTCATCCTGACAGGCCGTCGCGGCTTTGGCCAGTGCTTCGTGAAGCTGGACATCCTCGCCGAGGTGCGCTTCCATTCACCCCATGCGCGTTTTCTTATTCTCATGCCTGTTGATGCTGACCTTGCCGGGTTGCAGTTATCTGGCTGGCAAGGCCTTGCAGAAGCCTCTCAAGAAGCTCCAGGACAATCGCGTGGGGCAGGCGGTGCTCATCGGCACCATCGAAATGGTGAACCCGGAGCAGAACTATGTGCTGATCCATTGTGATTCACGGCCCACGCTCGAAGCCGGCATCGAATTGATCGCCCTCGACTCCAGCGGCAACAAATCGAAACTCGTCGTGACGCCCGAACGGAAGGGCAATTACCTCACCGCCGACATCAAAGAAGGCACGCCTGTCGTCGGCAGCCTCGCACTGCAAAAAATTCAGGAGTCCGACACGCTGCCCGCAGCACCTGCCACGCCCGACGGACAGCCGACCTCCCCTGCCCCGTCCGTTGAAATGCCCATCGAGCGCCCCGCGCCGATCCCAGAGATTCAGTTTCCGTCCAGTCCGTCGTCACGGACCGAACAGTCTTTGCCCGCCCCCACGGAGCCCCAGTCCGATCCTTCCACCTTGCCGCCGGTGATCCGATGATTTCAGAAAGCGAGGCTTTGCAACGTGTGCTGGCGGCGGTGAGTCCGCTGGAGCTTCAAACGATGCCGTTAGCGCAGGCTTTGGATGCGTTCGCGGGTTGTGATATGATCGCGACGGTGCCGATTCCGGGTTTTGACCAGTCTTCGATGGATGGCTATGCGCTGCGGGCGGCGGATGCGATGCTCGAACGCCTGCCGGTTCAGGGCGAGCAGCCTGCCGGGCGTGATTTGGGACTCGTTTGCGAGCCGGGAACGTGCCTGCGTATTTTCACGGGAGCGGCGCTGCCACGCGGAGCTGATGCGGTGATCATGCAGGAAGATGTGAAGCGGGATGGCGAAGGCATCCGCTGCCTCGAAACGGTCGAAAAAGGCGAAAACGTGCGACGTGCTGGGGCGGATGTGTGCGCCGGCCAGATCATCGTCAAACGCGGCGAGAGGCTCACACCGGCTCGTTTGGGCCTTTTGGCCTCGCAAGGGCTCACGGAGGTCCAAACGGTTCAAAAGCCTCGCGTGGCGGTTTTGAGCACGGGAGATGAATTGGTTCCTCCTGGCGGTGGTCCGCTGGCTCCGGGGCAGATTTACAACTCGAACGCCATCATGCTGGCGAGCCTGCTGCGTTGCCTCGGCATCACGGAGGTCACGACCGAGCATTGCATGGATGATTTGGAGGTGACGACACGCTGTTTGCAGCATCTCACGACCTCGCACGATGCGGTGATCCTCAGCGGCGGTGTCTCCGTGGGTGATCACGATCAGGTGAAGCCCGCTTTGAAACAGCTCGGCATCGAGCCGGATCTCTGGCGGGTGAAAGTGAAGCCCGGCAAACCCTTCTTGTTCGCCAAAGGCCCGCAAAGTTTCGTCTTCGGGCTGCCGGGGAATCCGGTGTCGTCCTTCGTGACCTTTTCGCTGTTCGTGAGACCGGCCTTGCTGCGACTGATGGGAGCCTCGGAGGCCGAAATCGAGCCGCTGATGCTGCCGATGCCGCTCGCCGCAACGATGCGCAATGATGGCGACCGACCTCACTACATTCGCGGCAGGCTGGTGAAGGGACGTTTTGAATCGAGTGGCATGCAACAAAGCCATGCGCTGCATGCGCTGGCTCGTGCAGATGCCTTGCTGAGGCTGGAGGCGGGTGAAACGATCGAGGCAGGAGCCTGCGGCACGGTCTGGCGGCTGGATTGAAACAGTTGCGCCACCATGGGGCCGCTTCATGCTCGCCGCCCTCATCATGGAACACGTTCTCGTCATCACTCGCGCCCTTCTGGATCAACTTGGCAGCTTTCAAGGTTTCCAGCCCGATGCGGAGCGTTACCTGCACGCCATGCTAGCCCCCAGCGCGAACCATTTCATGGAGCGCCCCGCCGCTGAGATCGACCCCACGCACAAGCAGCTTATCCCGTATGCCGTGTTTCATCACGCAGGCCGCTACCTCACCTACACTCGCGGTGGCAGTTCAGGTGAAAAACGCCTCGTGGCGAAGCGCTCCATCGGCATCGGTGGCCACATCAATCCCATCGACGCGGCGCAGGACAGCCTCGGCGAGACGATGTATTATAACGGCGTCGAGCGTGAGATGGCCGAGGAACTCGTCATCGGCGGCACGCACACGCAGCGCGTGATCGGCCTGATCAACGACGATTCCACGGAGGTCGGCAGCGTCCATCTAGGCGTGGTGCATCTATTTGAGCTGTCGAATGACGACGTGAAGTCCAACGAGGACGCCATCCAGGATCTGCGCTTTGAGACACTCGAAGACCTCCACTCGAACCGTGACCGGTTGGAAACTTGGTCCCAAATTTGCATCGACCATCTGTGGCAGGCCCGGTAAAAGCCCGCCTCGCTTCGGCTGGCAAGAAAACCTTGTCGCCGCGGCGCAAACCTGTTTTGCTTCGCTCATCTCATGGAAGAAACCACCCTCAGCGCCTCTGACGCCGCCTTGCCAGTCACCCCGTCCGAACCCGCTCCGGGCAGCAGCGCCGCCGAGGACCGTGATCTGGTCGCCCGGGCACAAAATGGGGACACGCGGGCCTTTGACGATCTGATCCGCAAATACACGCCTAAGCTCTACGGCATGGTCTATAACATGACCTCCAACCGCGAGGACACCGCGGACCTGCTCCAGGAGGTTTTTGCGAAGGCCTACCGCTCGCTGAACCGCTTCCTCGGCAAGTCGTCGTTCTACACGTGGATCTATTCGATCGCCGTGAACATGACGCTGAATCACATCAAGAAGCGCGGGCGTCACATGAAGGTGAGTCTTGACGATGTAGATACGGGCATCGAGAACGATCCGGACTTCATCGCTGTGACCACCGCCAAGACCGGCGTGGGCCGCGAGGTAAACATCCATGAGCTGCAAAAAAGACTGAACGAAGCCATGATGAAGCTGTCTGAGGATCACCGCACGGTGGTGACCCTGTATGATATCCAGGGGCTCCAGCATGCCGAAATCAGCAAGATCCTGGGCGTCTCCGAGGGCACCGTGCGATCCCGGCTGTTTTACGCTCATCGACAGTTGCAGTCCTATCTCGACGATTTTGTAAAATAACCCCTTCTCCCGCGAACACCCACGACACCCACGCCATGCACGACGACGAGTTCGAAGCCATTCGCAAGCTGATGCGCCTCAAGCGCCACGAAACGCCCGGAGAGGGCTTCACCGAGGACTTCCTGAAGGAATTCCACCGCCGCCAGCGGGACGTGACGCAACGCCAGTCCGGCCTGGATCGCTTCTTGCAGATGCTGGGCGACAAATTTGAGTCCTTCCTCAATCCGAAATTTGGCCTCGCTGCCGCTGCGGCTGTGATCGCCCTCGTGGCCGTCTTTTTGAATGCCTTCAACGGCTCTGGTCCTGCTGCCAGTCAGCCCACGCAGGCCATCATCAAGGCCGAGGACGCCAAGAAAAAGACATCGGAAGAGCCGAATGAGCTCAAGAACGAGCCGAACGGGGTCGCGCTGCCTGCCTCCCTCGAAAAGAACCAGTGATGGCCTAGGCCACGCGGTGAAACTTCCCTTTGCCAGAGCGGTGAACGGTGCCTAAACTCGCTGCCGTTCATGGGAAAACCAGTCAACAGCCACTCGATCATCCGAATTATCAGCGGACTCCTCAGCGCGTAACGCAGCCGAGCGAGTCCGTTTCGTTTTGATCTGGTGACGTTGCCTTCCGATGGCCTGACGACGCCCCAGAGCGTTTCACCCTTCCCGCCAGGGGCCATCGCGCATCCCATTCTCTCTCTCCGCTTTCCAATGACTCCAGTCACCATCTACGACACCACCCTCCGCGACGGCACCCAGGGCACCGGCATCTCCTTCAGCACGCTCGACAAGATCCGCGTGGCCGAAAAGCTCGATGACTTCGGCGTGCACTACATCGAGGGCGGCTGGCCCGGCTCGAACCCCAAGGACGCAGCCTTTTTTGAAGAGGCCTCGAAGCGGGAATGGAAGACCGCGAAGATCACCGCCTTTGGCATGACCCGCCGCGGCAAGATGAAGGTCGAGGACGACCCGCAGGTGAAAATGCTCCTCGATGCCAATACGCCTGCCGTGACCATCGTCGGCAAAACCTGGCCGCTCCATGTCACCGAGGTCTTCCAAGTCTCGTTGGAGGAAAACCTCGCGATGATCGCCGATACGGTCACCTACCTCAAAAAGCATGGCCGCGAGGTGCTGTATGATGCGGAGCACTTCTTCGACAGCTTCCGCGAAGACCCGGAATACTCGCTGAAGACCATCAAGGCCGCCTCCGATGCTGGCGCGGACCTCGTCGTGCTCTGCGAGACGAACGGCGGTGCTTTGCCGGAGTTCGTCGAAGAGGTCACGAAGAAGGCCATCGCTCATCTCGGCAAGCCGGTGGGCATTCACACCCACAACGACGGCGGCGTCGGCGTCGCCAATGCACTCGCGGCCATCCGTGCCGGAGCCTGCCAGGTGCAGGGCACCATCAACGGCTACGGCGAGCGGGTCGGGAACTGCAACCTCGTCACGGTGATGCCGAATCTCCAGATCAAGATGGGCATCCCGCTCGGCATTGATCTCACCCGTCTCCGCGAACTGGCGCACTTCGTCGATGAACTGGCCAACGTGCCGCATGACATCCGTGCGCCGTATGTCGGTCTCGCCGCCTTCACGCACAAAGGCGGGCTGCATGTCCACGCCGTGCAAAAGCTCGCCCGCACCTACGAACACGTCGATCCGGCGCTGGTGGGCAACGAGCGCATCATCACCATCTCCGACATGTCGGGCCAGTCGAACGTGCTCATCAAGGCCGAGGGCATGGGCTTCAAATTTGCCAAAGGAGCCCCGGAGGTGCAGAAGATCCTCGCTGAGGTGAAGCGCCTCGAAAGCGAAGGCTATGAGTTCGAGGCCGCCGAGGCCTCCTTTGAAATGCTCATCCGCAAACAGCTCGGGCAGTTCAAGCCGTCTTTCACGCTGCTCGAATACCACAGCACGCACCGCTTCCACGGCGGCGAGCACGGCTTCGAGACCTGCGAGGCCACGGTGAAAATCGAGATCGGCGGCGAACGCGTGTACACCGTCGCCGAGGGCGATGGGCCCGTGAATGCCCTCGACAATGCCCTGCGCAAGGCCCTCATCACCTTCTACCCCGCCATCCAGTCGATGCGCCTCGAAGATTACAAGGTGCGCATCATCGACAGCGGCAGCGGCACGGCGGCGAAGACTCGCGTGCTCATCACCAGCACCGACGGCCAGCACACCTGGAGCACCGTCGGCTGCAGCTACAACATCATCGACGCGAGCTGGAAGGCCCTCGTCGATGGAATTGAGTATTTCTTGAGCAAGCAGGCGGCCTGATCGAGCCTTGTCGGCTCTTTCTGCATTTCTCCTGCAACCACGGGCACTTCCCTTGGTTTGCATGTGGCATGTCACCCGCTACTCTGGCGGCCGCGTTTCCCGCCTTCCTCATGCCCGATCCGGAACGGACCAACCTTCCCGCCCACACGCCCGCCATGCAGGACACGGCGGACGCGGGTGCGTCGGATGAAGAAAGCGTGCGTCTGATGCTGCGCGTGCGTGATGGCGATACTCGTGCCTTCGAGCGACTCGTTGAAATGCACCAAGGAGCCGTCATCGGCACCGTTTACCGGATGCTGAACAACCTCGATGATGCCCACGACATCGCCCAGCAGGTGTTTATTCGCGTGTGGCGCAGCGCTCCTCGCTACGAGGTCACCGCAAAGTTCACCACCTGGCTTTACACCATCACGCGGAACCTCGTCTTCAACGAAACGCGCCGCCGCTCCCGACGTCGTGAAGTCAGCATCGAGCAGGAGAACGAGGATGATCCGCCCAAGTATTTCGCTGATCACAGCATACCCGGCGCGGATGAAAACCTAGCCAAGGCCGAGTTTCACGACGCTCTCGACAAGGCCATCGCTGCCCTCCCCGAGAAGCAACGTCTCGCCGTCATTCTGCGTGGGCGTCAAGACCTCCCGTATGAGGAGATTTGCACCATCTTGAAGATGTCGCTACCCGCCGTGAAGAGCCTCCTCTTCCGTGCACGCAATGATCTGCGCAAGAATCTGGCACGTTTTTTGGGTGAAGAGGACGTCATCTGACGCCTTGTAAGGCCTGTGAGGCAGATCCAATCGGTAACCGTTGGGGAAGTGCTCGAATTTCGTGTCCAATCCCCCTGCCCCAGCCGCCTTGATCTCACAAACTGCCGCCATGTCCGCGCCCGATCGCACCCAGGAATTCCTCGAACTGCTCACCACGCATGATCGTGCGCTGGGCGTGTATGTGCACAGCCTCGTGAACGAGGTGCATGATGCCGATGACATCCTCCAGCAGACAAAAATGATCCTGTGGCGCTGCTTTGACCAGTTTGAGACGGGCACGAACTTCCTGGCCTGGGCTCGCAAAACGGCCTTCCATCAGATTTTGACCCATCGCCGCCAGAAGAAGCGGGAGGCGACACCGCTGAGCGATGACATTCTCGAACTACTGCACGATGAAGTGGCCCGGCTGAATGATGAAACGGACCGTCGTCGCGATGCGCTGCGATCCTGCGTGGCCAAGCTGCCCGCCGCGCACCGTCAGCTCGTCACGCTGCGGTATTATGAAGACATGGAGATCGATAGCGTGGCGGAGCGCATCCGCAGCACGGCGGGT
>CALMTT010000533.1 GCA_937872615.1 uncultured Verrucomicrobiaceae bacterium | reverse complement strand
CTCAATCAGAAGAAAAAAGGTTTCCTCTTTCCGTATCAGCAGTGGGCTCAATCCAACTGGGGAGATGTGTTCCAGAAAACCAACGCCCGGCTGCCCGTCGGCTCACTGACGTGGTATCAAACATGGTGCGCTTTTATGCTGGACCGGTGGCTGGAGAATGACAGGACGGTAGGAGTCAGTTGAGCGGAGATCGTTTATTCATGCGTGTCTTGCACGTCATTCCCTCTCTGTCGCCCAGTTCGGGAGGGCCGAGCTTCGCGCTCCCGGCGATGGCAAAAGCGCTGTCCGCAATAGATGTGCAAGTGACGGCCGCCACCACGGATGACGATGGACGTGGGAAGCACCTGAAAGATGTCATTTTGGGCAAGGTCAATCCGCAGGACGGCTTGGGGGTCATCTACTTCCGCAAGCAGACGGAGTTCTACAAAGCCAGCCTGCCGCTGCGGAACTGGCTGCGCTGCCATGTGAGGGACTACGATGCCGTGCATGTGCATGCGGTGTTCTCCTTTGCCAGCTTGGCTGCTGGTAACGCCGCCGCCGCTGCGGGTGTGCCATACATTGTAAGGCCGCTGGGTGTGCTCAACCGATGGGGCATGGAAAACCGGCGTCGTCTCGTCAAGTCGCTCTCTTTTCGCTTCTTTGACCTGCCGATGCTCCGCAAGGCCTCCGCCATGCACTACACCAGCCGCATGGAGCTCGAGGACGCGGCCCGGTTCGGTCTCAAAAACCTCCAACGCGTCATTCCCATCGGCATGGATCTCACACCTTTCGATGCGCTGCCGCCTCGCGAGGTCTTTAGTTCCCGTTTTCCCGAGACCGCAAATACCAGGAACGTCCTTTTCCTCTCCCGCATCGACGAGAAAAAGGGCATCGACCTGCTTCTCGATGGCTTTGCCCGTATCGCACCCGCCCGCCCGGACACCCGCCTCGTCATCTGCGGTGGTGGCGATCCGATGCTGACGGAGAAGCTGCAATCTCAAGCCGCCTCGCTCGGCATCGCGGATCGCGTCACCTGGGCCGGTCAGGTCACGGGGGAGCTCCGCCTCGCCGCTTTTTCCTCGGCGGAGATGTATGTGCTGCCCTCGCACTCGGAGAATTTCGGCATCGCCCTGCTCGAAGCCATGGCTGCGGGGCTTCCTTGTCTATCCAGCGATCAGGTGGCTCTTGCAGTTGATGCCGTGCGCGACAAGGCCGTGCTCCTGACTGCCCGGGAACCTGCCGCCATCGCTGCGAAGCTCGACGCCTTGCTCGATTCATCGGAAGAGCGTCACCGTCTCGGCCAATCCGCTCGAATCCTTTCGCGCAGCGAGTATTCGCTTCCCGCGATGGGCAAGGCTCTGCATGGCCTGTATCGTGAAATCGTGAAAAACTGACGTGAAGCTCGCCTCCATCACTCCGCTCATCCTGACCTGGAACGAGGAGCCCAATCTGCGCCGCTGCCTGGAGCGCCTGCACTGGGCGCGGGAGGTCGTCATCCTGGACAGCGGCAGCACAGATGCCACCGCTGCCATTGCCGCCGAGTTTCCGAACACCCGCCTCATCGTCCGGCCATTCGATGATCACACCACGCAATGGAACCACGGTGTGGATGCCTGTGGCACCAACTGGATTCTCTCCCTCGATTGCGATTATGTGCTCTGCCCGGGGTTCGAGGACGAACTGGCTGGATTAGATGAAAATACTCCGGTGGATGCCTTTTACGCCTCCTTCCGTTACCTGATCCACGGCAAGCCCCTGCGTGCCTGCCTCTACCCGCCGCGCGCGGTGCTTTTCCGCCGGGACCACTGCCGCTACGTGCCCGATGGACACACCCAAATCCTCAGGGTTCCGGGTTCCACGGCTCATCTCACCACCCGGATCGATCACGACGACCGCAAGCCGCTCTCTCGCTGGTTTTCGTCCCAGGACAAATACGCCAAGCTGGAGGCGGACAAGCTCTCCAGTCTCACGCAACTCAGCCTGCAGGATCGGATTCGGCGCACGATGATCCTCGGCCCAATCGTCGTCTTCCTCTACACCCTCCTCGGGCGCCGGACGATCCTCGACGGGCCTCATGGCTGGTTTTATGCCTTCCAGCGAGCTCTTGCCGAGATCATGCTTTCGCTTCGTCTACTGGAGAAAAAGATTGGCAAAACCATGTGAACTGCCCACAAAGGCACCCTCCCTACCGAAATCGACCCAACCCAAACAAGAATGAGCAAAGATAATCTGATTACCGTCGCCGGAGCTGGCGGCTTCATCGGCGGCGCATTGGTCGCCGATCTGCGTGCCAAAGGCCATACCCGCATCCGGGCCATCGACATCAAGCCCTTCGACCACTGGTATCAAAAGTTCGACGATGTGGAGAACCACGTGCTGGACCTGTCGCTGCTCGAAAACTGCCGGGTGGCCGCAAACGGTGCTCACACGATCTATAATCTGGCCGCGGACATGGGTGGCATGGGCTTCATCGAGAACAACAAGGCTCTCTGCATGATCACCGTGCTCATCAACACGCACATGTGCATGGCGGCGAAGGACGCGGGTGTCGAGCGTCTGTTTTACGCCTCCTCCGCCTGCGTTTACAACGGCGACAAGCAGAAGGAATACAACATCCCGGCGCTAAAGGAAGCCGACGCCTATCCCGCGTTGCCCGAAGACGGCTATGGATGGGAAAAGCTCTTCTCCGAGCGCATGTGCCGCCACTTCCGCGAGGACTACGGCCTCAAGACGCGGGTCGCCCGCTACCACAATGTGTATGGCCCGCATGGTACCTGGGATGGCGGTCGTGAGAAGGCTCCTGCGGCCGTGTGCCGAAAGGTCGCCCTGGCGCAGATCAGCGGCAAGCATGAGATCGAGATCTGGGGCACGGGTGATCAGACCCGCAGCTTCATGTACATCACAGACTGCGTGTATGGCACGCAGATGCTGCTCAACAGCGACTTCGTGGAGCCCATCAACATCGGCAGTGCCGAGATGGTGAGCATCAACCAGCTCGTGGACATCGCCGAGGAGATCGCCGGGGTGAAACTCAAGCGCAGCTACAAGCTCGATGCGCCAAAAGGCGTCAACGGTCGCAGCAGTGATAACACGCTCATCAAGTCTGTCTTCAACTGGGAGCCCTCCACACGTCTGCGCGATGGTCTGGAGCTCACCTACAAGTGGATCTACGACGAGATCAAACGTGGTGCGGCCTCCCGCTAATCGTTTCGACACCTGCTGAATGAAAAACGGTGTGCTGGAGATGGACTCCAGCGCACTTCGTGGATCACTCCTGCTGACTGCCGCTCATGCGCGTCCTCCTCCTCAATCAGTGCTTTCATCCTGACCACGTCTCGACGGCGCAGCATCTCACCGATCTGGCGGTTGGCCTTGCCGAGGCGGGTCATCAGGTGACGGCGGTGGCCTCCAGCCGTGGTTACGATGATCCGACGCGCCGCTTTCCCGTGCGGGAGACGTGGAAGGGGATCGACATCCATCGCATCTGGACGCCAGGGCTCGGCAAGAAGGCGAAATGGCGACGTCTGGTGGACTTTGCCACCTTTTGGCTGAATGCGGCCCGCATCCTCCTTTTCATGCCGCGGCATGATGTGACCATCTGCCTGACGTCGCCGCCGTTGATCTCCACTCTCGGCACTGTGGCGGCCAAGCTGAAAGGTGGAGCCGTGATCCCGTGGGTGATGGATTTGAATCCCGACGAGGCAGTGGCCGCGGGCTGGCTCAAGGAAGGCGGGCTCGTGGAGCGGACGTTGACCTTCATTCAAAACTGGAGCTTCAGGCAGGCCTCCCGCATCGTTGCGCTCGATCGCTTCATGGCACGGCGCTTGATCGAAAAGGGCGTGCATCCGGATGTCATTCATACCGATGCGCCGTGGAGCCATGATCAATGCGTTCGCTTTGATGTGCCTGCCCGCGAGGCTTTCCGTGCGAAGCATGGTCTTACAGGAAAATTCATCGTGATGTATTCCGGCAATCACAGCCCCTGCCATCCGCTTGACACCGTGCTGGCTGCTGCCGAGCTTTTGAAGCAGGATGCCGCGATTCACTTTCTCTTTGTGGGTGGTGGCAGCGAGTTCAAAAAAGTACAGGCCTTCCAGAAGGAGAAGGCCCTCTCAAACATCACCACGCTGCCTTATCAACCGATGGAAGAGCTTTCCGGCTCACTCTCGAGTGCGGACCTGCATCTCGTCGTGATGGGCGAGCCCTTTGTCGGCATCGTGCATCCCTGCAAAATCTACAACATCCTGTCTCTCGGCATCCCGCTGCTCTTTGTCGGTCCGGAGCAGAGTCATGGTGGTGATCTGGCCCGGCGTCTCGGCGATCCCGCCTATGCCCGACTCGCCTCGCATGGGGATGTGGATCGCATCGTGGCGGAGGTTCGTGCGGCGCAGCAGCGTGGTCCGCAGCCTCCAAACCCGGCGGCGCAGGCCCTCGCGGCCGAGTTTTCCCATGCGGTGCTCTGCCCACGGTGGATCGATATGATCACCGAGGCGGCGAACGAATCGCGTCAGCCATAAAAACTGCTCGAAACCAACGGGAAAAGACGCTAGTCAGCCCGCTTCCAACCTTCATGAAAAAAGCGCTTATCACAGGCATCACCGGCCAGGACGGCTCCTATCTCGCAGAATTACTCCTCAAAAAAGGCTATGAGGTCCATGGGATCATCCGCCGCTCCTCCAGTTTCAACACCGGGCGCATCGACCACATCTATCACGCTCCTCAGGAGAATGGAAAACTGATCCTGCATTACGGCGACCTCGCTGATGCGGTGAACATGGTGAAGCTGCTCTATGATCTGAAGCCCGATGAGATCTACAACCTCGGTGCCCAGTCCCATGTGAAGGTCTCCTTCGACATTCCCGAGTACACAGGTGATGTGGACGGTCTTGGCGCGGTTCGTATTCTGGAGGCCATCCGCGAGGTTGGACTGGTGGACAAAACCCGCTTTTACCAAGCTTCATCCTCGGAAATGTTTGGCAAGGTGCAGGAAGTCCCGCAGACGGAGACCACGCCTTTCTGGCCTCGCTCGCCCTACGGCTGCGCGAAGGTCTATGCCTACTGGCTTACCGTTAACTACCGCGAGAGCTATGGCCTGCATGCCTCGAACGGCATCCTCTTCAACCATGAGAGTCCTCGCCGCGGCGAAACCTTCGTCACGCGCAAAATCACCCGTGCGGCCACGCGCATCAAAATGGGCCTGCAGGACAAGCTTTACCTCGGTAACCTCGACGCGAAACGCGATTGGGGCTTCGCCGGTGAATACGTCGAAATGATGTGGCTCATGCTTCAGCAGGATCAACCCGATGACTACGTCGTGGCCACGAACGAGACGCACAGCGTGCGCGAGTTTTGCCAGGAGGCTTTCGGCCTGCTGGGCCTTGATTGGGAGAAATACGTCGTGCACGACTCCCGCTACGAGCGTCCAGCCGAGGTCGAACTGCTCATCGGCAATCCGGAAAAAGCCCGCCGCCAGCTCGGCTGGGAGCCAAAGGTGCGCTTCAAAGATCTCGTGAAGATCATGGTCGATGCTGACCTCGAGCTCGCCCAGAAAGAAGCGCGAGTGAAGGCAGCCCTTGGCAGCTAAGCAGCCGATGAAACTCTTTATCGCAGGTCATGCGGGCATGGTGGGCGGTGCGCTGGTGCGCCGTCTGAGGCAGGATGCCGGTGTGGCTTTGCTCCTGCGAAGCCGGGCGGAACTCGACTTGGCGGATCAAAAGGCTGTTGAGGCATTTTTGGAGCGCGAGCGGCCTGACGCGGCCATCATCGCGGCAGGAAAGGTGGGCGGTATTCATGCCAACAACACCTACCCGGCGGAGTTTATCCATGAAAACCTCGCCATCGCCACGAACTGCATTCACGGAGCCTGGCTGTTTGGTGTGCAGCGGCTGATTTTCCTCGGCAGCTCGTGCATTTACCCGCAGTTGGCCCCGCAACCGATTCCCGAGGACGCGTTGCTGAGCTCTGCTCTCGAGCCCACGAATGAGGCCTATGCCATTGCCAAGATCGCCGGGCTCAAAATGGCGCAGTATTACCGGAAGCAGTATGGCGTGATGTATCACTCGGTGATGCCCACGAACCTCTACGGTCCCGGTGACAACTACCACCCCGAGAATTCACATGTCATGCCGGCGCTCATCCGCCGGTTTCATGAGGCCAAAGTGAGCCGGATGCCGTCGGTGAAGGCCTGGGGCAGCGGAAAGCCTTTGCGCGAGTTTTTGCACGTCGATGACTTTGCCGATGCTTGCGTCTTCCTGCTCGGATTGACCAATCCGCCGGACTTTGTGAATGTCGGCTACGGCAGTGATGTGAGCATTCGTGAGCTCACGGAGCTCGTGGCAAACATCGTCGGATATGAGGGCGAGATCGTCTGGGATGCCTCGAAGCCGGATGGCATGCCTCGCAAGCTGCTCGACAGCTCCCGCATCACGCAACTGGGCTGGAAGCCGCGCATCGAGCTTCGTGAAGGTATCGCGCATGCCTATCAGTGTTTCCTTGAAGAAGAGGCCTCGGGGCGGCTGAGAGGGGCCTGAGTGCTCGAACAGTTTTTGAAGCCTTCCCAAGGGCCGGAATGATCTTCCGGCCCTTTTTGTTGCATTGGCGGGGCAATTACGGCGTGGTCTATGCCAAGCTGAGGGCAGCAGAATCCGCCCTTCGGGCCATCTTCCAGCATGTCTTCACGCGCGACATGCCAACACTGCGGCACTCCTGTGCCCACATCCCGGAGCGACGGTTTTTGCTGCGCCGGATGCCACTACGTCCACGACATGCTCCAGCAGGAGGGACTGGGGCAGTTTTACGATCTCAAAGGTGCCCAAAACCTCCCACCTGTCTCACCGCAGGCCATGCGCCAGCAGGACTACGCCTGGCTGGAGGCCTCAACCATTGCTGCGACGGCTCAACGTGCGGATGAGAATACCGCCGCAGAGCTGAGTGTGAGCATTCAAGGTCTCTCGTGCATGGCCTGCATCTGGCTCATCGAGCGGATCTTTGCCAAGATGGGCGGCACGCAGGTGAATGTGGACATCGCCCGTGGCGAGTTGCGCATGGCCTGGCATCCGGGGCAGTTTGATCCCGTCGAGTTCGCGCGTGAGCTGCAGCGCTTCGGCTACCTGCTCGGCGTGCCGCGTGCGGATGCTGGCAGCGGCACGGACAACGGCCTCGAACGCCGCACCGGCCTCTGTGGTGCCTTTGCGATGAATGCTATGGCTTTCTCGCTGCCCGCCTACTTCGGCATGCCGGACGATTTTGCCTTCGCGCGATGGTTTGACCTCGTCGCCGCCGCATCGGCCACGCTCGCGTTGTTCGTCGGCGGCAGTTACTTTGCTCAACGAGCCTGGCAGGCGCTCAAAGCAGGCGTGCTGCACATCGACACGCCGATCTCACTCGGCATCATCGCGGCTTACGCGGGCTCAATCATCGGCTGGATGAGCGGGGAGAAGGGACTCAAATACTTCGACTTCGTCGCCATGTTCATCTTCCTGATGCTCGGCGGACGTCTCGTGCAGCAAATGGCCGTGGCTCGTAACCGCCGTCGCCTCGTGCGTGACCCTTCGATCCCGGAGGTGGATGCTTTGGAGGCGTTGAAGGCAGGTGAGAGCTTCACGGTGAAGCCCGGCCAGGCCATCCCCGTCGCCGCGAAGCTCGAGGATGCTCACGCCAGCATCAGCCTCGAATGGATCAATGGTGAAAGCGATGCATGCTCCCGCAGCAGCGGCCAGTTGCTGCCTTCGGGTGCGCTCAATGCGGGCACGCGTTCGCTCACCGCGGTGGCCCTCGAAGCTTGGAAAGACTCCACGCTGCACAAACTGCTCGAAGCTCGTCGTGGCAGCGACAACCGCGACCTGTGCCTCGAAAAGCTCCTGCGTGGTTATTTGATCGTCGTCGTGTTCGCGGGCGTCATCGGCGGCATCTGGTGGTGGCAGCACACGGGCGAGTGGACCAAGGCCATGCAGGTCATGATCTCCGTCTTCGTCGTGTCCTGTCCCTGCGCCCTAGGCGTGGCCGCGCCGCTTGCCGATGACATCGCCGCGAGTCGTGCAGAGGCACATGGCGTGTTTGTGCGCACGCTTGGGCTTTGGAAAAAGCTCACGCGGCTGCGCCAGATCGTCTTTGATAAAACGGGCACGCTCACTCTCGAGAATCCCGTGCTCGTGAATGCCGACTCGCTTGGCGCACTGGATGAAAAGGCCCGTCAGGCCTTGCGTCATCTCACCAGTGGCAATCTGCATCCCGTGAGCCGCAGCTTGTTTGATGCTCTCGGTGGCACGCCGGATCAGGTGCTGGATGCCGAGGTTGTCGAAACACCGGGCCAAGGGCTTCACTTTGAGCAAAACGGTGTCGTGTGGGCTTTGAACCGCTCGAAAGATGGTTCCGCGGATGCGGTCTTCACGCGTGACGGAGCTGAGGAGGCCTCCTTCCGCTTTCACGATGCCTTGCGTGGCGAATCCAGCGATGAGGTCCGTTTGCTCACACAGCGTGGTTTGCGCATTAGCATCCTTAGCGGCGACCGCGAACCGAAGGTGGCGGCCATCGCCGCGCAGCTCGGCCTGGGACGCGATCAATGGCTTCACAGCCTCACGCCGGACGAAAAGGCCGTGTGGATCGCTGCGCATGATCCGCTGGGCACGCTTTACATTGGCGATGGTGCCAATGACAGCCTCGCCTTTGACGCCGCGTCCTGCGCGGGCAGTCCGGTCACGGGGCGCAGCTTCCTGGAGCACAAGGCGGACTTCTATTTCCTCGGTCATAGCATGCGTTTCATGAGCAGCCTGCTCGACATTGCCGCCACGCATCGCCGTGCGGTGCATGCGGTGTTTGGCTTCTCCGTCACCTACAACATCGTCACGGCTACGATGGGTCTTTTTGGGCATTTGAGCCCGCTGCTCGCCGCCATCCTGATGCCGCTGAGTTCGGTCGCTACGCTTTCGATTGTGGCTCTGACCTTCCGAGCGGACAAAAAGCGCGATCTGGCCTCAAGGGATGCTTTGATGCCCGAGGTCGGTTTGCCGGCGGTGGGCTAGTTTTTGACGCGGCAGCCCGGCGGGCTAACGTCTCGCATCATGATTGTCACATGCCAACAGATGCAGAGGGGTGAAGAAGCCGCGTTTGCGCGGGGAGTATCCGCGGCGGCGTTGATGGAAGAGGCGGGGCAGGGGATCGCTGCTGTGGTAAGGCAGTTTTATCCCATCGCGGGTTCGTTGGTGCTCTATCTTGGCAAGGGCAACAACGCAGGCGATGCCCTCGTGGCGGCTCGTGAACTGCGAAAGGATGGCTGGAAGGTGTTTGGAAGGCTTTGTGTGCCGCCCGCCGAGATGAAGGAACTGCCTCGCGGGCATTGCGGCGATTGGGTGGAAGTGATCGATGATGCTCGAAAACTCATCTTCGCTCCCGGACCGGTCGTTTTGCTCGATGGCTTACTCGGCATCGGCTTCAGCGGCGAGATGAAGGCGGACCTCGCGGCGCTCGCGAGCGAGATGAATGACCTTCGTGAGCATCATCATGCGCACATCGTGGCGATGGATCTGCCGAGTGGCTTGGGGGCAAAACAAGCGGTGGAAGCGG
>CALMTT010000532.1 GCA_937872615.1 uncultured Verrucomicrobiaceae bacterium | reverse complement strand
ATTGGCGTCAGAACGAAAGACACCGGGCCTTACGCGTTGTTGGAATTCACCGGTGCGCTTCCGCGTGCCAGCCTGTTCACCAAATGGCAGAGCTACACGAACGATGAAGCGTTGCTCACCCGCCTCGCAGATCCCAGTTTTGTTCCCTCACAGGAGGAGGTATTGATCTCGGGCGTCATCGGTAACTCGAGCACCACCAACGCTCCGGCGGGAACTGTCGAGATGACCTCCTATGCGCCTAAGCGGATTCAGCTGAAGACGCAGTCCGTTGCCCCGGCGGTGGTCATGCTCACGGACAAATATGACGGCGATTGGAATGTCCGCGTGGATGGGCAGCCCGCCACCCTTTTGCGCTGCAACTTCCTCATGCGCGGGGTGCAAATCTCTGCCGGTCAGCATGCCGTGGAATTCGAGTTCCAGCCTCCCAACCTCGGGTTGTATGTCAGCGGAGCCGGAATCGTGATGGGAATGCTCTTGTGCGGCGTCGTGTTTGGAAGAGGGAGAAAGCTTTGAGAGCTCTACCTCTCCCTTATCGACTTTGATGAAAACGTCACTCCACCCGGTCAAGTCGTAGTATTATGGGAACAAACTCGAGTCTTACACGCCGTTGGCGTCCATCTCTAGTAACGCGCCCCGAACCCTTCACAGCTGATGGTCAACGGTTCTTAACGGACGCCGGCTGGATGATTGCCGCTACCATCCTATGTGGCACACTCAACGCTGTTCAGCAGATGGTCGTCCAACGCAGCCTTCTGGCCCAAGGGGAATACGGTCTCTACACGACGCTACGCGAAACCATGGCCCAACTTGCCATTCCCTTGGGAGGCGTGCAGTTCACCTTCGTTCGACTGGCGACTCGGGCTGGATCGTCGCAGATGGAGACCCTTGCGTGCTTAAGAACCTGGCTCGTGAGCGTTCTGATCTTTGGAGCCGGACTGCTCCTGCTCTGCTGGTGCTTCGCTGATCCAGTTAGAAGTTATTTTCACCTGAAGAGCCTTACGCCTCTTATTCTCACTCTCTTGGCAACGATCGCTTCTCTCTTGCTGCCAGCGTATATGGGTATCTTGCAGGCATCTCAGAGATTTTCGCTCCTAGCCTGGGGAAGAATTAGTGTCGATGCCTCACTCCTATTGGGTGTTGTCTGGGGCGTTACCCAAGTGCGTCCTGACGCTTTGGGCGGCATTTCTGGACTGTTGCTTGGACTCTTAACGGCCCTAGCGGTTGTCGTTCGGATGTCCGGAGCAAGTGGGGCCAGCCTCCAAAGTAAAGTTTCGTTGGCAGCTCTCCTGCGTCATGGTTTTCCACTCACGTTGGGCATTGGCATCCCTGCTTTCATGCTAAGCGAAGACATTTTCGTCGTTAGACGGCACTTTGCAGACCAAATCGATGGCTACGCTGCAGCCCGAGTTGCGGGACGAACCCTTGTCTTCATGACCGCTCCCCTGATTTGGGTGATCTTCCCTAAGATCGTAAAACAAGCATCCAAGGGAGGCGATCGTATCGAGAACTGGTCATGCTTAGGCATCGTCGGTGTCGGAGTGCTGGTTGCTATGGGTTGCAGTCTATACCCAGAGGTCCTGCTCAGGCTATTGTCCGGGCAACGATATCTCCACTACAGTCAGTGGGTCGCCTGGTTCGCTTGGGCGATGCTGCCACTAGCCCTTTCCACCGTTCTCATCAATGGACTCCTGGCCCGAGGTTGCTTTGAAGGGCTACCTGTCCTACTTTTACTCGTCGGCACTTATGGGGTCGCTTTACGAATCTCCAACTGCACTCCCGCGACCGTTATTTGTCTGATGGGAATCACGAACTTGATGCTACTCGGTGCGAGTTGGATGTATTTTCACAAAGCTAGAGTTGGTCCACCGCCACCTTAGTCCCAATCGATTGCCAGTTGAGAAAAGCCACCGTTTGAGGTGTGCTAGCGATAATACATGAAAAACTCAACTAAGTAACTCGACGTATCGAGTCCCCAAACAGTGACGGAGTTTATTAAGCGGCATAACGGGCAGGGAACAATTAAAATTGGCTTCACCAACCAGCGAATATCAGGGTCTTTGGATGTAGAGACGGAAGTCATTGAGTTGGAGGAGTAGAAAATTTGACTGAACCTCAAACCTCTTTTTTGCTGCAGTGACGTGGGATGAAACCATCGTGTGTTCATCAACGCTTACTCGCCTTCTTCGCCATAAGCCTCTAGAATTGGCTCTCAATGCCGGAAGCACCAACTCCGCGCTCCAGGACAACCACAGCCCCCTGAGACATTGGGATGACCGGATAGGACAAAATTGTCCTACTCACGCTTTGGGCGCTCAGCGCCGTGATGCCCGCCATACGCCCCAGAGGCTGTAGGATATTTCCGTGACCACCGGCACCCTGCGGATAGTGTGGATGAGATCAACAAGGTTCGCGGAGAATAAAGGTGGATCTGCTCGAAGTTCCGATTTTGAGCACCACTGCTTTTGTAAATAACAACATCCCGGGACATGCTGGCTGTGACCATGCCCGGTCAGGTTCTGCCGCTGGTGTGGCACTGAGGTTGCTTCGAATTGACGGACAAAGAATGGCGCAAGGTGTATGATCAAGCCCCACACAAAAATATCTGGTAAACGCCGTAGTAAGTTTAAACAAAGCTTCAGGCGTGAAGCGGTAGGCAACTGGACCTCCAGCGGTAAGTCGGCTGAGGTCATCGCCCAGGAGCTAGGGATCAAAGCCGAAAGGCTCGACTCTTGGAGGAGGGGCTGCGCCCATGCCGCCGCCTTGCTGAGCCAGTTGGACGCCGTCCTGCGAGAGAATAAACACCTGCACGGACCGAGGGACACTTTCGAACAGTTTGCTGTGCATTCTCTACAAACCAGTGACACACCCTACTCGTTCATCGAGATTAACTTCCTTCGAGACGACTTGATGAGCCTTATTTCGAAAACAGATCCGTCGGCAAATAGTTCAACAAATCCCCCATGATTCGCTTATTCTCTACCGTTTTGAATCGTCGCAATCCATTCAAAATAGAACGATTGCCCTGGCTGGCTCGACTTTATCGGTATCCTCTAGATCAGTTTCACACCCCAGGGCGCCGAGCATTGTTTGGCGCTCCGTACCTGCTCCTCTTCTTTCTACTGCAGCGATTCGCTCCCTGGAAGTTTCGAGGACAGTTCTCCTATGCTCGAGGGCGGAACGAACTACGAATTCAGTTCAACGCTAAGAACACTCAGTTTAGCGCTCTCTATGCTACTGCATTTGCGAATGGATACGAAGCTGAGGTGGGTGCCCTCTTGGATCTGCTTGTTCCGGATGATGGAGTGTTCCTGGATGTTGGAAGTAATTGGGGTTGGTTTCCGCTATGGCTTGCTTCGCGGGCCGGTTTTCGGGGAAGGATCCATGCTTTTGAACCTATGCCCTCCACCTTCAAGGACCTCAAAGCGACAGTCGATCAGGCCGGGCTTGAGAACCTCGTTGTTTGTCATCAGCTAGCTCTTCTCGATCGCGATACATTCTCACTCATGGAGATTCCAGATGGGTTTCAGAGTGGGCAGGCAAGAGTATCGTCATCAAGCCAAGTAGGTTTTGTGGGCAGGACCAGGGTAGTAGCAAGTCC
>CALMTT010000531.1 GCA_937872615.1 uncultured Verrucomicrobiaceae bacterium | reverse complement strand
AGTGAATGATGCCGAGCATCACGGCGAAAAGGATCACGCCATGACGGGTGCGGGAGGGACGGAGGCTGGAGTCCATGAGAGGAGGGAAACGGGCATGCTGTCATGTTTCGCACCACGGCGTCAATCTTCCTCTCCGCTTGCCGTGCCCGCCTTCATCGCCTATCCCTCGCGCCCCTATGCCCATCCCCGCTGAATTCCCCGGAGTCACCGCCGTCGCCAAGGCGAATGTCTATTTCGACGGCAAAGTCGTCAGCCACACCATCCTCTTCCCGGATGGCAGCAAGAAGACCCTCGGCCTCATCTATGCTGGTGACTTCCATTTCGGCACTGCAAAGGCCGAGCGCATGGAGATCGTGGCCGGTGACTGCGTCGTGAAGCTCGACGGCTCCGACACCAAGACCTCCTACACCGCCGGGCAATACTTTGACGTGCCCGCCAACAGCGGTTTTGACATCTCCGTGGCCTCCGGCATCTGCGAGTACATCTGCTCCTTCCTCGATTGAGGAATGCTTCTTGAGCCCGGACGGGAATCCATGACAATGGCACGCCCTGCCCATGCCCTTCCGTGAAACACTCCTCAACATCGCCATCACCGGCGTGCTGGTGCTGATCATCACGCTGGTGGCGATCCTGCTGAAGGAAAGCCGCCCGGTGCCCGTGGCGGCGATCCCGGTGGGCAAAGCCGCGCCCACGGCGGTGGTCGAAAGCAGCACACCCGCACCGAAGGCCGAGTTTGAGGTCTTCACCAAGGCTCGCCTCGTGCCGAGCAAGAACAACGAAGGTGACACGCTGCGCATCAAGCTGGACGACCAGCACGACGAGACCGTCTTCACGCTCTACTTTGTGGACGCACCGGAGGTCACGCTCACGCATCCGCAACTCGTGCAGGATCAGGCGCGGTATTTTCAGATCAGCCAGGATGCCGTGCTGAAGGCCGGGGCCGATGCCGCGAGCTATGTGACGAACCTGTTGAAGGATCGCACCTTCACGCTGCTCACCCGCTGGGAACCCGTGCCAGATCGCAGCCGCTACTACGCGCTGGTGATGGTCGATACGGACAAAGGAAAAGTCTATCTGGCCGATCTGCTCATGCAAAAAGGCCACGCACGCCTCGCGGGCCTCAGTTGTGATCTCCCCGGCGGTGTGCAAGGCGCCGCCGACTACGGCCGCTACCTGCTCGATCTCGGCAAAGCCGCCCGCGGCGCGAAAACGGGCGTGTGGGGCATGCCATAGTGTCCTGCCAAACGGCTCACTTCACCGCGAGCGTCTTCTTCCATTCCTTCGGCGCACCGGGCAGGGTCTCGGCGAGGATGCGGCGGATGTGACCGCGTTCGCTTTCGCCGAGGTAGGCATAGCTGCCGGAGGCGTCTTTGCCATCGAGCACGTTCCAAAGGCGGGCGAGCACGGTTTCCTTCAGCGGCGCGGTGAGGTGCTGAAAGGTGAGCGAGTAGATCATGTAGCTGCAGCGATGCTTGAAGAGGCGGTTGAGAAGCTGGAAGTCCTTCAAACTGCGGCCATCGCTGCTTTGCGGGGCTTTTTTGACGAAGGCAGTCTGGAAGGCGGGATCGCCCTCAATGCCACCCTCGGGCAAAGCGGCCTCGTCTTTGAAGAGCAGCGCATCGAGCACGTCCTCGGCACAATGATCGATGATGCGGCGGGCGGTGCCCACGGGCTCCGGCGTGATCTTTTCACCGAGTTCACGCTGGAGGCTCGTCTGCATATGCATGGCCCGAAGGGAGGTGTGATTGGCCTTGGTGAGCACGTTTTGCACACTCGTCTGATGCTCCAGCACCATGAGGGCCACGATGTCGCTCGTCTTGCGCTTGTAGGGCGTGGTGTCGAAAAACTTCTTGAGGCTGGAGACATTCGCGCCGGCCTTGAAATCGATGTCCACGCTTTGGTCCTTGTTTTCAATGGCGGTCACATTGCCACGATGAAGCACATCGCCATGCCTGCCGGTGACATACCAGCCGCCCCAGCGGTCGCTGAAAGGCGTGGTGGTATCGACGACGGTGCTGCCCTGGCTCATGATGGGATGACCTTCCGGGCCCGGGAAAACGGAGCGGACGAGCACGCCGGGCACCTCGGGCGTGAAGGGGCCGCCGTGGCAGCTCAGGCAGCTCTGATCTCGCTGGAAGTGCAGGGGCTTCGACGAGTCCTCGCGTGGATCAAGCAGGTAAAAGATGGGGCCGAGCTTCGGATCAATGGTGGAGACCTCGATGGCTCCGCCGACGCTGTAACCGAGGTAGGCGTTATCGCCGAAGTAAACGACACGCGGTGTGCGCGGCCCGATGAGGTCGTTCTGCTTGCTGGTCTTCGAAAAGACCATCGTCTGCGATTCCGGCAGCACGCCGAATTCCTTCATCACACCCGCCAGCACGCTCCACGCATCCGTGCGGTCGATTTTGACCTTTCCCGAGGACATGAGCCGCTCGAGGCGCTGCGCGGCATCATTCGGCTCGGTATCCGAGTAGTTGATCGGAGCGTTCTCGTATTCGTTTTCGGCCCGCGAGCCGGTGGCCAGCACGAGAAACGCGGCGAGGCAGGGAAGAAGAGTCGTTTTCATGACGAGGGAGAAAGCAGGACACGGTTCATGCGCGAGCCATCGGCACCGGCGACGAGATCACGCAGCGTGTGGCGGTCGAGAGTGTCGTAAAAGGCGTTCGAAGCCTGCGCGAGAGCGCCTTTGAGGCGGCAGGAGCCATTGATGATGCAGGTGTTGTGATCCTTGTCGAAGCACTCGACGATCGGCGGCATGCCTTCCGTGCGGCGCACGACCATGCCCACGCGGATGTCCTCCGGCTTCATCGCCAGCGCGATGCCGCCGCCACGTCCGCGACGTGTTTCGAGGTAGCCGAGCTTCGCGAGGTAGTTCACCACCTTCACCAGATGATGCCGGGAGATGCCATACGCCTCCGCCACCTCGCTGAGGGAGAAGCTTTCGCCTTTCAACGCGGCAAACATGAGCACGCGGAGGGAGTAATCGGTGAAGAGGCTGAGTCGCATGACCCGCTTTACAGGCGGCCAAAGACTAAACTTGCACTCCAAGTGCATCTTTACTGCAAGTCATGCCAAACGACGCGCATTCGACGGCAAGATCGGGCGGAAAGCACGTCAGGAACATGGTCTCATCAACCCCGCCAGCCGCCGTTGATCTCGATGGTCTGGCCGGTGACGTAGCTGGAAAGAGGCGAGCAGAGGAAGAGCACGACATTCGCCACCTCGGCGGTAGTGCCAAAGCGGTTCAAAGGCACGTTTTTGAGCATCTCGGCCCGCACGGCCTCGGGAATCGTGGCCGCCATGCTCGTGTCGATCACACCGGGAGCGATGGCATTCGCGCGGATGTTCTTCCTCGCGGCCTCGCGGCTCAGCACGCGCATCATCGCCTGCACACCCGCTTTCGCGGAAGCATAGTTGGCCTGGCCGAAGAAGCCCTGGATGGCGGCGATGCTGCCAAAACTGACGATGGCGCCGCCCTCGCGCATGATCTCGAGCGCATGTTTGCAGCAGTAAAACACACCGCTGAGGTTCACACCGATCACCGCATCCCATTCCTCGTAGCTCATCTTCGCGATCGTGCGGTCTTTGATGATGGCGGCGTTGTTCACGAGCATGTCGAGCCCGCCGTGGCGTGCCTGGATCTCGCCCATCATGGCCTGCACCTGATCGGTCTTGGAAACATCCGCGGCCACGATGCTGGCGCTGTCTGTGCGAGTAAGATTAAGCTCATCCGCGAGCGCCTGCGCATCTGCCGTGGTGCCCGCCGTGCCGAGGTGGTTGATGACGACGGTGGCACCGGCGCGGTGCAGCGTGCGGGCCACTTCGGAGCCGATGCCTTGCGAGGCGCCGGTGACGAGCGCGATTTTGCCTTTGAGGTCGATGGAGATCATGCGGCCCATTTCATACCGGACACGCTGCCGCGTGACAACCACGTCTTCATCACTCATCATGGCCGCATGACCAAACACCTCGTCGCCGGAGCCTTGCGCCTGTTTTCGGGCTCGGTGGCGCGTTGGCAGGGATGTGGGCCGGAATTGAAGCAGCGGGTGTATTTTGCCAACCACACGAGCAATCTCGACGGGCCGGTGCTGTGGGCCTCGCTGCCACCGCAGGTGCGGATGCTGACACGGATGGTGGCAGCGAAGGACTACTGGAGCGCCAGCCGCCTGCGCATGAAGCTGGCTTGTGATGTCTTCAACGCGCTGCTGATCGAGCGAAAGAAGCCCACGCCTGAGTGCAATCCACTCGATGACATGGTGAACGCGCTCGGTGACCGCCACTCGCTTATCATCTTCCCCGAAGGAGGTCGCCAGACCTCGCCGGAGCCGCAGCCCTTCAAAGGTGGTTTGTATCATCTGGCCAAGAAACGGCCGGATGTGGAGCTGGTGCCCGTGTGGATGGAGAACCTCAACCGCATCCTGCCGAAGGGCGAGATCCTCCCCGTACCCGTGCTCGGCAGCGTCACCTTCGGCGCTCCGATCCAACTCGAGGCCGGCGAGACGAAGCCGGACTTTCTCACGCGGGCGCGGGAAGCGGTGATCGGACTGCGGGTGTCGTGAGTGAGGTTTTATGATGAAGGTGCCAGATGACGGCGGGCGTTTGAGTGCTCAGTTCTCAGTGCTCAGTTTGGCTCTGGTGAAAAAACTGAGCACTGAGGACTGAGCACTTACCTCCTTCTTCCCACGACCATGCACATCCTGAAAGATCCCGCACTCCTCTGGCTCCTCGGCGGCACGCTGGGACTGCTCATCGTGGCCTCGTTGATTGGCTGGGTGCTGGCCAAGAAGGCCGTGACCGACTTCGCCAAGGCCACCGTGGCCAATTTGAACGCTCGCACACGAGCATGGTGGCTGATGGTGGCGGTGTTTGCCACGGCGCTGGTCATCGGGCCGATAGGAACGGGGATCATGTTCGGCTTCAGCTCGTTCATGGCTTTGCGAGAGTTCATCACGCTCACACCGACGCGGCCGGGGGATCATCGCACGCTCTTCTGGGTGTTTTTCATCATCACGCCGCTGCACTACTATTTCCTGATCACGGACTGGTATGGAATGTTTCAGATCTTGATCCCGGTTTACGCGTTCCTGTTCGTGCCGATGCGCTCGGCCATCGCGGGTGATTGCGAACGCTTTCTGGAGCGCACAGCCAAGATTCAATGGGGCCTGATGGTGTGCGTGTATTGCATCAGCCATGCGCCTGCGATCCTCTGGCTGGATCTGCATGGCATGCCGGGACGCAACGCCCTGCTGCTCTTCTGGTTCGTTGGCATCGTCGAGCTGAGCGATGTGATGCAATATGTCTGGGGCAAGCTCTGCGGTCGGAGAAAGATCGCGCCGACAGTGAGTCCGGGCAAAACCTGGGAAGGCTTCCTCGGCGGCGGCGCCACGACGGTGGCCATCGGATCGGCTTTGTGGTGGGCCACACCGTTTTCACCACTGCAAGCTGCGGGAATGGCCGCGCTGGTCGTGCTGATGGGCTTCGCTGGAGGTCTCGTGATGTCCGCGATCAAACGCGACCGCGGCGTGAAGGACTGGGGCGGCGCCATCGCCGGTCACGGCGGCTTCATGGATCGCTTGGATTCGCTCAGCTTTGCCGCGCCAGTGTTTTTTCATGTGACGGGCTTTTACTTCGCCGGATGATTCACGGCAGCTTCGGCTTCACCGGCGTCTGCGTGTCTTTTTCGACCGGATAGACGGCGTTTTGCGCTTCAAGGCCGGCGATGAGGCCTTGCATCAGTTGCTTCAACTCGGCTGGATGGGACTTGGAGAGGTCGTTTTGCTCAAACGGATCGTCCTTGAGGTTGAAGAGCTGGTAGTGGCTGCCGCCGCTGACGGCCTCGGTGGGGAAATAATGGTAAATGACCTTCCACACGCCGTCGCGGTAGCTGGTGAAGTAGTTCGTGCGATGCGGTGCATGCGGATAGTGCATGAGGAACTTCTCGTCGCGGCCGCTGTCGGGCTTGCCGGTGAGCAGCGTGTCGAGCTTTTTGCCATCGACAGCATGCTGCGCGGGCGTGGCGGCGCCAGTGAGACCGAGCAGCGTGGGGAACATGTCATACACCGCGGCTTGCTGGCTCTGCACGGCATTCACGGCGATGGGCAGGCGTTTCTGATGCTCGTTTGCGGCATCCGGCTTCGCCCATGCGGCGATGAACGGCACACGCATGCCACCTTCGTAGTGCGAACCCTTTTTGCCGCGCAGCGGTTCGGCGCAGGCCACCGCATGCTCATGACCGAGCGGGGCATCACTGCCGTTGTCACCGAGGAAGAAAACGAGCGTGTTTTCGGCGATGCCGAGCGCATCGAGATGATCGAGCATATCGCCGAGGGATTTATCCATGCCCTCGACGAGCGTGGCGAAGGCCTGCGCATTCGCCGGTTTGCCGGAGTTCGCGTAATGGGCAGCAAAACGCGGATCGGAGTCGAACGGCGCATGCACCGCATACTGCGCGAAGTAGAGGAAGAAGGGCTTCTCCGCCTTCACCGCGTCGCTGACATGCGCTTTCGCTTCGAGCGTGAGCGCCTCGGTGAGGAAGATGTCCTGTCCGTGATACTTCTCGAGGCCTTGCACGGCATGGCTGCCGCGTTTCACTTTGGCATTGGCTTTCGTGGGCCGGTCAAAATTCTGTTTCCCGTAGTAGCTGCCCGGTGCGCCGATGGAGCCGCCAGCCACATTGATGTCGAAACCGATCTTCGACGGGTCCGCGGCATCGAAGGCCCGCGGCGCGAAGTGCCCTTTGCCGACATGGATCGTGCGATAGCCGCTGGCTTGCAGCACACCCGGCAGCGTGACATCGCCCGGCTTGAGGCCTTTCCAATTCCACGCGGCAGGTCCCTGCGGCCCGGCGTTGTCAGTGTCGGGATTGATCCAGTTCGTCGTGCGATGCCGCGCGGCATTTTGCCCCGTCATGATGGAGATGCGCGTCGGCGAGCACACGCTCATGGCGCAGAAGTTGTTGAAGCGCACGCCCCGCGCCGCCAGCCGCTCCATGTTCGGCGTCCGATGGTAGTCGTTCAGCGGGTAACGCTTTGGCTTTCCATCCGCGTCCGTCAAAAACGGCACGGAGGTGTCCATGACGCCCATGTCATCCACGAGCATGATGACGATGTTGGGACGCTGCGGAGCCGCGAATGACGAAACCAGAATGACGAATGAGGAAAGGCCGATCAGAAGGCGGGAGAGCATGGTGAGACCTCAACGAGCCACCACGGGAGAGTTTTCACCTGGTTGGTCTGACGGGAGCGCTCTTCAGCGCACCGGGACCGGTTTTGCTTCAGAGCGAGGAGCTCGGTAAACATGAAACCAGTATTTCTGCCGGATATTTTTCACCGGCAGCGGCCCCCAGTAGCGCGAATCCGAGCTGTTACCCGAATTGTCTCCCATCACAAAGACGTGGTCTGACGGAACCGTGAGCACTTTGCCATCTGCGAGGCTCATCAGCGGCAAGTAGTGGATGTCTTTCGTGTCAAAATATGTGCTCACAGGCCGGTCGTTCACGTGAAGGACTTCTCCTTTGAACTCGAGGCGGTCTCCTGGCAGGCCGACTAGACGCTTGATGTAAAAAACCGGCGGGCCTGGTGGCATGTAGGCAGAGCTTATTCCCTCCGTGGTGAAGACAATCACATCACCGCGATCAGGCAGCCGGCTTCGAACAGAGAATCCTTCGGTAATCACGCGATCTCCCTTGTTGATGAAGATTGCCATGCCATTCGCCGGCACGACGAAGAAACCGGTCATCCCCACCATTTTCAAACCGACAAACAAGGTCACCGCGAGTCCGGCGAGGACACCAGCGATCATGGCAAGGGTAGCTAGCCATCTTTTCATAACATCATCCTTCCCAGCTCTTTCCATCCCAAGCAATCACCCGCTCCAACAGCTTCACGACTTCCTCGCTAAAGCATTGAAACAGCACCTCGCCCTTTTCGGCGGTGGCGCTGCGGGGATCACCGACATGACCAGGTTCGCTGCGATCCGGCATGATCCAGCCGCGGCTGGCGGGCTCGAAAGGGTTGCCGAAGGGCACGTCATTGGTCTTCGCGAGATCGCCGACGAGTTCGGGTCGGAGGCGCAGCACCATGCTGGTCTCCCATTCGCAGGCGTGGCCCATGACGCGCTGCGAGATGCTTGGGTCGCGTGTCCAGGGCTCCGCGCCGAGATTCCAGTAGGTGGTGAAGAGAAGGAGGAGGTCTTTGCGGTCGCGATGCTTCTGCCGTGTCTCGAAGACCGACTGCTTGCCGGGCACGTCGTTGCCGCCGTGGCCGTTGAGGATGATGAGGCGCTTGAAGCCGTGTGCTATGAAGTTCTCCAGCAGACCGTTCAGAAGGTCGAGATACACGCGTGGCTCTGCGCTGAGCGTGCCGGGGAAGTCCATGTGATGATGAGAGTTTCCCAGCCACATCAGCGGCGCGAAGAGCACTCGATCACCCATCGCGGCCTCGGTGCGGCGGACGAGCTCGTTCGTGAGCATGCTGTCGGTAAAAACCGGCATGTGGCGGCCGTGCTGCTCCAGCGCGGCCACCGGAAACACCACCGGCGTGTCACGGCTCAACGCGGCGACCTCGTTCCATTTCAAATCGGCGAGCTGCATGGCGATTAGCGGACTTCTTGAACCAGGATGGTGTGCGTGACCGGCTGGATGGCTTTGCGGACATTCGCGTCTTGCTTCGCGTGTTCATCGGCGAGCTTTTTCTTCAGCTTCGCGAGAGCGGCGGCCACTTTGGGTTCCTCGGCGGCTTCGGCGGCGATCACGCGCATGTGGGTGACGAGGTTTTTGACCAGCGTCGTCTCAAAGGCCTGCTTCTGGCCGACGGCGTTCGTGAGATTGGCGAAAGCGCCATCGAAGGGTGTCTTGTCGAACTCGGCGTTCAAATTGATGCCGTCTTCGAGCTGGTTGCGGGTGAATTCCTTCGTCTGCTGGCCCCAGGTGACCTTGGCCTTCTCGGTTTCGAGGCCGATGACGTGCAGCATGAGGCGGTTGAGGTCCTGATTGAAGCTGGTGAAGGGCAGGATGCTGCGATTGCTGCCGGCGCTCTTTGGATCGGCGTCGAAGCAGAAGGGCCATTTGTCGCTGACGATCTGAATCGCGCCCGGCGCGAGCTTCACCGGCTGGATCGTGTGCCCCTCGCTCGCATTGCTCTGGCCCTTCATGTTCAGCGTGATGACGCCGATCTCACCGTCAAAGCCCAGCGCCTTCAAAAAGGCCTGCGCCATCAAAAGCTGGCCGGAGGGCGCGGGGTGGAAGCCATCGCCGCCAAACGGGCCGTATTCCTTGCCGAGCGCCGCCTTCGACTTCGTGAGGGCGTCCATCATCGTGTCACGCACGTTCGCGAAGGGCTGCTTGTTCTCCTCGGCGAGCTTTTTGGCGATGTCGCGCAGTTGGGCGAGGTTTTGATTGTACACACTGCCTTCGATGGTGGGGCGCTTGAAGAAATCAGGGTCCACACCACCCGGCGAGCCGACCGCCATGGCCTTCACACCGACTTTTTGCAGCCCGGCGATCACGGCACGCATGTTTTTCTCATACTCGGCGCCGATCTCCGGCGCGTAGGCTTTGTAGCTGCCATCGTTCATGCCATAGCAGGTCGTGGCGACGTTTGGATTGAAGACCGCGAGATCGTTTTCGAGACGCGCCGCGAAGCCGCCGGCACGTTCGCCGCTCCAGCCGAACTGGAAGACCTTGATGTCCTTCCGCCCGGTGCAGGCCAGCAGGTAGGTCTCGATGTATTTCGAGTAGAGCTTCTGCTCCGTGATGCTGTCGCCAATCACGGCGACGCGGGCATTGGGCGGCAAAATGGACTCGGCGCGAAGGCTGAGGGCAGCGAGGAAGACGGCAAGAAACGGAAGAATGCGCATGGCGGAACTCATACCGCCAAAAAGCGGTCGATCTGGCAAGGAAATCTTCCACGCAACACGACGCGCGATTTCGCGTTTCGCGGCACATGCGACTCCTCGCCCTGTTTTTCGCCCTCAGCCTCGTTTCTCACGCCCAAACCGTCGTCAGCATTCACGGCGAGGATTTCCATCTGAACGGCAAACCAACTTACGCGGGCCGCGAGTGGCAGGGACATCGCATCGAGGGCCTGCTCATGAATTCGCGCATGGTGCAGGGCATCTTTGATGATCAAAACGAGGCCACCGTGAAAAACTGGGACTATCCCGACACCGGCAAATGGGACGCACAGCGCAACACGCGCGAATTCATCGCCGCGATGCCGGAGTGGGAGGCGCATGGTCTGCTGGCCTTCACGCTGAATCTGCAAGGCGGCTCGCCTTACGGCTACTCGAAGGACCAGCCATGGCAAAACACGGCTATCAACGCCGATGGCACGCTGCGGCCGGATTACCTCGCCCGTGGGGAGCAAATCATCACCAAAGCCGACGAACTCGGCATGGTGGTCATCCTCGGCGTCTTTTACTTCGGCCAGGACCAGCGGGTGAAGGACGAGCAGGCCGTGATCGCCGCCGTGGATGCCACGACGCGTTGGATCATCGCCAAAAAATGGCGGCATGTGCTCGTGGAGGTGAACAACGAGGCGAATGTGAAATACGACCACGACATCCTGAAGCCGAAACGCGTCCACGAGCTCATCCAGCGCGTGAAAGCCGCCGGATTGCTCGCCGGCACCTCGTTCGGGGGCGGCGCGTTGCCCACGGCGGAGGTCATCGAGCATTCCGACTTCCTGCTCATTCATGGAAACGGCGTCAAAGGCCCCGACGCCATGCGTAAGTTCATCGCGAAGGTCAAAAAAGCCCGCGGCGACCGCCAGATCCCCATCGTCGTGAACGAAGACGACCACTTCGACTTCGATCAAGCGGACAACAACTTCACCGCCGCGGTGAAGGAGCACGTGTCGTGGGGCTTCTTCGACTTCCGCATGAAAAACGAAACCTTCGACGACGGCTACCAAAGCGTCCCCGTGAACTGGGGCATCTCCAGCGGTCGGAAGAAGGGCTTCTTTGGGCTCTTGAAGCAGATCACAGGCGAAGCAGGAAGATAAAATTCACGCCAAACTCCCGGCAAGCATGCCCGCCGAAATCGAACGCAAATTCCTCCTCCGCTCCGACGAGTGGCGCTCAAAAGTCACCGAGAGCCGCCGCATCGCCCAAGGCTATCTTTCGCGTGATCCCGAGCGCACGGTGCGGGTGCGCCTCAGCGGCGAAAAGGCCTTCATGACCATCAAAGGCAAAACCGAGGGCATTTCGCGAACCGAGATCGAATTTCCCCTCCCACTCGAAACCGCGCAAAACCTCCTCCCGCTCTGTTTTCAGCCCTTGATCGACAAAACCCGCCATCTCGTCCCCCACGGCGGCCATCTCTGGGAGATCGACGAATTCCACGGCCCCAACACCGGCCTCATCGTCGCCGAAATCGAGCTGGAGGCCGAAGACACCGCCTTCGCCCGCCCCACCTGGCTCGGCGACGAAGTCTCCCACGACTTTCGCTACACGAACGCCAGTTTGTCGGAGCGGCCGTTTCAGGAGTGGCAGCGGCCCGCGTGACGATTCATTCTTTTACTGCCTTGATGCGCAGCTTATACCAGCGTGATCCACCCTCGGGATCACGGATGGTAACGACAAAATGATCTTCCTTAATCGAGTTCGCCACCGGCGTGCGGCTCTCATGCTTGCCAAAGCGTTCACGTGACACGTTCACCGTTTCCACCACGAGCTTCGGCGATGTGGTCGTGATTAGATAGACGTCGCTCGTATCCGGCCCGCGGTCACCTTTCACCCGCCACTTGGGCTTCCATCTGCTGCCATTCACATAGGTCGCCTCGTTAGAGCCTTCGTGCAGTCCTGGTTTGGCCTCGCCACCCGGCACCATCCAATAAATGCCCTCTTTGGTGATGTGCAGCTCCGTTCCACCATCAATCAACGCCTCCACGGTAAAGCTCTCCTCCGCCTCCGGTTTTCGTCCAGCAGGCGTTTTCGGTGGTGTCAGCTTCAAGGCCTCCTCCTTAAGCTCCCGGACTTTGGCATCAGCTGCATTCGCACCTGCGACATCGCCCGACTTGAGCAACTCCGTCTTCACTTTTTCCAGTCGGGGCACAAATTGGGCATTGAGGCCCGAGATGCCTGCAAAAACCTTGTTCGCATGATCCTTCAGAGCACTGACAGCCGCGGTGGGCACTCCCGCCGGTGGATCGGCTTTTTCGGGCGATGTGATTGGTAGTTGGGCCATCGCCTTCGTGACGGCGTTCGTCGCCTCCAGATTGCCGGCCTGCATCTGCGCCTGCTGGATCGCCAGAAGTTGTGCCTTGGCACTTTCCGCCAGCCGCTTCACGCCCTCCTCGCGCTTCGCCCGATACTCTGCCAGTTCAAAAGCCAGCACCGCGGGCAAGGCCTCGGCTGGCGGGTTTTGTTGCGACCATCCTCGAATCACAAAGAGGCAGCAACACGCAAAGATCAGAAAGGGTTTCATTGGGAAGCGGGCGGTATCGTAGAGCGAATGTTTCCACGCTCCGCTTGCTCGCAAGGCGGAAATTAGGTCCTTAAGCTTTCAAATCGCCATGAGAGGACTTCTGCCATCAAAGAACCCCGCGCCAGCGCCGTGGAGCGCGGGAAGAATACTCTCCGGCCTTTGCGCACCCTCCGGCACACGACAGCGGTGTCGCGTCAAGGCTTCCCACCATACTCACGTGGCGAAATCGAAGACGACCCGATTGCCGCCCTGAAAGCTGAAGCCTCCGGCTTCTCTTTCTGCGGCACCACAAGTTTCAAGAACTGCTACATTGACCTCGCCCTCTACGATGGCGACCGCAGCCTCGATATTATCAAAACCGTGCTGCGCAAACACCGCGTTCCAAAGCAAACCAATATCCATTTCTTCACCTCCGAACATGCCGAGGAAGTGATTTCGAGATGAAGACAACGAGATTCCGGCTCACTTCTTTGGCCCATCGGCTTTGCGCGGAGCACCCGCTTTGGTCGGCAACACCTTGATCGTCACTTTGCGTTCATCTTCGGGCACCGTGGGGGTCATCAGCTTCACGCACGTCACCACGGCATCCGTGACTTGTTCGATGGTGAATGGATAACCTTCGGGACGTTTGGCTGTGGAGGCATCCACGGTGATGACCCAGTGAGGCAGGTTACCCTCTTCTTTCTCTTCCATGGAGGCGGTGATGCCATATTCATGCGCGATATTGATGTTCGTTGGCTTCACCCACTTGGAAACACTGGTCGGCACGAACGCATGCGTAATCGAGCTGTAGCGCGATTCAGGCAACGCTGAGGCGTTCATGATTGGCACGTCGATCAATTTGATCATGCTGTCACCGTCCGAACCGTGCAAATATACCGGCATTTTCACGGTCTCCAGGCCGAGTGTGGTGGCATGCACCGACAACGCCACGCAGGTGAACACAAACAGGATCGTTTTCATGCCCGGACTGTTGATCCTGTCGAACAAGGCGCAAGCCGCAGCTCACAAAAACCGCGCCGTGCGGCTCACTTTGCTCTTCTTCACCTCCTCGGGCGTTCCGGCTGCGACGAGTTGGCCGCCTTCGTTTCCGGCTTCGGGGCCGATGTCGATGAGGTAGTCGGCTTCGGCATAGACGTCGGGGTGGTGCTCGATGACGACGACGGTGTGGCCTTCATCGACGAGACGGTGCAAGACGTCGATCAAGCGGGCGACGTCGCGGATGTGGAGGCCGATGGTGGGCTCTTCGATGAGGTAGAGATTGCGCTTCCCAGCCTTCTGAATGCCTTTGAGCTGCTCTTTGATCGTTTTGCCGTCGCCGCTGCGGAGTTCGGTGACGAGTTTGATGCGCTGGGCCTCGCCGCCGCTGAGGGTGGGGCTGGGCTGGCCGAGTTGAAGATAGCCGAGGCCGGTGTCGGCGAGCAGTTTGAGCGGTCGGGCGATCTTTTGCACGGGCGCGAAGAACTCGGCGGCCTCGGTGATGCTCATGCGGAGCACGTCGCCGATGTGCTTGCCGTTGTATTCGATTTCGAGCGTGGCGGCGTTGAAGCGCAGGCCGTGGCAGGTTTCGCAATGGACTCGCGTGGTGGGCAGGAAGGCCATCTCGACTTTGATCTCGCCATTGCCGCCGCAGGTTTCGCAGCGCCCGCCTTCGGTGTTGAAGGAGAAGCGACTGGCGGTGTATCCGCGAGTGCGGGCGAGCGGCACTTGAGCAAACAGGGCGCGGATGTCGTCGAGGATGCCGACATAGGTTGCGGGGCAGGAGCGGCTGGTTTTGCCGATGGGGCTTTGATCGACTTCGTGAACGGTTTGGAGGTTTTCGAAGCCGCTGACGCTCTTCCAGGCCTTCGTGACCTTGATCTTGGCTTTGCTGATCTTTTCACGCACGGCGGGCGAGAGTGCGCCGTGCATGAAGCTGCTCTTTCCGCTGCCGCTGACGCCGGTGAGCACGGTTAAACGAGCGAGCGGGATGGCGACGTCGATGTTTTGGAGGTTGTTCGCGGTGGCGCCGGTGACGCGGAGCCAGCCGTCCTTCGATTTCGTGGATGGCAAAGGCCTGCGGCTGCCGCGTGAGGGATGCCTGAGCGGATGTTTGAGGCTTTGGCCGGTGACGCTCTGCTTGGACTTCAAGAGATGCGCCAGCGTGCCTTGGGCGACGATTTCACCGCCGAATTTGCCCGCGCCGGGGCCGAGGTCGAGGATGGTGTCGGCGCGTTTCATCGTCTCGTCATCGTGCTCGACGACGAGGAGGCTGTTTCCTTTGTCGCGCAGCGCGGTGAGCGTGTTGAGGAGCTTTTCGTTGTCGCGTGGATGCAGGCCGATGGTGGGCTCGTCGAGGACGTAAAGCACGCCACGGAGGTTGCTGCCGAGCTGCGCGGACAAACGAATGCGCTGCGCCTCGCCGCCGCTGAGCGTGTCGGCGCTGCGATTGAGCTGCAGGTAGCCGAGACCGACCTCCTGCATGAATTTGAGGCGCTGCTCGATCTCCTTCACGATGTCGCGGGCGATGATGGCCTCGGTGCCGTCGAATTTGAGCTTCGCGATGAGCTTCGCGGCCTCGCCTGCGGTGAGATTGGCGAAGTCTTGAATGGTGCTCTTCTGGAGCTGCACAGCGCGGCCGATCTCGTTGATGCGGCTGCCGTGGCAGGTGGGGCAAAGCTGGCGTGGAGCGGCGTTTTCGTCGTCGTCGCTGTTGAAGCGGCGTTCTTCTTCCAACTCGGCTTCCAGCATGGAAACGTCGGCGTTGCGGTCGTGGAGATCGCGTTTGGCTCCGACGTAGCCGAAGCCTCGGCAGTCTTTGCACCAGCCGTGCGGGCTGTTGAAGCTGAAGAGGCGCGGATCGAGCTCCTCAAAGCTCAAACCGCAGCTCGGGCAGCTCATCTCGGTGCTGAGGACATGCATTGTTTTGTCGGCGAGACGCAGCTTGATGGTGCCTTTGCCCATCTTGAGGGCGGTTTCGATGTGCGGGCGCAAAACATCGGCATTTTCGCCTTTGGCGACCTTCGCGATGACGGCATCAATGCTGTGCTCTTTGAAGCGTTCGAGGCGTTTGAAGCCCATCGTCGGCTTGAACTCGCCATCGACCCAAAGTGTCTCGATGCCGTGTTTGGCGGCGTTTTCGGCCACATCGGTGTGGAAGCCTTTTCGCGCCTTGATGAGCGGCGCGAGCAAATGGCCGCCGCTGGTGCGCAAATGGCCCTGGATGGTTTTGAGGATGGCCTCGGCGCTTTGTTTTTTGACGGGAACGGCGCATTGCGGGCAATGCTGCGTGCCGAGCTTCGCGAAGAGCAATCGCAGGAAGTGATACACCTCCGTGACGGTGGCGACGGTCGATTTGCCGCCGCCGCGTGAGATGCGCTGCTCGATGGCGACGGTGGGCGGCACGCCGGTGATGAGATCGACCTCCGGCTTCTCCATCTGCTCGACAAAGGTGCGTGCATAGACGGACATGGAGTCGAGGAAGCGGCGCTGGCCTTCCGCGAAGATGAGATCGAAGGCGAGGGAGGATTTGCCGCTGCCGCTGAGGCCCGTGACGACGACGAATTCGTCGCGCGGGATGTCGAGGGAGATGTTCTTCAAATTATGCTCTCTGGCTCCTCGGATGCTGATGGTGTTGGCGGAGGTGAAGTGCTCAGTGCTCAGTGCTGAGTGCTCAGTTTTGATCTTCAGCTTCACAGGCTCTTCTCTGAGCACTGAGGACTGAGCACTGAGCACTTGTTTCAGGTAGCGCCCGGTATGCGACGCACTACACTCCGCCACGTCCTCCGGCGTGCCCGCGATCACGAGCGTCCCGCCTGCCGCGCCGCCTTCGGGGCCGAGGTCGAGAAGCCAGTCGGCGCATTTGATGACTTCCAAATTGTGCTCGATGACGACGAGGCTGTTGCCTTCATCGACGAGGCGTTGGAGCAGCTTTATTAAAAGCGCGATGTCGTCGAAGTGGAGGCCGGTGGTGGGCTCGTCGAGGAGAAGGAGGCTGCTTTTGCCGGGGGTTTGAGGTTCGAGCAGATGACCGACGAGTTTGAGGCGCTGCGCTTCACCACCGCTGAGCGTGTTGAGCGGCTGACCGAGCTTCAAGTAGCCGAGTCCGGCGTCGATGACGAGTTGCAGGCTGCGATTGATCGCCGCGACGGCGCGATGCTCGATGGTGGCGAACCACGGCACGGCGTCGTCGATGGTCAGGCTGAGCACGTCGTGGATGGATTTGCCGTGGAGCAGGATTTTGAGCGCGTGCGGCTTGTAGCGCTTCCCCTCGCACTCGGGGCAGGTGACGAAGAGATCGCTGAGGAACTGCATCTCGATCTTTTCGAAGCCGTTGCCCATGCAGCGCTCGCAACGGCCCTCGCCGCTGTTGAAGCTGAAGAAGCCGGGCATGATGCCCTGCGTGGCCGCATCATCGCACGCGGCGAAGAGCGTGCGGATGTGATCAAAAGCGCCGACAAACACCGCCGGCGTCGAGCGCGGCGTGCGTGCGAGTGGTGATTGATCGACCATCACCACGCTGCCGAGCTGTTCCCAGCCGCTGATGCTGCCCACGCGGCCCGGTTCTTCCTCGCAAACCTCGCCGCGAAGCTTTTGCAGGTTCCGGTAGAGCACGTCGTGCACGAGCGTGGATTTCCCGGAGCCGCTGACACCGGTGATGCAGACGAAGGCGTTCAGCGGGATGTCCGCGTCGAGTTTGCGGAGGTTGTTTTGGCGGGCGGAGCGGAGGGAGAGAGTTCCAAGTTTCAGGTTTGAAGTTTCAAGTTGGCTCTTGCGGGTGCTTTTGGGCTTCGCAGCGGGCTTGAAGTGGCTCATCGAGATGCCGTTTTGCTTGGCGGTGGACTCGAAAAGAGCGCGTGGATACGGATGCGCGATGACGTCGATGGGGACGATGATGTTGTCGGCGGCGCGGGAGAAATTTTCAGGGTTTGTGTCGCCCGTGAGCACAGAGTCAGCCGCACGATACCAGAAGAATTTGTTGCTGTATTGGCTGAGCATCATGTCGTCCGGCACGCGCACAAAGCCGCATTGAGTCATGAAATCATTCACTTCGGCCTGAGTGGGGCGTCCCAGATCGACCTCGACCTGCGAGGTGATGATGGAGGCTGTTTTGCCTTTCTCTTTGGAGATGGCTTCGACCCGGATGGTGTCGCCAAAGAGAAGATTCTGGGTGCCGAGGCGCAGCAGGTATTCGGAAGGCAGAGCATGCCGCAGAGTGAGCTTGTTCGACTTGTTGTCGCTATCCTGATCAATCACATATCCGAACTCACCACGGTTCGTGATTTTGTGGACGATCTGGCTGCCCTCCTGGTGATAGACTTCATGCTCACCGCCGCCGCCAATGTGCGTGCCGAGATCGGCGGGCGCGGTGGCGTGACGATTGAGAATGGCTAGCTGGTCATCGAGAAACCTCTCTCTTTTCTGGCGGCGAGCCCAGCCGAAACTTTCTTGATGAGCGCTTCGGTGGAGTTCTTCGGCGCACGGATGCGGGCTTGACGCAGCTTTTCCGGATCGGTCTCGAAGCGACGGATCGGACGGGAGTGGCTGGAGGATGGCGGCGTAGGCACGGCTGCGGGATTCATCGTCGGAGAGGGTGGGGAGGTCGAGTGGATTTTCGGCGGCTGAACTTGAAACTTGAAACTTGGAACCTGAAACAGGACGCCGCGTTTGCGGCACGGGGATCGACTTCCGTCCGAAAAGATAATCACCGGTCAACGAGCCCTTCGTCTTCGACAGCTTTTCCAGCGGCCCATTAAACACAAGCTCGCCGCCTTTTTCGCCACGGCCGGGGCCGATGTCGATGAGGTTGTCGGCGGCTTGCATGACGGCTTCTTCGTGTTCGACGACGAGGAGCGTGTTGCCTTTGTCGCGCAGGCCTTCCATCACGCCGATGAGACGGCCGATGTCGCGCGGGTGCAGGCCGATGCTGGGTTCGTCGAGGACGAAGAGGGTGTTCACGAGCGAAGCGCCGAGGCAGGTGGTGAGATTGACGCGTTGCAGCTCGCCGCCGCTGAGGGTGCGCGTTTGGCGATCGAGATTCAGGTAGCCGAGGCCGGCGCGGTCCATGTAGCTCACGCGGCTGGCGATTTCATCGCGCAGCAGTTTCGCGGCGTGATCGCCTTCTTTGAGCGGCCAGGTTTGCACGAGCGGATGCAAATCACTGACCGGCATACGCCAGAGATCGGCGATGGTGTGCGGACCGATGCGGAAGGCATACGCGTCCTTCTTCAAGCGGCCGCCGCCGCAATCGCCGCACTCGGTGTAGGCGCGGTAGCGGCTGAGGAAGACGCGGACGTGCATCTTGTAGCTGCGCGATTCCATCCACTTGAAGAAGCCGCGCACGCCATACCACTCGCCGCGATTGTAGGCGACCTCAGGATCGGGGTCGGTGCCCTCGATGAGCCAGTGACGCTCCTCGGGCGTGTAATCGTCGAAGGCCTTGTGGATGTCGATGCCGCGCTTGCGAGCGGCGCGTTCGAGATCGAGCTGTGATTCGCCATAGGTGCTGCCTTGAAAGGGACGCACGAGGCCGAGATTGATGCTCAGCGACTCATCCGGGATCGCCTTGCCGATGTCGATGCCGAGCGTGCGGCCAAAGCCGCGGCACGTCGGGCATGCGCCGATGGGTGAATTGAAGCTGAAGAGGCCAGGGGTCGGTGTGGGAAGTGTGATGCCGCAGTCGGCGCAGGACCAGTCGGTCGAAAAGTGCCGCGTCTCAGCCTCGATATTCACCGCGACCTTGCCTTTTCCATAACGCAGCGCGGCTTCGAGCGCCTCGCTGAGTCGCGAACGCTGCTTCGCATCGAGCGCCACGCGATCCTGCACCACGAGCACCTGCGCAGGCAATTTGCGGCCTTTGAGCGCCTCCGCGTCGTCGAGGCGGATGACGGTGCCGTAGAGCCACACACGCACAAAGCCCTGCGATTGCAGAAACGCGGCGAAATCGGCTGTGACGGCGTTTTTCGGCACGGGAACGGGAAACAGGATGAGGGCCTGTTTTTCGGCGTAAGCGCTCAACAGCTCGCGCACGATGCTTTCCGGCGTTTCCGGCCGCACGGGGCGTTTGCAGCCGGGGCAGGTGGCCTCGGCGAGACGCGGGAAGATCATTTTGAGGTAGTCATTGATCTCCGTGATCGTGCCGACGGTGCTGCGCGTGCTGCGCATGTTGTTTACCTGCTCGATCGCGATGGCGGGCGGGATGCCCTCGATGGCATCGACCTTCGGTTTGTCCATGCGCTCAAAGAACTGCCGCGTGTAAGGCGAAAACGTCTCCACATACCGCCGCTGCCCCTCCGCGTAGATCGTATCGAAGGCCAGCGACGACTTCCCGCTGCCGCTCGGTCCCGTGATGACATTCAATTTCCCCAGCGGCAGGTCGAGGTCGATGCCCTTCAGATTGTTTTGCTTCGCCCCGCGGATGCGGATGGAGTCGGCGATGAGTTTGCGGGCGGATTTTTTTGCCATGGGGAGCGTGAGGCTAGCGAGACGCTCCATGCGGGCAAATGCGCGGTGGCATTGAAATGTGCGCCGTGACTGAATCCGCCAGCTTTGAATCATCGTAGCGCGGCCCACAAAGCCGGGCTATGACGCGCCCATGAATCGTTTCGAGTTTGCGACAGCGCAGCGGATTGTTTTCGGACGCGGCGTGGTGTCCGAGTTGGAGGCCTTGTGCTCGGAGTGGGGATCCAAGGTGCTGCTGGTGACCGGAAGTGATCCGAATCGTTTTGCTGTGCTGCCTCAGGCCACGCGTTTGGCCGTCTCGGGTGAACCCAAGATCAGCGATGTGGAGCGAGGCGCGGCCTTGGCCAAGACCGCGGAGGTCGTAGTAGCTGTTGGCGGTGGCAGTGTGATCGATGCCGGCAAGGCCATCGCGGCAATGGCAACACAGCCACGTGATCTGATGCGCTACATTGAAGTGATTGGCGAAGGCAAGGCGCTCGACGCGGCACCACTACCTTTCATCGCCGTGCCGACGACGGCTGGCACCGGTGCCGAAGCCACGCGGAATGCCGTGATTGCGAGTGAAACGCATCGTGTAAAGGCCAGCCTGCGCCATACCAGCATGCTGCCGCGTGTGGCGCTGATCGATCCCGCGCTGGCTCGCGGCGTGCCGCCTGCCGTGACGGCGGCGAGCGGCATGGATGCGCTCACGCAATGCCTCGAAGCCTTTGTGTGCTCTCGGGCGCAACCGATGACGGATGCGCTGTGCGTCGATGGCATCCAACGGGCCGTGCGATCCCTCGAAAAGGCCTTTCACCAAGGTGATGACCTCGACGCCCGCGAGGACATAGCGCTCTGCGCTCTCTACAGCGGGATGGCCTTGGCGAATGCAGGCCTCGGTGCTGTGCATGGCTTCGCCGCGCCGATTGGCGGAATGTTTGACGCCCCGCACGGTGCGGTGTGTGCAGCGTTGCTCGCGCCGGTTTGGGCCAAGAACGCCAGACGTGTCGTCCATCGCGAGAAGTTCGATCGTGTCGATGCCATGCTCGGGGGCGATGCGGTGGCTTTCCTGCGTCGTATGACGCAACGTCTGGGCATTCCCAAACTCCAGACCTGGGCCATCCAGGAGTCTGATCTGGATGAAATCGCCCGCAAAGCCGCCGCAGCGAGCAGCATGAAGGCGAACCCGGTCGCGCTGGGTCACGACGAACTCATCGCGATCCTGCGCGAGGCGTTGTGAGCGAAGATCACTCCTCGCTCTTCGGCTCGGGCAGGAACATGCCGACCACGAGGGCCAGCAAGGCGATGCTGAGGCCGACGTAGCCGGCGGCTTTGGCGAGATGGATCGGCAGGATCTTGGTGGGATCACCGGAGATCATCGGCGCGACGAGGTTCGTGGTCACAAAAGCCATGCTGGTGCCGATCATGCGACCGCCGACGTTGGTGGCAAAGCTACCGCCCGTGCCGCGCAGATGCATCGGGAACACTTTTGGCAGATACTCACCGAAGTAGCTGAACTGCGCCACGGTCACGAGGCCGCACAACGCGTAGGCCCACATGAAACTGGAGCCACCCGCCGTGAAGAGCGACAGATAAGTCAGCGGCAGCAGGATGAGCGCAGGCACCTGGAAGACCTTCAAAAGCGCCACGCGGCTCAGGCCGACCATGATAAGCACGGCGAGCAGGATTCGGCCGACGAGGCCGCCCATCTCTTGATAAAACTGCACTTTGTTGCCGACCGCCTTCACTTCTTTGTCGAGAGGAGCCATGTCACTCTTCACGACGGCAAGTTTGTTGGCGGCGTCATTGAATTCGGGAGAGCCTGCGGCGGCCTTCTGCTTCGCGACGGCGAGTTCGGCGGCCTGCTTGCGCAGCGGCGCCATCTTCTTGCTGGTCTCGGCGAGCTCAGGCAGGCCCGGAGCAATGCGCAGCGGCGTGATTTGCAGCGCCCCAAAGGCCAGACCGTAGGCGCAGGCGGAAAGGACGGCCGTCACGATGGTCACGCGACGCAGTTCCGGTGCGAAGAGCTGACCGATGCTGGCACGCTTCAGCAGCCCGGCGGCCTTCTTTTCCTTCCACACCTTCGATTCCGGCACAAAAGGCAGCATCAAAGCAATCGGGATCGCCGGGAGAATGCCCGTCATGAGCAGGTAGCGCCACGAAGACGCAGCGGGTAGGCCAAGCGCAGGCAGGTCCTTCATGTTCGCGAGGATCCACACGTTGATCGCCGTCACGAGCAAACCGCCGAGCGAGGCAAAGGCCTGCGTGATGCCCAGCCACTTCTCCTTTTGATGCTTGTCCTCAAACACCTCCGCCAGCCAGGTGATGGCCGCCACGAACTCGACACACACGCCGATGAAGGTAAGGCTGCGGAAGAAGATGAACATCGTCAGCGAGGTCGAATACGCCGCGCAGAAGGGCGAAAACGAATAGACGAAGATACTCGCAGCCATCACAAACTTGCGCCCGAGCACATCGGTGAGCTTGCCGCCGATCAGGCCAAAGATGCCGCCGCACAGCGCCGTGATCCACAGCAGCTTGCCCGTCCATTCCGTCACCGCCGGATGCGTCATGTCTACACCCAGCAGCTCCGCGATCGCAGGAGGTGCGGTCAGCGGCGTCATCAGCAGCTCATAGGTATCAAACAGGAAGCCGATGCTGGCGATGACGATGATGAGCCAATGCGTGGTCGTGAGCTTGGGGGCAGGTGAGGACATGGTGGGCGCGATGCTGTCTGGAAGTGGAGGCCAAGTCAACGGCCGCGAACAGCGGATTCCGTCAGGAAAGTGGAGCACACGGAGGGCTGGAGTGGTGGAGCATTGGAGTTTTGGTGATTCAGGCACCCAGCACTCCACTTCTCCACCACTCCATCTGCCATCTCCGACACCTGTCGGACATTTTCCTCGACAAATCCGACACTTGTCGGCAAACTCGCGAAATATGGCGAAAAAGCAGCTTCCACCTCTCTCCGCCGCCGAGCAGGCGCTCATGGACATCCTTTGGAAAAAGCATCCCGCGTCCGTTTTGGAACTGCTGGAGGCCGTGAACCAAGGTCGCGATGAGCCCGTGACGCGAAACACGCTCCAAACCCAGCTCACCCGCCTCGAAACCAAAGGCTGGATCATGCGCGACGACTCCACCCGCAGCCATGCTTACGAACCCGCCGTGCCGGAGCAGCGCGGCCGCACCAGCGTACTCGCCGAGTTGAAGCAGCGATTCTTTGGCGGTAGCAGCCTCGCCCTCGTGCGCTGCCTCGTCGAAAACGGCGAGATCAGCGAGGAGGAGCTCGCCGAGCTGCGCAAGCTTGTGCGCACGAAGAAAGGAGGAGCCTCGTCATGAGCGCGGAGACCATCACCTTCGTCAATTTTCTCGTTCACAGCCTCGTCATCGGAGCTACGGCGTGGCTGCTCGTGCGTTTCGTCATCCGCGATGCCCTTCGCCGCTGCATCCTCGCGAATCTGGCGGTGCTGATGTGCCTCTACAGCCCCTTCGACATCTCCTTCCGCGATCTTTTCCCGACAACACAGCACGTTCCTGTCCTCACGCCGATCCGCGAGACACTCGAGCAGGACTGGCGGGTGAAGGTGGAGCCGCAAAAGGCCATCGTGCCTTCGACAGCAGCGCCCACGGCTGCTCCATCGTGGGATGTGAATGACCTCGTGAAATGGCTCCACCGCTTCTCATGGGTCGTCACGGCCCTTTTGCTGATGAGGCTGCTCGTGCAGAGCTTTCGCATCCAGCGCTGGGCATGGCGCCTCCGCTATCCGTCATCTGCCGAATACGAGAAGCTTCCTCCAGACCTCAATCCAGATCGCCTTCGAGTTCATGATGGCGAATGCACACCCTGCGCCGCCGGATGGTTCTTTCCGATCATCGCAGTGCCTGCCTCCGCTTTCCATGATCTCTCGCCGCAGCAATGGCGCTGGCTTCTCCGGCACGAAATGGAGCATCTGCGCACGAACGACACGGTGGCTGTGCTGCTGCAAAACATCGTCCTTACCTTCCTCTGGTGGAATCCCTTCGTGCATGCCCTCATCGAGGAATTCGCCCGAGCCCGCGAGGAGGCATGCGATGCCGCCGCCGTCGGCGAGGAGCCGGATCACACACCTTACGCTGACTTTTTGCTCTCCTGGGCCGCCAAGCCCTCACCCTCTCGTTTCGCGATGACGATCGCACGCTCGCGTCCGGCACGTCGTTTGAAGGACCGCCTCGTCGCTCTCATGGAAGCCCGCGGCGTGCGAAAAAAGCTCGGCGCGTTGTTTGTGCTCGGCTGCTTGGCTTTCGCCATGATCACGCCCTTCGTCGCGGCATCTTTTGGGATCGCCACTGCCGCGGCACAGGAGCCGTTGAAGGCCGATCCACAGGACGACACGATGTTTACGCGGCTTTACATAGTCGCGCCAGATTTCGTGCCAGCCAATGCCACGGCTCGGGCTTTGCTCGAAAAGCATGGCATTACCTTCCCGGAAGGTTCCAGCGCCATCTATCAAGCGGCCACATCCCGGTTGATCGTGCGCCACGCCCGCACCGCGCTCGACCAAATCGAAGCCATCATCGACCGCCTCCATCAGCGGCTGCCGCAAGTATACTTTCGATGCAAACTCATCCAGGCCGATACCTTGATCGGAAAGCATGAAAGCATCCTCAAACCGGAAGAGGCAAAAGAACTCCTGGCCCAGGTCTCACAGAAAAAAGGCATCGACCTCATGAGCGCCCCGAGCGTGACCACAAAAATGGGGCAAGGAGCCACCGTCGAGGTTGTGCGGGAGATTTATCCGTCGAAGCCATGGCCCAAAGATGCTGTGCCCGAGATCAAATTCATCGGTCCCAGCATCAAACTCGTCGCCAACCCGGCATCTGAAGGCAAGGCCAGCATCGAAGCCAAGGTCGATCTCGGCATCGATCCCGATGCGGAGCAACCTTGGCTGCCCAAAAAGGATGCCCAGCCGGACTGGAGCCGTGTGCAAACCTTCACCGTCTCCTCCAAAGCCGTGCTCGCGAGCGGCGAAACGCTCCTGCTGCATCTGCCAACTTCGAAAAAGCCCGTCACCGTGCTCATCACCGCCGAAGCACTGAACCCAAACGGCCAGAGAGCGATCAACTTTGAGTCCACGGCCACAATGCAGCCTTCCCAAACCGCGATGAACGTGCCCGACAAAGCCGCCAACGAGTGGGCCGTGCGAGTTTACAAGCTCCCGAAAAACTTCCCGCAGGAGAAATCGCCTGTCGAGGTGCTCAAAGCTGCTGAAGTCCCCTTTCCGAAAGGTGCTGACGCCTCATTCAAAGACGGAAAACTCACCGTTCGCAACACCAAGCCAAATCTGGAGCTCATCGATGCCTGGCTCGATGCCCTGATCCAGGCCGAAGAACCGAAGAAGCATGTGCACCTCAACGTGAAGGCCGTGGAGATGAAAGGCGATCTGATGAAGATGATGACTGAATTCCTCGAATCATCGACGACCAAGGTCGAAGCCGTTGAACCATCGTTCAATGCCCAGCCAGCCACGCCTGCCGCTCCACGGCAGTTCACGTTGGCTGGAGTCTTTACCGCGCCCCAGTTGGAAATACTCATGAAGCGTCTCGCTGCTGAGGCAGGCGTCAAAATCGAAGTCATCAACCCGAAGCAGCAATCGCAGATGTATGACCTGCCGGCAGCCTTGGGTGGATCTGAAATGAAGATCGATCCCGTGATCGGCCAAGACGGATACACCATCGACATGAACATCGGAACGCCTCCGCAGAACAAAAACACTGCCAACGCCATCACCACCTCCGTCACCATCTGGGATGGTCAGACCGTCGTTTTAGGCTCACAACCTTCCGAAGGCATCTCACGCCTGCTTTTCATCACAGGTAATCTCGTCGTCCCGCTGGCTAAAAAGTGAAATCAGGTTTTGCCGCGTCGGAGTGATGCCTTCATCATGGCATTCTCATGCCGCACGACCTCACCTCCGCTCCGCAGACCGACCCGCTGAACATCTATCGATACCGCGACAGCCTTTACGCGGTCGATTTGATCACGGCGGCGCTCAGTCTCGATTTCTTCACCTGGCTGTCGGCGAATCCATCTTCGCTCAGCGGCATTTGCGATCACTTTGGTTTCAAAGAGCGCCCGGTGGATGTGATGCTCACGCTCTTCACGGCGAATGGATGGGTGAAAAAGGACGGCGGCGTGTTTCATGCCACGGACACCGCGAAAGAGCATCTCCGCGCGGGTTCGGTGTGGGATCTGCGGCCTTACTACGCCTCGCTGCATGAGCGGCCGATTGCTCGTGACTACCTCGAAGTGCTCAAAACGGACAAACCCGCCGGCTGGAGCGGCGACAAGGCGGCCTTCGACTGGCACAAGGCGATGGAGCAGGAGGACTTTGCCCGCAAATTTACCGCAGCGATGGACTGCCGCGGTCTCTATCTCTCGCAGGCCCTCGCGAAGAAGCTCGATCTCACCGGCCGCTCCTGTCTGCTCGATATCGGCGCGGGCAGCGGCATCTACGCCAGCTCCATCGCGGCGCAGCACAAGCACCTCAAAGCCATCGCCTTCGATCAAGCACCGGTGGATCGCATCGCGGGCAAATTGATCGAAGAACGCGGCTGCGCCGACCGCGTGAGCGTGGCGACGGGGAACATGTTCGATGGGTTACCCACAGGCTGCGACGTTCATCTCTACTCGAACGTCCTGCACGACTGGGGCGTGGCCGAGGTGAGGAAGCTGCTCGCGGTTTCACATGCTGCGATGAAGCCGGGTGACTTACTCATCATTCACGATGCCTTCATCAACGCGGAGAAAAACGGCCCGCTGCACGTCGCCGAATACTCCTGCCTCCTGATGCACTCGACACAAGGCAAGTGCTACAGCACCGGTGAATACGCCGCGCTGCTCGACGAAGCTGGATTCACGCCGGGCGACTATCATGACACCGCGGTCGCACGCGGATTCATGACCGCGATTCGACGTTAAAAATAAATTCGTGCAAAGAATTCAGTGTGTCGTATCGTCGCAGCACACACCCAATGAAGAAAATCATCTTCTCTCTGTTTGCTCTGGCCGCGTTTGCGCAGGCCGAGACCACGGTCACCATGACCGGCGTGCACAATTGCTGCAAGAGCTGCACCAATGGTATTGTCAAAGCTGGAACCAGCGCCGGCAAGGACATCAGCGTGACTGCTGAAGGCAAAACCATCACCATCACGACCAAAAAGAAGACCGATGCCAAGAAGGCCGTCGAGGCGATCATCGCCGCGGGTTACTTCGGCAAGGTCGAGGGTGAAGAGTCTGCCTCGAAGTCTGCCGCTGCTGCGAAACCCGAAGCCAAGATCACGAAGGCAACTGTCACCGGCGTGCATCTCTGCTGCCAAAAGTGCGCGAACGCCGCCATCGCCGCGGTGAAGAACGTCTCCGGGATCTCGAAGCACGACATTGTTTCCAAAGCGCAGTCCTTCACCGTCGAAGGTGAGTTCACCAAGGCCGAACTGGCCGCCGCGCTGAATGCCGAAGGCCTCGCCGGCACCATCAACTGATTTACCGCAACCAACAACATTGCGGAGCCGGGGTTCGCTGAGGAGCGGCCCCGGCTTTGTTTTGCTCACGAATGGCAATCCCAAACCTCTGCTGGCATCGTATGATCATGGAATGAGTTCCGTCCTGACCGTCAGCTCCCTCACCAAAGCCTACGCCGAACGCCCCATCCTGCGCCGCGTGTCGTTTGAACTCGCGGCGGGTGAGCGTGCGGCGTTGCTCGGACCTTCCGGCAGCGGAAAGACGACGCTCTTAAATTGCATCGGCGGTGTGGATCGCGCGGACAGCGGTGAGGTCATCGTTGCGGGAGACAAGCTGCACGCGCTCGATGCCGATGGATTGGCACGCGTGCGTCGTGTGCGGATCGGCACGGTGTTTCAGTTTTTTCATCTGCTGCCCACTCTCACCGCCGCGGAGAATGTGGAACTGCCGCTGCAATTGATCGGCGTAAGCTCGGCCGAGCGTGAAAGCCGTGTGCGCAGCTTGCTGGAGCGTGTGGGGGTGGCACATCGCGCGTCCGCGTTGCCATCGGAGCTTTCAGGTGGCGAGATGCAGCGCGTGGCGATTGCACGGGCGGTGATTCACCGGCCGGCGTTGCTGCTCGCGGATGAACCGACGGGGAATTTGGATTCGCACACGGGATCGCAAGTGCTCGATCTGCTCGCCGAGATCGTGCGCGAGACCAACGCAGCTTTGCTGATGGTCACGCACAGCGAGGAGGCGGCGAAACGATGTGATCGTGTGCTGCGCATGCGGGATGGAGAGCTGATCGAGTCATGAGCGCGAAGCCCAAAGTGGAACAGGTTTTTAACCTGTTCGGAACGGCTCGCGGCCCTCGAACGCGGAATCGAACAGGTTGGAAACCTGTTCCACTTTCTTTGGCGGCATGACCACCGTGCGTCTCATCCTCGAAAAGTGCGCCTTGCGGCATTGGCGGCTGGCGTGGCGGCAGCAGGTGATGCTGATGTTGATCCTGGCGCTTGGCTCTGGCGTGTATCTGGCGATGCGGCTGGCGAATCGCGCGGCGCTTTCAGGCTTCGAGCAGTTCACGAGCGGCATCACACGGCAGGCGGATTTCACGATCACCGGCACGACGGGCTCACTCGATGAAAAGTGGCTGCGTGAGATGCGGGATGCTTTGGCGGAGCGTCCGGTGCATCTGCTGCCGGTGATCGAGGAGACGGTGATGCCGTTTGAAGAAGGTCAAACCGTCGAAATTGGCTCCGGCGTGACGTGGAAGCTCGTGGGCACGGATTTCGTGAGTTTGCTGAATTTGCGTGGCGAGGCTCCGGCGGGTCTCAGCGGCGATGCGAAGGCGGCGGAAGGTGTTTTTGTGAGCGAGAAGCTGCGCAAGGCCGTGGGCGAAGAGATTCGCGTGGTGATGCATGAGCAGGTGATTTCGCTGAAAGTAAGCGGTGTGGTCAAAGAGCAGCCGGGCGTGCCGACGCTGCCGGAAACGATGCTGCTGATGGATTTGCCAGCCGCGCAAAAAATCATGCAACGCGAGGGCAAGGTGGATCGAGTGGAGGTGGTGGTGATGCGTGGCGAGGCTTTTCCCGTGCTGCGTGAGGAAAAGAACGAGTTGCTGACCAAGCTGACGAATCAGCGCTGGCAGGTGAGCGGTGCGGAGGATCGCCGGGCGCTGGCGGGAACGATGACGGAGGCGTTTCGGCTGAACCTGACGATCCTGTCTCTGCTGGCGTTGTTTGTGGGTGGGTATTTGATTTTCCAGGCGCTGGATGGCGTGGTGATCCGGCGTCGCGAGGAGATTGGCGTGTTGAAATCGCTCGGCGTGACGGATGGGGTGATTCAGCGGGCGTTTTTGATCGAGGCACTGCTGCTGGGTGTGGTTGGTGGTGGACTGGGTTTGCTGGTGGGCTGGCTCGGGGCGCAGGCGGCCGTGGGTGGTGTGAGCAAGACGGTGAATGCGTTGTATGGGGCGTCGAGCGTGCAAAGCGCCGATTTGTATCTTGGTGAAGCGATGTTGAGCATGAGCATCGCCATTGTGACGAGTTTGATCGCGGCGTGGTGGCCGGCATGTGAGGCGTCGCGAACGCCGCCGGTGCACATGCTTGGGCGCAAAGCGGCTGTTTTCAGCGGCGGTGGATGGTGGCGGGCGGAGTGGCTGGGATGGGCGCTGATGGCCGTGGCGATGCTTTTGGCTCAACTGGGTGCGTGGAGGCTCAGCGGTGGCACGCGGGTGCCGCTGGCGAGTTATGCGGCGGCGTTGTGCTGGTTGTTGGGATCGAGTTTGGCGGCGGCGAAGCTGATGAGACCGATGCGTCAGATTGGACAGATGTTTGACCGTGTGACGCTCCGCCTCGGCCTGAGCCAACTGCGCCGACCCACGGTGCGGCATCGCTTCGCGGTGGCGGCGCTGGCGAGTGCGGTGGCGATGACGGCGGGCATGGCGATCATGGTGTCGAGCTTTGATGGAACGATGCGCGGCTGGATCGAGCGGAGCATGAAGGCCGATTTGTATGTTTCGAGTGCTGGTGCTCAAAGCGCGAGCAGCACGCATCAGATCAGCGCGGCGACCATCGAGAGGCTTCGAGCCATGCCGGAGGTGACGGAGGTGGCCACGCTGCGTGCGCGTGGCATCACGCTGCGCGGAGCGCCGACGATGGTGCTGGGTGTGGATGGCCCGTTCACGCAGCGGCAGGATGCGTATGCGTGGGTGAAGGAGCCTGGGGAGGTGGAGTGGTGGAGTGATGGAGGGGCGATCATCAATGAGAGCTTTGCGGAGCGTTTTGAAGTGAAGGTGGGTGATGCGCTGGAACTACCCGGTGGGCATCGAGTGAGCATTCGTGGCATTCAGGCGGATTATGGGAATGAACGCGGCGCGGTGACGATCTCGGAGGAAACCTTCCCGGCATGGTTTGAAGGTGAGATGGCCTGGCGGGTGGCGTTGATGCTGAAACCGGGCGCGGATGCGGAGGCGGTGGCAAAACAGATCGCGGAGGCGCATCCGGGGCTTTCGGTGTTCACGAATGCTCACCTGAGGCGCGAGGCGCTGCGCATCTTCCGGCAGACGTTTTCGGTGACGTATGCGCTGGAGGTCATCGGCGTGTTTGTGGCGGTGGCGGGGCTTGGGCTGGCGCTGGCGCAGAAGATCGGGGAGCAGTACGCGGAGACGGTGCGGGTGTCGCGCGAGCGGGTGAGGAAGGGGGCGCTCTCGGGCAACGAGCTCTCGAAGATCGAGATGGAGCAGGCGCGCTACCAGGCGGCGGCGCTGGCGGCGGAGCAGCAGCGCAACCTCGACGCGCGGGCGCTGAAGGAGCTGATGGCGCTGCCGCCCTCGGCGCCCGACTTCCGGGTGGCGGAGGTGCCGCCGCAGATCGAGGTTCCCCTCGACGGGCCGGCGTTGAT